>CABYXR010000001.1 GCA_902522955.1 uncultured Pelagibacteraceae bacterium
ATATTACTCAAAAATTTGAGAAAATTAGGTAATAAAAAAACAGATTTTTATATAATTTTTAGAAGTCGTGATGGCTTTATAATAAAGATAATTGACAAATATCTTGCATTTTTAGAAATAAAAATTTTTCAGCTTATTAAAAAAGTTAATGGCGAAAATTACATATTGACTAAAAATCACCATGGATTTAGGCGGTATATGTATGAATTTTTAAATCTGTTAAAAAATAATAATTGCAGAATTATTTCCATCCATGAAGACATGTATCAAACCGAATATAATAGATTAGGAATAGTTAGAAAATTAAAGTTAAGTAAGATTTTGTCTTTTATTTTTCTGAAATCTCATCCTTATCTTAATATTGTTAAGTTTAAATATAAAGCATAAACTTAGCATTAGACTAATTTATCTTTAAAATTAAAAGAATTCATCAATTCATTCCATTCTCTTTTTGAGAGTCCTGAACTTTCAAAGCTTACTTTTTCACTTTTAACCATTTGTTGAATAACTTTTTTACCTTTTGCTGAAACATGAATTGCTCCAACCCTATAATCTAAAAAAGCTGCATGAGTAATAGGCACCCATTTTTTTACAGTGTCTAGCATTTTATCTGCGTACACTCTTATTTCATACTGAGCATGACTATCTGCTCTTAAAAATAAAAAGTTTAACAAATTTAATAAATCTGTTTTCCAATACCATTGAGTGTAAGAGTTTAAAGTTAAATTCATCCTAGCAAGTTCTCTTGCGAGACCTGCTTTACCTTCGTCAATTGTTGAGCCATCAAATCTTTCATTAAGCATTTTTTCATAATTGTTATATGTTCTAGTAGCATCATCTTTTAATATTTTTAAAACTTCATCGGCTTGTTCTCCGGTTATTAAATTACCTCTTCCTTGCCTATTTGAAGTCGATTGAGCTGACAACTGATCTTTGTTTGGAAGATAAAATTCTTTATCTAAAATAGAATATCTCGCAGAGTATTCATTTACATTTGCGGTACGATGTCTAATCCATTGTCTAGCGATAAAAATTGGAAGTTTAACATGGTATTTAATTTCGCACATTTCGAAAGGTGTAGAATGCCAGTGTCTCATTAAATATTTAATTAATCCCTCATCTGTGGAAACTTTTTTAGTTCCTTTGCCGTAAGAAACTCTAGCTGATTGTACTATAGAAGTATCGTCTCCCATATAATCTATTACTCTCACAAATCCGTGATCTAAAACTGGAAGTGCCTCATATAAAATTTTTTCTAGTTCTGGAGATGTAACTCTTTTTGTTTGATTTTTTTGAGATTGTTGATCGGCAATCTCTTGCTTTTGTTCAGTTGTTAGTTTCATTTTGAATAAATTTATTGAATCTATTTATAAGAGTTTTATATTAATAGTGTTGGTTTTCCAACTATGACGATAAACGAATCTCGTAATAAACATTACGGACGTGGGGGCAGTACCCACCACCTCCACCATATACAACTTATGGGGGTGAATTAGGATCGACGAATGTCTAAAAGTTATTCTTTCGTACGAGATGGTTCCGACGTTACGGGCCAATATACAAATGCTAACGAAAGTTACGCACTTGCAGCTTAATTAACTTTGTTAATTAAGTAACGGGGTTTGGGGCACCTGGCAACAGAACGCCCCTTAAACTATGAAAATATTTGAAAAAAAAATGCTAATAAAATTATTGATCATTTATTGGTTTTTATTGTTATTAGCAAATCACTTCTTTTATGTATTTCAACATCTCGGTAGAGATGAAGAAACGAAGAAAGTTATGACAATTATTGAGTGGGAAAATATTTTTAATTGGGCAATAGTTATCCCAGGTGCGATTTTTATTATAATAAAGATATTTAAATGGGGTGATAAAAAATAGTGGCACCTGGCAACAGAACGCCCCTTCCTATTTAAAAAGTTCTTTTATTAATGGTTTACAAGATAAATAAGACTTAACCATTATCTGATCAGCATCTTTATTGTTAATGAGAGTGTGTTTTTGATCATAATTAAAAGCAGCACCTATTTGAAATTGGATGTTGGATTTTTTATTATTATTAATATCAAAAACTAATTTTAACCATTCTTGTTGATATTTTTGAGTAGGTTTTAATCCAGAACAAAGATCTTTAAATGCGGTTCTTATATCAAACTCAAGTAGAGCGTCATGGATTGCTGGAGAACTCTGACTAGGGTATCTTCTTTGTGCTAGTACTATTCTAGGTTTAAATCCTGCGCTATTTCCAAAATTTTTTTTATAGTTACATCCTATTTCATAAAAAATTGACTCAAATTTTTCCCAAGACAATCTATAAAAATTTTTCTTAGCAATACCTTGAATTTTATACGGAATTGTTAAATCACAACCTATATATTTTGGACTAATCGATAATGTTAAATGTGGTGCTCCAGTGAACGAATGACTTTTGTTATTTGATTTAAATGTAATGAAATCCCATACAGTGCCTTTTTTTATACCCCCTCTTCCTTTTGAATTTAAATCAGCGTTTAAATCTGTATCTAAAATTCTACTTTTTTTTACTTTATTAATTAAAAGTTTTAATTGTCTTTTACCTTCTCTGTATGAATATGGATTTTCATTATCAAAATGAATTCCAGTAAATTCTGTAATTGAACCCTCTCTCAAATATTCATTTTCTACCATATTGTTTTCCAATACATTAAAATAATCAATTAGTTTTCTTGCCCATTCAGATTTTTTTATTTCTTTGTGTGCCCAACTATAAACTTGATTCCATGTTATTTGTTTCCAATTATCTAATCGTACATTTGGTAATAAATCAACCACAATACCAATTCCTTTAATATTATTAAATCCTCTTCGTCTTACAGTTTTTTCATGTCTCATCAATTGATCTTTGGTAAGTGTCGAAGAAACTTTACTCTCTATTATTAAACATTGTTCCTCAGCGTAGATAACGGCATCAGGTAAACCTTTTCTTTCATTTTCATCATCAGTTGAGTGAAATTCACCTGGTACAGTTTGTTGTTCAATAGAGAGTTTGGATGATTGATTAAAGAAGTTTGAGCAGAAACTTTTAAGAAAACTATTTAATAATTGATTATCTTCATAAAGACAGGATACTAGTGAATGTGTTAATTTATTCTCTGGTTGATTGTATTGATCAAATAAATTTCTCATTTGTTTAGTCTAATCAAATTTACAACGAAGTGTTAGATCTAAAAACCAACTAAAAAGAAAACAAGTCATTCTGGCAACGAAGTTTACAACGAAGTAGTTTTAATAAGTAAGCAAATATGCTACTTTTAATCTAATGCCGGGCAACAGAACGCCCCTTAATTTCTCTTAAAATTTTTATAAATTAATCCGTAAATTAAAATATTAATAGCTATCAGCGATATGCCAAGATAAATTTGAATTTCAGCAGTTAAGCCCTCAGGATAAATTATTGGAAAAAGATAGTTATTGATAAAATCATTAGAATAAGTTGATAGCTCACCTTTATACAAAAACCAATTTTCTAAATAAGTTAATGGGCAAACAGAATTAGTTAGTTCTATGTAAATTCCCCATAATAATGCTGGGAGGTGTATATAAATGATTTTTGGAAAAATAAAAAAAATCAGTCCACCAAAAACAACAAATAAGATAAAAATTAAATGTACAATTAAAGTAAGATTTGCAAAAAATTCGTACATTCAATATATTAACTAAAACTATAGGCACCTGGCAACAGAACGCCCCTAAAAATTATGAGTAACATTGTTTATATATTAATAAATGAGTCTATGCCTGAAATGGTTAAAATAGGTATAACCGATAATTTAAAAGAAAGAATTAAACATCTTAGTAGGCATACATCAGTTCCTCTTCCATTCGAATGTTTTTATGCAGTAAAAGTTGAGGAAGATGCAAAAAAAATAGAAAAAAAGATACATGAAGGTTTTGATCAACAAAGAGTAAGAAGAGAGAGAGAATTTTTTTATACATCGCCTGAACAGGCCAAATCAATATTAGAAATTTTGGAAATAATGGGTGGCACAAACGTAACACCAAAAGAAGACATAGTTGAAACCCCTCAAGAAAAACAAGCTTTGGAAAATGCAAGAAAAAAAAGAGTAAAATTCAATTTTGAAATGATAAATATTCAACCAGGGACTCAATTAGAATTTTATAAAGATAAAACAATAACTTGTGAAGTGGTAGATCAAACAAAAGTAAGATTTAGAGATAAGGTCACTTCTTTGACCAATTCAGCAGATATTATTTTAAGAGAAATGGGTTATGATTGGAGTTCCGTTCATGGACCAAGATGGTGGACCTATCAAGGGAAGAGCTTAAGTGAGTTAAGAAACGAAAAAGAAACGTAATGGGCACCTGGCAACAGAACGCCCCTTTATAAATAAAATATATGAGTGATAGAAGCGTTATAATAAAAAAATTTGAAAATCAAATTGCTTCATATTTAGATATTCTAAGCGAGACTTCAGATAAAATTATGTATCGGGAATACATCACTCCAAAAAAAGGTAAAGAAATTATACCTGGAATGGAATATGAAGAGTACGTTGATATTGATAAGAAAAATTTAAATGGTATAACTTTTGATCAAATTCATGATTTTCTCAAAGATACAAAACTGGATAACCGAATTGATAATCTAAAAAAGTTCTTAAAATTTAATAATATTTCTTATGAAACAGGTCTATGGAATTGATATATAGCATCTTACAACAGAACGCTCCTTAAAATATGCTAGAAAAAAAAATTGGATGGAAATTCGACAATACTTATTCGAAATTACCAAACTACATGTTGTCAAAAATAAATCCAACTCCAGTTAAAAATCCAGAAATTGTAATTTTTAATCATGATTTGGCAAAAGATATTGATTTGGATTTTTCAAAAATAAGAAAAGCAGACATTGCAGCAATATTCTCAGGTAACAAGCTACCAAAAGGCTCTGAAGCTATTTCTCAAGCATATGCAGGTCATCAATTTGGACACTTTACTATTTTGGGAGATGGGCGCGTGCATATGGTTGGTGAACACATAACTAAAAATAAAAAAAGAATAGATATTCAGTTTAAAGGATCTGGCCAAACACCTTACTCAAGAAATGCAGATGGAAGAGCTGCTCTTGGACCAATGCTTAGAGAATATTTAATTAGTGAAAGCATGTATAATCTAAGAGTTCCTACAACAAGAAGTTTAGCTGTAATTAAAACTGGTGAAGATGTAATTAGAGAAAAAAATTTAAAGGGAGCTGTTCTCACTCGAATAGCATCAAGCCACATAAGGGTTGGGACTTTTCAATATGCTTTGATATCAAAAGATCAAAAAATTTTAAAAGCCTTACTTGATTATACAATTAATCGACATTACCCTGAATTAAAACATTCTGAGTCTCCTGCATTAGATTTGCTAAAGATTGTTTTAGATAAACAAGTAGAATTGGTTTGCGATTGGATGAGAGTTGGATTTATTCATGGAGTAATGAATACTGATAATATGACTATTTCAGGTGAAACAATTGATTATGGGCCTTGTGCATTTATGGACAATTACGACCCTAACACAGTGTTTAGTTCTATAGACAAACTTGGTAGGTATTCTTATTTTAATCAACCCAGAATTACTAAATGGAATCTTGAAAGATTTGCTGAATGTTTACTTCCATTAATAGATATTGATAGTAAAAAATCTGTTGAAGTTGCATCGAATGTTCTAAAAGAGTTTCCCAATAAATATAAAAATCAGTGGCTTAAAATGATGAAAAATAAACTGGGTTTGTTTGAAGAAGATAGTAACGATGAGGAATTAATTGTAGAATTATTAGCTTGGATGCACAAAAATAAAGCTGATTACACAAATACTTTTTGCTATTTGATGAATAAATTAGAAATTAATGACAAAATTTACAAAGATCAAGAATTTCTTAATTGGGAAGAAAAATGGAAAGTCCGTCTTAAATATAAAAATCAGTCATTAGAAAAATCTTTACTTATAATGAAGGAATCAAATCCTATAATTATCCCAAGAAACCATGTAGTAGAAGAGTCGATAAATCATGCGGCCGAAAAAAACGATATGAGTAAAATTTTTCAGTTGTTAAATGTAATTAAAAATCCAATAAAATATAACTCTGATATTTCGGATTATCAAAAAAATCCAATCTCTAAAAAAAAATATGTTACATATTGTGGTACATAAATAAAACTGACATCAAAAAGATGTATATTATAGTAAATTTTTTATTTGCAATTAGAAAAAGTGTATTAAAATCTTTTTTTTCAAAGTTTTTATACGTTTTAGAATATAAAAAAAGATCACACCATAAATTTAAAATTTTTCATTTTTTTACAAAATTTTGGGTTTCAGAAATAATAGTAAAAAAAAATATTGCAGAAATTGAGAATAAAAAAAGATTTTACAAAAATAAATACACTTTTAAAGATGGAGACTGGTTTTCTCACAATATTCCTGTTTGGGATATTGTAATAAATAGAGAAATTAATACAAATCAAGAACTTAATTACTTGGAGATAGGTGCATATGAAGGAAGATCTGTTATTCATATTTGTGAACAATTCAGACTTTTTAAAATAACAGTGGTTGACCCATACATTGAGTACAAAGAATTAAATAAATATGTAAAAAAACAAAATATGGAACAAACTTTTAATATTTTAAAAAAAAATTTAATTAGTTTTCAAGATCGAACTGAAATTTTAAGATTAACTTCTGATAAATTTTTTGAAAAAAATAAAAAAGAATTTGATATTATTTATATAGATGGTTCACACCATTCAAAAGATGTAAAAAAAGACTTTGAGAATAGCATTAAGATAATTAAAAAGAATGGAATTATAATATTAGATGATTTTACTTGGAATCATTATAAAAATATAAATGAGAATCCAATAGGTGGTATTTTTCCTGTGTTAGAAAATAATCCTCATTTAAAAATAGTTTCAGCTTCAAATCAACTAATTATTAAAAATTAATTTTCGACTAAAATGATAGCTTTTAATTTAATAGAATGAAAAAGTTTATAGAAAAAATAAAAATTATACATAATTTATACTTTCGAAATAGATGTTTTTTAAAAAGAAAATCCTACTCTCTTGATATAGAGGATCAAATTATAAGAAAAATTTTTAAACAAAAGAAAAAAGGTATATATGTCGACGTAGGATGTTATCACCCCCTGGAGATAAGTAACACTGCGTTACTGTACGATAAAGGATGGAATGGTATTAATATTGATTTAAGTGAATACACAATCAAACTTTTTAAATTTTTAAAACCCGATGATATTAATTTAAATTTGGCGGTTTCAAATAGAAATGGATATTTAAAATTTTTTTATCAAAAAAAATTGTCCAAAATTTCTACAGTTAATAGAAATAGAAGTAAAAAAATCTTTCAAGGTAAAATAAAAGAGAAGAAAATACCTTGTAAAAAACTTACAAAAATCTTGGATGAGTCTAAGTACAAAAATAAAAAAATAGATTTATTAAACATTGATGCTGAGGGACATGACCTAGAGGTGCTGAAATCTCTAGATTTCAAAAGATATAGACCAAAAGCCATATGTGTGGAAATATTTCCAGATGAAGGAAATTTCAAAAATTTTGCTTTAAAAAATACTTCGTCCTATAAATTTCTGATAAATAAAAAATATAAGTTATATTGGTCAGGATTTTTTAGCCATATTTTCATTGCAAGGAAATCTAAATTGAATAATTAAAAAATATATTTATCAACTAAATAAATAATTAAACCTAAGGCTATTCCAAATAGTATCCAATAAAGATTTTCTTTTATCATGAAAAAAATTTGCTGAAATTTGGTTTAAAATAGTTAGGTCCCTTCATAACTTTGCCATACTCGTTATAAATAGGTTTTCCATCAGCTCCCAATTTGCTCATATTAGAATCTTGAACTTCTTTAAAACATTTATCTAAATTAATTCCAAATGCATGACCTGCTCCATATGTAACGTAAAGTATGTCCGTCAAAGCATCGGCTACTTCACCTATATCTTTTTTTTCTATAGCTTCCGTCAATTCTAGTAATTCTTCTTTAATAAGATTAAGCCTTAAACTAGTAATTTTATCATTTGGAAAACTCGCTTTACTCCTTACTTCTTGACCAAAAGTTTGCATAAATTTTTTTACACTTTCAAAGTTTGTCATATTTTCTCCATATAAATTTTATAATATAAGTGTATTATATCAAAGAATCACAAATGAAATACAGAACTGAATTTGATAGTATTGGAAAAATTAAAGTGCCTGGTGATAAGTATTGGGGTGCATCTACAGAAAGATCAAATAAATATTTTAATATAGGCGATTTCCTCGTAAGGCCGATTGTAATACATTCAATTGCTATAATTAAAAAAGCAGCTGCAATAGTTAATAAAAAAAATAAAGATTTAGACTCTAGATTAAGCAAATATATTGTTAAGGCTTCAGAGGAAGTAATAAAAGGAAAACTTGATAATCATTTCCCTTTAAAAGTTTGGCAGACAGGGTCAGGAACTCAAACCAATATGAACGTTAATGAGGTTATAGCCAATAGAGCTATACAATTAATGGGCGGTAAAATTGGTACAAAAAAACCAATTCATCCTAACGACCATGTCAATAAATCTCAATCAACAAATGATGTTTTTCCAACAGCGATGCATATTTCGATTGCCATTAAAGCAAAAGAAAAATTATTACCATCTTTAAAGCTGTTAGAAAAAGAATTAAAAAAAAAATCTAAAGAATTCAAAAATATTGTGAAAGTAGGACGAACTCATTTGCAAGACGCTACACCTTTAACTTTGGGTCAAGAATTTTCAGGTTATCATTCTCAATTAAATAAATGTATTACAAGAATAGAAAATGCACTGAACGAAATATATTACTTAGCTCAAGGAGGAACTGCAGTTGGTACTGGTCTAAATACAAAAAAAAATTTTGATAAAAAAATTGTAAAGGAAATAAGTAAGATTACGAAATTACCATTTAAAATTGCAACTAATAAGTTTGCTGCTTTAGCTGCGCATGATGAAATAGTAAATTTTTCTGGAACATTAAACACAACCGCTGTTTGTTTAATGAAGATTGCAAATGATATCAGATTCTTAGGATCCGGGCCCAGAGCGGGATATGGTGAATTAATTTTACCTTCTAACGAGCCAGGTTCGTCGATCATGCCTGGAAAAGTAAATCCAACACAATCAGAAGCGGTTACTATGGTGTGTGTTAAAGTGATTGGTAATCACAATGGTATTACTATGGCTGGTTCACATGGTCATTTTGAATTAAATGTTTTTAAACCCCTAATAATTCACAACATTTTACAATCTATAGAAATAATGAGTGACTCAGCTAAAACTTTTAGTTTGTACTGCGTTAGAGGAATTAAAGCTGATAAAAAAAGAATAAAAGAACTTTTAGATAATTCGCTAATGCTTGTTACAGCATTAGCACCAAAGATTGGGTATGACCGCGCTGCTAAGATAGCAAAATCAGCATATAAAAATGGCACAACATTAAAAAAAGAAATTATAAAGTCAGGACTATTAAACGAAAAAGAGTATAATAAGATAATGAGTCCTCTAAAAATGACTCAACCTAAATAAATTTAAATTATTTCGTTAATAAAATTTTTAATTTTTTGGGTTTTAAAAATATCGAAAAACCCACCTTTAAGTAAAGTATCTTCAAAATTTTTTTTAAAAAATATTTTATCCTCGTTGTTAGCAATATAATTAATTTCCTCGATACTTATTTTTTCAAAATTAATTTTATTCCGAAAAATATTAATTGAACCCTCAAAATAAAGATTAATTGGTTTATTGTTTATATTTTTAGAAATTGAAAAATATTTGTTGAATTTTTTTAAGTTCGTTATTTTTAAACTACATTTGAAATAAAATCTTGGAGGTTCACTTATAAGTGTGGTCTCATTTTTACAATGGACTAATGATCCGGGAAGTCCAATTTTACTTTGGTCGTTCATTCTTCCATTTTCTAAATATATCTTAGAATTGTATTTTTTAATTAAATTATGTTGTAATAATTTTTTTTCTTTATATTCAATTTTGGTTATGCTGTTTAACTTCTTAATTATATCTTTTTTATATAAGAGCTTTTCTAGGTCTAATTGGCTAAACAATTTGTAATTAATTTTTTCAATTTTTAAATTTAAGTCCATTTCAAAATAAGGTTTAAATTTAATCAAGTTTTGAAAGGAAAGAGATAAATCTTTATTTCTAAATTTAGATTTATTTATTACTATTTGATTTTTGTTAATTAAATAGTCTAATTTTACATAATTATTTAAAATATTTATTTTGGATGTTCCTGCCAAGAATTGATTTTTGTCATAATCAACAATCTTAAAGTTTGCACTTATTCCTGTATCTAAAATTTTTAATTCTAAATTCTTTTTTTTTTTATCATGGAATATCTCAAAGCTCTTATCAAATACCATTCCTTGTATTTTATCTTTTTTAAATCCATAATTAGAAAAATTTATATTTTTAAATTTTATTAAAGAGTCATTTTCTTTTATTAAATTCAAATCTAAATTTTTAACAATCAGCTTTAATTTTAGATTTTGAAAAAAATCAAACAAGTATTCTATGTCTTCTACTCTTATTGTCATTTTATTTTCATTAATAAAAATTTTTTTTGATACGATTTTATTTTTATAAATACTATTGAGGTCTAAATAAATATTAATTCTATTCGCTTTAAAATTGTTAAAATTTTTGTTAAATGTTAAATTAACATTTTCTAAACTAATTTTGGGGACAGGAAATATTTTATATTTTATTGAATTATAGCTGTTTATTTCTAATTGATAATTCAACGATAAAAAATTTTTAATCTCTTCTCCTTTTTTTTCATAATCAAAAAATTTTGGAATAGCAACATAGAGGACGGTTGCGACTAAAAACATTGGGATTAGATACCTAAGAAAGTAAAAAATTTTAAAAAACTTTGAATAATGATTGTGAATTGTTTTGTAAAATTTATAAAACATTTTTTTATTTTTGCAACTAGTGTATAAATTAAAATTCTCTTATATGAGTAGCATAGATAAATTAATTGAAAATTTAAACAAAGAACAAAAAGAAGCAGTATTAAATACTGAGGGCCCAAATCTTATTGTTGCGGGAGCTGGATCTGGCAAAACAAGAGTTTTAACAACCAGATTAATTCATATTATTGATAAGAAAAAATCTTGGCCTAATCAAATTTTGTGCGTAACTTTTACGAATAAGGCTGCAAAAGAAATGCAAAAAAGAGTAATGAGTCATATCAAAGGTAGCTCGAATGCTGTTCCGTGGTTAGGTACATTCCATTCAATTAGTGTAAAGTTTCTTAGAAGACATGCTGAAGCACTGGATTATAAAAGCAATTTTACAATTTTAGATACTGAGGACCAAAAAAAATTAATAAAAAATATAGTCAAGGCTGAAGATTTGGATGCAAAAAAGTTTTCTCCGCAGTTAATTATGTATCATATTGATCAATGGAAAAACAAAGGTTTATTACCAAAAGACGTAAGAATAGAAAAATCTGGTTCTATAATAAAATCTATATTGAAAGTTTATGAGATTTATCAAAAAAAGATGAAGGATTTAAATGCTTTTGATTTTGGTGATTTAATTTTATTTTGTGTAAAACTTTTTGAAGAACATGCAGACATAAGAGAGATTTATCAAAAAAATTTTAAGTATATTTTAGTTGATGAATTTCAAGATACTAATTTTATTCAAAATAAATGGCTAAATCTTTTAGTAAATGAAAAACAAAATATTTGTTGTGTTGGAGATGATGATCAATCTATTTATAGTTGGAGAGGGGCTGAAATAAAAAATTTTCTTACTTTTGATCAAATATATAAAAACTGTAAAATTTATAAATTAGAACAAAATTATCGTTCCACAAAAAATATTTTAGAGACTGCGTCATCATTAATTTCAAATAACACAAATAGAGTTGGAAAAAAATTATGGTCATCAGCGTCTAAAGGTGAGCCAGTAAAGTTAAATTGTTATAAAACAGGGAAAGAAGAAGCCCAAGGTATAAGTGATATAATCGAACACAATCTTAAAAATAAATATTCTTTAAATGACATGTCGATATTAGTAAGAGCTATCTATCAAACTAGAGAGTTTGAAGAGAGATTTTTACAAGTTGGTATTGGTTATAGAGTTTTAGGCGGAATAAAATTCTATGAGAGAGCTGAAATAAAAGATGCAGTTGCATATTTAAGAATTATTAATCAAAAATATGATGATTTAGCTTTAGAGAGGGTGATTGGATCACCTAAAAGAGGAGTTGGTGATAGTACATTAAATCAAATTTACACATTTGGAAATCAAAACAAAATATGCCTTGAAGACTCCATAATTAAAATTTTAGAGAAAAATGAATTTAAACCTAAAATAAGAACAGCCTTAAGACAATTAATACAAATGATACATAAGTGGCGTAAAGACTCTTTAAGCATGAAACATTATGATCTTCTTAAATTAGTTTTAGATGAGTCTGGTTACTCTGCGGTGCTAAAAAATAAAAAAGATCTAGAAAATGAAAATAGATTAGAGAACTTAAAAGAATTGCTCAGAGCAATGCAGGACTATGATAGTTTACAGAATTTTTTAGAACATGTTGCGCTAGCTACTTCTATAGATCAAGAATGGGAAGGCGCTAAAATAAACTTGATGACAATGCACGCTGCCAAGGGTTTAGAATTTGATGTTGTCTTCCTACCTGGTTGGGAAGAGGGATTATTCCCTCATCAAAAATCTTTGGAAGAAAAAGGAGACTTTGCTTTAGAGGAGGAAAGAAGATTAGCTTATGTTGGAATTACAAGAGCTAGAAAACAAGCTTATTTATCTTTTGCAATGAAAAGAGCTTACCATGGAGATTGGATGGATGCTTTGCCGTCAAGATTTATTAATGAAATTCCTGCAAACAGTATTGAAAAAAATGAGGTAAATATCGATAAATCTATTGAAGACTTTGAATTTAATCAAGATACGTTAAGTGAGCATGATGAGGACTACAGAAGTCCTGGATGGGAAAGATTTAAAAAAAATAAATTACTAAAATGGAAAAAATAAATAAATTAAGAAAATTATTTAAACTTTTCAATTTAGATGGATATATTATTCCCAAAAATGACGAATTTTTTGGTGAGTATATGCCTAAGTTTAAAGATAGATTGCAATTTATAACGAGTTTTTCTGGTTCTTATGGATTTGCAATTATTTTAAAAAAAGGAAATTTTTTATTTGTTGATGGTAGATACTCTTTACAAGCTAAAATCCAAAGTGGAAAAAAATTTAAAATTTTTACTTTACCTAACTCCCTCCCGTTTCATGTTTTTAAAAGAAATACATTGAAAATAGGTTTTGATCCTAGAATTCATACAAGGCAAGATCTTGATAAAATTTTCAAAAAATCATTTTGTAAATTAGTTCCTACTAATCAAAACTTAATAGACAAAATTTGGATTAGAGAAAATAAACATATGAATAAAAAATTTTATACTTTACCTGAACATGCCGTAGGTAAAAACTATAAATATAAAATTAATAATATAATAAAGATATTAAAAAAAATTAAAGTTGATTGTCAGTTTATCTCGTCCAGTGAAAATGTTTCTTGGTTATTAAATGTAAGAGGCCGAGACTCTGAATTTGCTCCTCTAGCTAATGCTTATTTAATGTTGGATATCAATAAAAAAGTTTATTTATTATGTGATTTAAAAAAAATAGACGCTTATTTTAGAAATAAGTTTAAAAATATAGAGTTTATTAGTATTAAAGACTCTGATTTATTTCTCTCAAAATTTAAAAATAAGAATATTTTAGTAGACCCAAAAACTTGTTCGGTATTTTTTGAAAATATTTTTAAAAGAAATAATACTATAAAATATTCTGATCCGATCAGTATTTTAAAATCTATTAAATCAAAAAATGAAATTAAGAATATAATTAAATCACATATTTTTGACGGTTTAGCTTTGACTAGATTTTTATTTTGGATAAAAAAAAATTACGTAAAAAGTAAGATTACGGAAATTGAGGCTCAAGAAAAATTATTGCAATTTAGAAAAAAAAATAAAGAATTTAAATTCTTAAGCTTTCCAACTATATCTGGATCAGGACCTAATGGAGCTATCATACATTACAAAGCAAACAAAAACACCAATAGAGTTTTACAAAAAGGAGACATCTATCTAGTTGACTCAGGAGGGCAATATAGTTTTGGCACAACTGATGTTACAAGAACAATTTCTTTAGATAATAATAATAAAAGAATAAAGGACATTTTTACTAGAGTTTTAAAAGGCCATATTGCAGTCGCAAATTTTAAGATAAGGAAGAATACTAGTGGTTCTGAGATAGACATTGTTGCAAGAAAATATTTAAAAAAGATTAATTTAGATTATCCACATGGTACTGGACATGGTGTTGGATATTTTCTAAATGTCCATGAAGGACCTCAGGCTATATCAAAAAATAATAAGATTTATTTTAAAGAAGGAATGGTTGTTTCTAATGAGCCTGGTTATTATAAAAAAGGTAGCTTTGGAATAAGAATAGAAAATCTAATCAGGGTAAAAAAAGCAAATAATAAATTATTTTTTGAAAATTTAACTATGGTCCCAATTGATAAATCATTGATAAATAAGAATAGCCTTACAAAAAATGAAATTTATTGGATTAATAATTATCACAAAATTGTATTTAAAAATCTTAAAAATTTAATGAATAAAAAAGAGTTAATTAAACTCAAAGAGGCCTGTTCACAAATTTAATATTTTATACCACCCCTTTTCGTCAATTATTTGAATATTTAATTTCTTTGCGTTTTCAATTTTCTTTTTTGTTGGTTTAGAATTTCCTGTAACTAAAATGTCCAATTTTTTGCTTACTGATCCAAGAACTTTTCCTCCATTATTTTCAACTAATAATTTAGCTTCAGATCTACTCATTTTTTCAAAACCACCAGTAAACATGATATTCTTATTTGAAAACTTTCCAGTTTTATTTTGTTGCTTAAAATCTTTAATATTTAGTTTTTCAATAAGATCATTGATTATTTCAATATTTTTTGAATTGGAGAAAAAATTTTTTATTGAGTCTATTTGAGTTTCCCCAATACCATCTAAATTAACTAAATATTCAAAATCTTTTTTTTTCTCACTTTTGTTAAAAAAACTAGAAAATTTTTTTATAGACTTAAAATACCCAGCTAAAATTTTTGCATTTTCTTGACCTATATGCCTTATTCCAATTGAGAAAATAAATCTGTCTAAGGGAATATTTTTCGATTTTTCTATAGCTTTTTTAAGATTATTAATTGATAACTCGCCCCAACCTTCAAGATTTTCGATTTTATTATAATTAATATCAAAAATATCTGATGGTTTTGAAATTAGTTTTAAACTCCAAAATTGGTCTACTACTTTTTTTCCAAATCCATCTATATTAAATGCATCTTTAGATACTATATGTTTTAATTTTTCTTTTGCGATAAATTCACAATCGTAACCTTTTATGCATCTTCTCACGGCATCTGCTTTTTTTGTAGATTTATTAATTTCTTTTTGAGTGGTAGACCCACAAAGACATTTTGTAGGAAATTGAAATTCTTTGCTTTTTTTAGATCTCTTAGATTTGTCTACAGAAATAACTTGAGGGATAACATCTCCAGCCCTTTGAATTTGTACGGTATCTCCGATTCTAATATCTTTCCTCTTAATTTCATCCTCATTATGCAAAGTTGCATTGGAAACAACAACTCCACCCACAGTAACCGGTTCAACTTTTGCAACAGGTGTTATTGCTCCGGTTCTTCCAACTTGAACAACTATGTTAATTACTTTCGTAACTGCTTTTTCGGCTGAAAATTTATATGCAATCGCCCACCTTGGTGAGCTTGATGTATTACCTAACCTTTGCTGTAGATTTAAATCATTTACTTTATAAACAATTCCATCAATATCATAATCTAAAGTAGACCTAAGAGAATCTACGTATTTGTGCTGTTCTTCAATTTTATCTAAACTTGAAACAGTTTTTACTAATGGATTAATAGAGAAACCCCATTTTTTAATCTTATCTAAAAATTCTGATTGTGTTTTAACTGACATAGGTTCAAAGGCTCCAAATCCATAAGCAAAATATTTAAGTGGTATTTTTGAGGTTGCCTCAGGGTCTTTTTGTCTTAGTGATCCTCCAGCAGCATTTCTAGGATTCGCAAAATCTCCTTTTAAATTTTTAAAATCGTTTTTACCTATATAAATTTCACTTCTTATCTCTAATAAAGTTGGCGGGTTAGAATCATTAATTTTTTTGGGTATTGATTTGATAGTTTTTAAATTTTCAAGTATGTCCTCTCCTGTAGTGCCGTCTCCCCTTGATAAACCTTTGGTGAGAAATCCATTTTCATAAATCAAACTTGCTGAGATACCATCAATTTTCGGCTCTGAATGAAGATCGAAATTTTTGTGTTTGATATTTAGAAAATTTCCTAATTTACTTAAAAAATCTTTCATATCGCCCCAATCAAATGCATTTGATAGAGAAAGCATCGGTTTTAAGTGTTTAACTTTTTTAAATTTATTAGAGGGTGGAAAGCCGACGTTGTTTTTATTTAAATTTAATTTTTTTAAAAATTTATTATTTTTTTCTAAATTTATTATCTCATTTTTTAAATTATCATACTCTGCATCTGTAATTATTGGTCTATCTTCATTGAAATAAAGTTTATTATGTTTTTTTAATAAATCTAATTTTTTTTTATAATAATTTTTTATTTCATCTCTTTTTTTCATAAAGATTTATTATTTTATTTTTTGTATAATCCTTTTAAAAAAACCTTTATTTTCTTTGTTCTTATTTTTAGATACAATCTTATAGTCTTTATTTAAAATTTTATAGGATTGCTCAAACCATTGGCTAGAGTTGTAATTATAACCTAAAATTTTAGCATATTTTTTTGCCTCTTGTTCTAGACCGATATGATAATTTATTTCTACAAGTCTATGGAGTGCTTCCTCAATAAAAATAGTTTTCTCATAGTCTTTAATTATTATCTTTAATCTATTCATAGCTGGGACCCATTTTTGGGTAGTGATGTAATATTTTGCAACATATAATTCCTTTGCAGCTAATTGGTTCATTATTAAGTCTTTTTTAAACTTTAAGTCCAGTGCGTAATCTGAGTCTGGATATTTTTTTAAAAAAAATTCAATTTCTTTCTGGGCATCTAATAAAGGCTGTAAATCTTTTTTTTCATCTGAAATTTGTTCGTAATGAATAATTGCTATAAGATAATGGGCATACATTACATTTTGATCGGCGCGATATTTCATTAGATATCTTTCTAAACCCTCAAGCGCCTCGTCATAAAAATTTATTCCATACAATGCATAGCATGACATTATAGCTGCTTTAGCGGCATATTCTACATTTCTAAAATTTAACTCAGCTTCAGAGAATTTCTTACTTGCATAAAAATAATCTCCCTTTTGAAAACTTTCGTAAGCTTCTTGATACAATTTAAATGAGTCATTTTTGACTGGGTTTTCAAGTTCTATATTTTCTTTAGAACAAGAGTAAGTTAAGAAAATCGCTAAAAAAATAATAATAATTTTTTGATACATTCTCTATTCATATCAAATAAATTATATTACGTAAAATTTAGTATTATTATATACTTACCGAAACTGATTTTTTTAATGTTTCTTTACCTTGATTTTTTTTTTCAAGAGTATCTCCACTTACTAAGGTCCAATTAGAACTGTTTGAAAAAAATTTGACTAACAATTTGTTAGTTAAAGCATGGCCGCCTTGGGAAGTTTTTATGTGACCAGATAATCTATACCCGGAAAGCATTAAATCTCCTAGACAATCTAAAATTTTATGATTGACAAATTCATGTCTATTTCTAAGTCCGTCTTCATTTAAAATTTCACTTCCTTTTACAACTACTGCATTATCTAGTGATCCGCCTTTTGCTAATCCTTGGCTTTTAATAAAATCGATATCCTCATATAAACAAAAAGTTCTCGAGCAATAAATATTTGCTAAATCGGAATTACTTAATTTAAACTCTTGTCTTCTTTTTCTTATTAAGGGATTATCATATATAATTTCAAAATCTACGATCAGGTCATTATCCAAAGGTTCAATTGATATATATTTTTTTCCGTCTTTTACCTCAATTTTATTTAAAACTTTAATAAATTTTCTTTTTTCTCTTTGGCTCTTAACTCCAACTTTTCTAATTTCTTCTACAAATTCATTAGCTGATCCGTCTAAAATTGGTACTTCTGGAGAGTCTATTTCTACTAAGGCATTATCTATTCCTTCCCCAAAAAAAGCAGCCATCAAATGTTCAACTGTGGATACTGTGGCACCTTGTTTATTTTTAATCTTCGTACACAAAACTGGTTCAACAACATTTTGATAATTAGCATCGATTAAATTATCTTTTTCTATATCAACCCTACAGAATTTTATTCCAAAATTTTCTTTGGCCGGTTTTACAACTAAGTTTACAGGTTGACCATTGTGCAACCCTATTCCTTTAAAAGTAATTCGGTCGTTTATAGTTTTTTGGTAATTTTTGAACATTAGGAATTATATACCCAATAGTATAACTCAAATTAAAACAACAAATGTTTCAAAAAAAAACAATTTTTATTCAAATATACTCTTAAAAATCCTAGTAATTAATGAACTTTTTGTTTGTAGTATCGGAATGGCTTCTTTTTTCCAACCGAATGCTGCTAAATGAGCAGCTTTATAGAATATAGAGTCAATTTCAAAATCATTTGATATCGTTACACTTTTTATAAAATCTTTTGAAAAATAAAAATTAAAATCATCTTCAAAATTTTTATAAATAAGATCATCTTCTATAACAACAAAAATTTTTTCAGTAGCAAATTGTGAAGACTTTATATTAGTGTTTTTAAATAAAATAACATTAGAAATTTCTTCTATTCTCGCTTTTACTATTTCTTTAAACAAATTTTTCTTTATTTTTCTAAAATTATCATTTTTGAAAAATTCCTTTTCAATAAATTCATTTTTTTCATGATTTTCTGTATTTAAAATTTCACCAATTAAAATATTATAAATTGTTTCATAATTAATTGAGGAAACTTTTGAAATATCTTGTAGCAGTAAATTTGTTCCAAAATTAAATTTTTCAAAATATCTAAAAGCTGAATTGTCAAAAAAACTTATATTTGTAGACGTCTTTTTAATTTTGATAAAATAAAAAGTGTCGATATTCGTGTTTTCTTCAATTAGGTGAGCACCCTCTATAAAACTTTTATTAATTATTTTTTTTACATTAAGACTGTTTTTGTTGAATATTTGTTTAATATTTTTTAAATCATTTTTTTTCATCAAAAAAAATGTCAATTCATGGTTATAAAAATTTCCAAACAATCCAATTGGTAGATTATTTGAAATAATACCATCTAAAAGACTTCTAGAATTAAAAATATGTAGAATACTTTTATCTTTTTCATTATCTGAAATATTTAACTTCAAAGAATTTAAAATATACGAAATATTTTCTTTAAGGACTTGAGATTGATTTAATCTTTTATAACCCGAAACATTAACACAGAAACAATTAAATTTATCAAGTATAACTAAAACTTCTTTAAACGTATAACTTACTTTATTCTCAATTATTTCTATATTTTTTTTTATTATTTCAACAGATTTATTTAAGTCTATTAAATCATCATTAAAAAATTTATCCGAAGAAAGAATATTTTTCTCTACAATTGAAAAATTTGAATTTTCATCATAAATACCAGCAACAAATATTATTTTTGACTCGTTTATTTCAATAAAAAGTTGAGGGTATTCATTAGGCATACTTATCAATTAAGAATTAGTTGATCCTTTATTCTATAATCATAGATTTTAAAATTTTTAAAGTTTTTATCATTATTTGACTCCATATAGTTTTTTAGGCTAAATAAATAATTGCCTATTGGAAGTTTTATTAATTTATCCTCCAGCAATAACAGATCCCATCTTCCTGCTTCAAAATAATAAAAAGATTTTATTTTTTCCAATGGAAATTCTATATCTTTCAGATTTTTATATAAAATATAGAATTTTTCTTTATCTCCTAAAACTGTTGGTAAGTTTTCATAAATCTCAATTTCTTCAAAATTTATTAAATTTCCTCTGTCCGATATGTAAAATTTTTTCTTTTTATTGAAAAGTATTGCGATTGGTAGTTTTTCTACAATAGTTATTTTGAGAGTATCTGGATAAATCTTTTTTATTTTATAGCTTTCAATAAAAGTTTCGCTTTGTAATTTTTTTTCAATTTTTTCAATGTTTAAGAAAAATAAATTTTCTTTGTATAAAAAGTTTAACTTTTTCAATATTTCTTCATCTTTGATAATAGAGTTGCCATTTACTTTGATTTCTTTGATAAAATAATTAAAGTTTTTACTTAAATCAAATTTTGGGACATATGTTGTGAGTAGAATTAAAAGTAGAAAAAAACCTATGAATGATTTTTTCATCTATTCAGACCAGCATTAAGTAATATTTTTAAAACTAATTTTTCGAAAGATATACCTCTGAACTTTGCTATTTCAGGTACTAAAGACAAACTTGTCATCCCAGGTTGAGTATTAATTTCTAACAAATAAAATTTATTTTTAAAAAACTTAAAATCTGATCTAGTTACCCCTTTGCATGCTAAAGCATTATGAGCCTTGGTCGCTATTTGCATAACTTCTTTATATTTAGATGTTTTTAAATTTGCAGGCATTATATGAACTGTATTTGCAGATTTAGAATATTTTGCTTTATAATCATAAAATTCTCTTTTAGGTTTAAGCTCTATAGCTCCTAATGGAGAACCATTAATAACAGCAACTTGAATTTCTTGCCCGCCAATAAAAGGTTCAAAAATTAACTGTGTATATTTTCTGAAAAGATATTTTACACTTTTTTTTAAAAAAAAAATATTTTTACAAATATTCACTCCTAGACTAGATCCTTCATTTATCGGTTTGACAACAATAGGAAATTTAATACCATTTTTTTTTATAAGTGAGGCTAATTTATTTTTGATGTAATTTTCTTTTTCAATTACGAAATATTTTGGTGAAATAATTTTTTTTTTTTTAAAAATTACCTTTGAAATTACTTTGTTCATAGCATTATAGGAACTTATTGTTCCAGAATGAGTATAAGGAATTCTCAAATATTCAAAATAACTTTGAGCAATCCCGTCCTCTCCTTCTTTTCCATGCAAAGCATTAAAAATTACATCTACTTTATTCTTATTGATTAAGTTGAGTGGTTTTTTTTTAGGATCAAAAGCGGATACTTTATATCCAATTTTTTTTAAAGCTTTTATGCAAGCTTTTCCACTTTCGAGACTTACTTTTCTCTCTCCTGAATTTCCACCAAGAACAACTAAAACTCTTTTATTTTTCATTTCCAATAATTTTGATTTCTAATTCAAGGTTTATGCCAGTTTTGTTATAAACTTCCTTTTTAACTTTATTAATTAATTGCTCAACATCTGAAGTTTTTGCGTTTCCATTATTTATGAAAAAATTACTGTGTTTCTCGGAAATTTTTGCATCGCCTATTGAAAATTTATCACAACCAGACTCTTTTATTAACTCCCAGGCCTTTTTGTGTTTATGGTTTTTAAAAGTGCTTCCTCCAGTTTTTATTCTGCTAGGTTGAGACATTTTTTTTCTTTCAATTAATTCTTCTTGTTTTTTGGCAACTAATTTTTTAGAGGATAGTGTCCCTTTTAATTTTGCTGACAAAATTAAATATTCTTTTGGAATATTACAACCTCTATAAAAAAATTCAATTTCATCCCTTTTGAGCTCTTTTTCATTTCCAAATTGATCCAAAATTTTAATAGAAATTAAGATTTGTGAAATTTCTGATCCATAACAACCGCTATTCATTATTATCGCACCACCAATAGAACCGGGAATGCATGAAAGAAATTCCATATTACTAATATTGTTTTCTTTCGCGAAATCAGAAACTTTCTTGTCTAAAGTTGCAGCACCCACCTCTAATACATTATTAGAGATCAATTTGATTTGAGAAAACTTAGACCCTAATTTTATAACCACACCTTTAATGCCCGAGTCTCTTATTAAAGTATTAGAACCTGCCCCTATAATATTTATTTTTAAGTTTAAATTCTTTATATTTTGTAAAAAATCTTTAAGTTGATCTTTATTTTCAGGGCGAAAAAATATATCTGCTGGACCTCCTAGGTTAAACCAATTATATTTTGATAAATTCTCTTTTATTATTAAGTTTTTACCAAATTTTTCCTTTAAATATTTTTTCTCTATATTCATAAACTACTCTTTAATTCTCTCATCCATTTAGAAATAGATCCAGCACCCATACCTATAATTATTTCATCCTTAAATAAGTGTTTATTTAAGTAATTTGATATTTCGTTCTGACTTTTTACAAGTACCACTTGAGTTTTTGAATTTTGAGATATTTGCTTTGCAAAGTTTATTCTATCAAAATTTAATCTATTCTTTTCTCCTGCTGGATAAAGTGGGCACATCAAAACTAAATCTGCTTCTTTAAAAGATTTTGAAAATGCATTTTTTAAAGACATAACTCTTGAATAACGATGAGGTTCAAAAATTGTAATAATTTTTCTTTTTTTATAAACTTTCTTAACACCGTCTAATATAGAGGAAATTTCTGTTGGATGATGAGCATAATCATCAAAGAATTCATTTTCATTTTTATTAAAAACTTTTGTCATTCGCCTTTGAACTCCAGAAAAATTTTTTAGAGATTTTTTAATAGTATTTATGTTTACTCCTAGATTCAAACATATCGCTATAGAAGCTGCAGCGTTAAGAACATTATGTTCTCCTAAAAGTTTTAAGTTAATATTCTTTATGATTCTTTTACTTTCTTTAAAATCTTTATAATGCAAATCAAAAGTTGAGAAAGAAATTTTATATTTTGCATTTGTAATTCTATAATTAGCATTTTTATTAAAGCCATAAGTGAGTATGTTCTTATTAGTTGTTTTTTTTAAAACATTTTTAATACTTCTATTATCTATACAGACTAAACACTTGCCTATTGGAGGAGTTTTGTTAATAAATTGTATAAAAGCATTTTCAAGATTTTTATAATTTTTATAATAATCCATGTGCTCCACATCAATATTTGTTACAATCGAATAATTAATTGGTAATTTTAAGAAGCTACCATCTGACTCATCTGCCTCCAAAATAGACCAATCACCTTTACCTAACTTTGCATTGCTTCCTAATGAATTAATAACACCTCCATTTATGATAGTAGGATCTAAATTTTGATCTGATAAAATTTTTGCTACTAAAGATGTAGTTGTAGTTTTGCCGTGTGAACCTGTTATTATAATATTCTTTTTTAATGACACAACATCGGCTAAAACTTCTGCTCTAGAATAAATTGGAATTTTTTTATTCTTTGCTTCTTTAATTTCAATATTATTTTTCTTAATTGCAGAAGATTTAACAATTATGGTAGCATTTTTAATATTTTTCTTTGAATGGCCTATAAAAATTTTTATGCCAGATTTTTTACAATTAGATGTGCTCTTATTTCTATTTTGATCGCTGCCCTGAATTTTGAAACCCATTCTTTTCATAACTTGAGCTAATCCACTCATACCGATACCACCGATACCAATAAAATGTATTATTTCTTTCTGGCCTAGATTAATATTTTTCATTTAATAATTTTATTAATTTCTTCATCAATAATATTGTACACTGATTCATCAGAATATGATTTTTGTTTGGCTATCATTTGATT
The DNA here is from genome assembly GCA_902522955.1 of uncultured Pelagibacteraceae bacterium. GTDB lineage: Bacteria > Pseudomonadota > Alphaproteobacteria > Pelagibacterales > Pelagibacteraceae > Pelagilacustribacter. Next base: position 23,894 of record CABYXR010000001.1, read on the forward strand.
TAATAAAAATCTATTATTATTTATTTCTTTTATTAATTTATATAATTCTTCATCCAAATTTTTTTCTTCTATGAGATAGCTATACTGATTTTTTTCATAATAAATAGCATTTTTTAACTGATGATTGTCTGCTGAAGAAGGTAAAGGAACTGAGACGAAAGGAATTTTTACATTAATTAGTTCTGCTAACATTGATGATCCCGCGCGAGTAATGACAAGATTTACTTTTGAAAAATAATTCAAAATATCATTGCTAAAGTTAAATATCTCACAATCTAAATTAATTTTTCTGTATAAATCTAACAAAATAGAACTTTGGTCAGGCAAACATTGTTGAAAAATTTTTAAAGATACGCCATCTTTATTGCATTTTTCAAAAACTTTTGGTAATTTTTCTGCAAAAATTTTTGCAGCTTGGCTACCACCTAGAACAAGTATTTTAATCTTTTTTTCGTTATTTATGTTATCAAAATTTCTTTTAAATTTCAAAATTTCCTTTCTTATAATGTTACCAGTTTGACAAATTTTTTTTTCATGTTTTTTTGGAACTCCAGTAAGTTCTTTTCTTGCAACAAATACTTTAGTTGCAAAAGGCATTAAAAACTTATTTGCCTTTCCAAGGTGTAAATTATTTTCATAAATTATAAAAGGAATGTTAAGTAATCTGGCTACAATACAAATTGGAAAAGAAGAGTAGCCTCCCATGCCAAATACTAAATTAGGTCTGTTGCCAATTAAAAAGATGAAAGATTTAATAATTGAATTTACAATTATTAAGAACGAGATAATTTTTTGGATGAAATTTTTATTGTAAATACTTGATGTATTTATTATTGAAATTTTAATATCTTTAAATTGTTTTAAATACCTGTTGCCTCGTTTATCGCAAACAATTTCAACATTAATTTTTTTTTCTTCAAAATGTTTGGCTAAACCATAGGCTGGAAATACGTGACCTCCGGTGCCACCAGTTGCAATTAAAACTTTATTCATTTTATCAGTCATAAATATCAAACTTGATTTTTGTATAATTCAAAATTATTCCAGCTAGAATAGCGCTTCCTAAAAGTGAAGAACCTCCATAGCTTAAAAAAGGTAAAGTCATTCCGGTTGTAGGTAATAAGCTCGTATTTACGCCAATATGAATAAATGTTTGAAAAATTAGCAATGATGTAAGTCCGCATAATGAAATTTTTGAAAATTCATCGTTTTTTTGAACACAAATTTTTATTATTCTAAAAGCGATATATAAAAAAATTGTTATAATTAAGATTGATGCAATAGAGCCAAATTCTTCTGCAATAACTGCTATTATATAATCTGTGTGGGCTTCTGGCACACTATCTTTTAATATACCTTCTCCCATACCTTGTCCTTTTAGACCACCTTGTTTAATTGCGTCTAAGGCCTTGGATGATTGAAAATTGTCACCTTTACTTGGGTCAAAAAAAGTAATTAAACGGTTGATTATATAGCCAAATTTTTCTGGCATAAAAAATAATAAACTTCCTAGGAAAAGAATAAATAATAGAAAAAAACTTAAGATGTATATCAAGCTTACTCCTGCAATAAAGACTGTTGCAATCCAGCTTCCTATCAGCAAGATTGATTGACCAAGATCTGGTTGTTCAATTAATAAAATTATAATTGAGGCTAATAAAAGGAAACTTAATAGATATTTTATTTGTGTGTTTTTAAATTTTTCTAAAGTTAATATTTTTACTGAAGCTAGAATAAAAAAAGGTTTTAAAAGCTCAATTGGTTGTATTCTTAAAAAATATAAGTCTAGCCATCTCTTTGCGCCTTTTACTTCTATACCAATAATAGGTACTAATAATAAAAGTAAAAAAGATATTAAAAATAGTGGAATAATTAATTTTTTTAAAAAAGAAGTTTCAAACGCTGAAATTAGAAACATAATGATAAGTGAAAAAATTGTAAACATTAGATGCTTTGTGAAGAAAAAATAGAACGTTTTATTTAGTCTTTCTCCAGCTAATGAAGATGTTGATGAAAAAGAAAAAAAAAGACCTAGAAAAAATAAAATTATAAAACCGAAAAGAATTTTTTTATCAATGTTTCTCCAATAATTATCAAATTTGAAATTAAATAAATTTTTTAGCATTTATTCTACACAATTTTTTAAATTCATTTCCTCTATCTTCAAAGTTATCAAATTGGTCAAATGAGGCTGCACTTGGACTCAATAAAATTATATTATTTGATTTTTTAGATATCTTAATATCTTTTGAGATATCTAATAAAGATTTTTTTAAACTTTTAGAGATACAGTGTCTAATTAAATTTTTTTTTAATTGAAATTTAAAAAAATTAATATTTTTTCCAATAATGTACGATTTGACTATATTTTTTTTAAATTCTTTTAATCTAAACTTGTCTTTGTCTTTTGGCAAACCTCCTAGTATCCAATAGATATTCTTACAACTTGCTAAAGCAAATTTTGCTGCTTGAAAACTTGTGGCTTTTGAATCATTTATAAAGGTTATATTTTTAGATTTTAAAAAAATTTCATATCTATGAGGTAATCCCAAAAAAGATTTCATAGAATTTATAAAATCTTTATCTTTTATTCTTAATTTTTTAGCTAAAGTAAAAACAAAGCTCATGTTTTCATCGTTTGCCCTTGATTTTAAATATGAATTTTTTATTTTAGACTTAATCTTTAAATATTGTTTATTTTTAATTGAAACCAATTTACTTTTGAACTTCTTAGTTTTGAAATTTTTTTTAAATTTATTATTAATCAAAGCATAATTATTTTTTTTTTGTAATTTAAATAAATTTAGTTTAGATCTTGTGTAGTCTTGTAACGACCCGTGCCAGTCCAGGTGATCATTTGCAATATTTAATAATAACGCATAATCTGGATGAATAAATTTTGAATGAGATAGTTGAAAAGAGGATGCTTCAATAACCAAAAAAGAATTTTTTTTTATATTCAAGTTTAACACTGGCGTTCCAATATTACCGCCGGATCTAACCTTAAATTTATTTCTTTTTAGAAGATGTTCTATAATCTTTACAGTTGTAGATTTCCCATTAGTTCCCGTAACTACAATCGATTTGAATTTTTTACCACTTAAATACAATAAATCTATATCGGAGATTATTTTGCTCTTATATTTAATCAATTGTTTTTTATTTATTGTATTTCTTAAGCTGATACCAGGACTTAATATTATATAATCTACTTTTTTTATAGTCTCTATGAGGTTTAACGGTTTTTTATTTTTAAAATTCTTTCTTAATTTAGTATTGTCATCCCAAACAAAATATTTAGAAATTTTATTTTTTTTGAAATATCGAATTACTGACTTGCCAGTAGAGCCTAGCCCGTATACTAAAAAAGAATAATTTTTTAATTTTATTTTTTGCGACATTCATTAACGCAATTTTAAAGTTGCTAATCCGATCAAAGCTAAGATTATGGCAATAATCCAAAACCTAATAACTATCGTCGATTCTGCCCATCCTTTTTGCTCAAAATGATGATGAATAGGCGCCATTTTAAAAATTCTTTTTCCTGTGAGTTTAAAAGAAATAACTTGAATAATTACTGAAACTGTTTCAAGAACAAAAAGACCACCGATTATTGCCAGAACTATTTCATGTTTTGCAATTATTGCTACAGCAGCTAACGAACCACCTAAAGATAAAGATCCAGTATCACCCATGAAAATTTTAGCAGGCGGAGCATTATACCAAAGAAAGCCTAAACAAGATCCCACTATAGATCCACAAAATATTGAGAGTTCTCCAACGTCAGGAATATATTGAAGTTGTAAATATTCAGAAAAAATAGTGTTCCCAACGACATAAGATATTAGAGTAAAAGAAAGTGCCACTAACATTACAGGTACGGTAGCTAAACCATCTAACCCATCTGTTAAATTAACGGCATTTGAGGAACCAATAATTACAAATAATGCAAATGGTATAAAAAAAAGTCCCATCTGCCATATTAAATTTTTAAAAAATGGAAAGTAAAGATTATATAAATAATCATGCTCAGAAAAATTAATCAATATATATAGCGTGATAATACCTATTACTAGTTGACCAAGAAATTTAAGTTTTGAATTAAGTCCTCTTGAGTTTTTAAATTTAATTTTAAGTAAATCATCAAAAAAACCTAGTAAGCCCAAACTCAAAGACACAAATATTAAAGTCCAAATATAAATATTATTCAGATCAGCCCATAATAAAGTGCTGGTGACCATTCCTATAATTATAATTACACCTCCCATTGTAGGTGTCCCTGATTTTTTAATGATATGATCTATGGGACCATCTTGTCTTATGGGGCCGGTAACCATTTTCTCTGAAAAAATTTTTATGAGAGGACCACCTATAATAAAAACAATTGTTAAAGATGTTATTACAGACAAACCTGTGCGAAAAGTTAAATATTTGAATACATTAAAAAAAGAGTAATATTCGATTAGAGATGTAAGTAAGTTAAATAGCATTAGTTCCTTTTATCATTTCTTTACTAATCGTATTCAAACCAGTTGCGTTAGAACCTTTTATCATTAAATAATCATTATTAGTTATTATATTTTTAAAAGTTTCATCAATATCTTGCTTGCATTGAAATATATTTCCTCTTTTGTTTTTTCTTAAATATTTGTAAGTAAATAAGCTTTTTTCACCTTTAATAAAAACTTTATCAATATCTGATCTGTTAATAAGTTTAGATAAATCACTATGATATTTTTCTGATTTGTTTCCAAGTTCAAGCATATCCCCTAGCAAAAGATATTTTTTTCCTTTTTTTTTATTTATTTCTCCAAACTTATTAATAGCGGTATGCACCGATAAAGGATTAGCGTTATAACTCTCGTCTATCAAATTAAATCTTTTTCTATATCTTTTTATTTTGTGCATTTGTCCTCTGCCTTCTGAGGGTTGAAGTTGTTGAAATATTGACAATTTATTTTTAAAATTAGTGTCTAATATCAATAAGACAGCCAAAGAGGCTAGAACATTGTAAATATTAACGTTAGCTACCTTTAATCTAAATTTTTTTCCTCCCGCATTAATGTTTATAAGATTAAAGTCTTTTTTTGTCTTCATTGCAATTAGTTTGACATCAGAATTTTTTGATTTGCCGAAAGATACCACTTTAATATTTTTTTGTTTTGCTTTCCTTGATAAAAAGTTAAAGAAATTATCGTCACGATTTAGAATAACAGTTCCATTGCTTTTAATATTATCTATTATTTCGCTCTTTGCTTTTGCTATTCCTTTTATACTTTTAAAATTTTCTATATGAGCTTCTGCTATATTTGTTATAATAGCTATGTTTGGTTGAATCATATTTGAAAGTTTATTAATTTCTCCAGCCTTGCTCATGCCCACTTCAAATACTCCAAATTCATGGTCAAAATTTATATTTGAGAGACTTAATGGCACTCCGTAATGATTATTAAATGATTTAGGAGAAGCATAAGTTTTTTTAAAATTTTTAAGGAGGGTATAAAGCATATTTTTTAATGAGGTTTTACCTGCACTTCCAGTTATAGCTAAAATATTTGCACAGGATTTATTTCTTTTGTTCTTAGCGAAATCATTTAGAAAATTTCTAGTGTTGCTCACTTTTAGAATTTTATTATTATTTTTTTTCTTATTTTTAGAAGTAACTATATAGTTTGCCCCTTTTTTTAATGCTTTATTTATAAAATTGTTTCCATCATTATTTTTTCCTTTGATAGCTAAAAATATATTGTCTTTTTTAACATTTCTAGAATCTATAGCTATTCCATTAGCTTTATAGAATTTATCATCTTTAAATACAGAATTGAGTATCTTTGAGTTAAATAAATAATTTCTATCTCTTTTGTTTATTATTTTTTTATTTATTTTTAAATTTTTTATAATTTGCCTATCAGAAATTGCTAAAACTTTGTCACCGTAATCTTGAAAATTTTCATGTCCTTTTCCAGCAACAAGAATTATTTCATTTGGTTCTGCTTTTATAACAGCTTCCTTAATTGCTTTTGACCGCGAACCAATTTCATTGTAATCACAGTTTTTAAGATGTTTTATAATTTGATTTCTTATTTTTTTTGGATTTTCGTTTCTTGGATTATCATCTGTAACGTAAATTCTTTCACACATTGACTTTACAATTTTAGCCATTAAAGGTCTTTTCTTAAAATCTCTTTCACCTCCACAGCCAAAAACTATTGAAATTTTATTTTTCATAATATTCTTCAAAGATTTAAGAGCTTCTCGCAATGCATCTGGTGTGTGAGCATAATCAATATATATTTTTATATTATTAGGAAATTTTCTAACCAATTCTAATCTTCCATTTACGCCATTTATTTTTTTAATTTTCTTTTTAATTTTGAGTTTTTTTAATTTACTCAGTTGTGCAGCTAAAATTGCCATTGATAAATTTTTTGATTGAAAAGTATTGATGAAATCTTTTGGCATAAAATCCTTGTATAAATCTTCTTTTGTAGTGTCTAATATTTTTAATTTTCTTTTTTTAGCGATTTTTTTTAAAGTTGAAAATTCTTTAGAAGATCCGTCTGAAATTATATACCTATTTTTAGCTAATAATTTTTTAAATAAAATAAGTTTTGCATTTAAATAATCTTTCATAGATTTATGGTAATCAAGATGGTCTTGACTAAAATTTGTAAAAATACCAGCTTTGAAATCTAGTCTATCCAGTCTTTGTTGTGCTAAGCCATGGCTAGAAGCTTCGATAATAACATTATCAATTTTTTGTTTTTTAAGTAACTCTAGATTTTTATGTAAAGTAATTATATCTGGTGATGTTAAATTGGTTTTAATTTTCGAATTTTTTGATTGTATACCAAGAGTACCAATCGAAGCAACAGGTATTTTGTTTAAGTTTAATAATTGATAATAAAAGTCTGCAACTGAAGTTTTACCATTTGTTCCTGTAACAGCGATTAAATTTTTTGGTTTTATCTTGTAAAAATTTGCTGTAATTTCACTTAAATAATCTCTAACCCTAACAGTCTTAATTATATCAACTTTCTTTTTTTTAAACTTACATTTCTTTGAACAAATAACTAATCTTGCTCCTTTCTTGATAGCTTCGTTGATATAGTTTTCTCCATTAAATTTATTTCCTCTAATAGCAAAAAAGATGAACCCTTTTTTTATATCTTTGCTATTTAATGATAAGCCAGTGATCTCTAAATTTTTTAGTTTAGCTGGAGAGTTATTAATTAGATTTTTTAGCAACATAATTATTATAAAATTCTTTGTTTTTTATGGCTAAAATAGGTCCAATTTTTTCTATAATTTTGCCTGCAACATATACCGAATTCCACCCAGCTTCGTTTCTATTTACTTTAGTTTTTACTCCTCGATAATTATAGATTAAATCAGGTGCTGGTTGTGGATTTTCCAGCATCACTAAAAGAACATATTTGGGTTTATCCATAGGAAATGCTGAAATAAAAGTGTTCATATTAATTTTTTTATTTTGATAATTTTCTGAAGTTCCAGTCTTTCCGCCAACATTGTAGCCATAAATATCTGCTAAACTAGCAGTTCCGTTTTTTCCAGATACAACATCTCTTAAAATTGAATTAATTTGATTACTTGTTTCATTAGATACAATTTTTTTGTCAATTTTATACTCATTTTTTTTTAAGATAGTTGGTTTAACTAGATTTCCTCCATTAGTTAGTGCTGCGTATGTCGCTGCTGCTTGCAAGGGAGTAACTGAAATTCCATGTCCATATGAAATCGTTTCTAAGGTACATTTATTATTCCATCTTAATTTAAAAGGACTGCCTATCTCCTCTAATTCAAGTTTCGACATATTCAGCAAATTTGTTTTTCTAAAGAATTCTTTATATTCTTCCTGGCCAATTTTTTGAGCAAGCCTAGTAGATCCAACGTTTGAAGACCGTATAAGAATATCTGCTACAGATAAATCTTTTGGATGTTTTTTAATATCTGCGATTTCATGTATAGAACATTTAATAGATTGAGGAATATTCTTGATTATTGTATCAGGAGAAACCAGCTTTTTTTCTAAAGCTAAAGCAACAGTAAAAGTTTTAAAAATAGAACCCAATTCGTATACACCTTTGGTAATTTTATTTATATAATTTTTATCAACTATATTTTCTCTCATATTGATATTAAAATTTGGAAGTGAAACTAAAGATAAAACTTCGCCATTTCTTGAATCCATTAATAATGCAGCTCCTCCAGATGCTCTAAATGTAGTTAAAGCTTTGTTCAGTTCATTATTAACAATAAATTGAATATTGGTATCTAAAGTTAATTTAAGAGGTTTCTGTATTAATTCATTATTTTTAAGCTGTTTATCGAAATACTTTTCTGCTCCGGAAATGCCATAATTATCATAATCTATTTGACCTAAAACGTGGCTATATAAATTTGCATGCGTGTAAATTCTTGATTGGAATGGTTCAAAAATAATTCCTTTTTCACCAAGAGCCCAGAGTATTTCTTTGTCATTTTGATTAAGTCCTCTTTTTAAATAAAAATACTTTCCATTTGCTAATTCTTCTCTCACTTTTTTAATATGCAAATCCGGAAAATTTAACCTCAATTTAAGTAAAAGTTTTTCTTTATCCTTTACTAATTTAGGATTTATCGCAGCATGAAAAGATTTTACATTTCTTGATAGTAATATGTCGTTTCTGTCTACTATATCTCTTCTTAAAACAACAAATTGGGTAGGCTTATTGTAATTTTGAATTTCAAGTTTTTTAAATGATACAATTGTAATTTTAATTGAAAATATAGCTACCAAGCAAAAAAAGAAAAAAAATAACATATAAATTCTATCCTGAGAAATATTAGTATTTTCAAATTTCTTTTTATTTTGATTGGTTTCTAAATAATCTTCGAAGTAAAAACTTTTTTGATTTTCGTTAAAGTTTTTATTTCTTTTGAGTTTTTTTTTCATTGCTTTTATCTAAAGTTGAAATTTTATTTTGAAAATTAATAAAATCATTGTAGCTTAAATAAATTCTAGAAAAGTCCATCGGTATATAAAAAACTAAATCAAGATTTTTAAGTTTTTTTGAAAGATTTTTGGGTGAAGATAAGTAATAAAAATCAAGTTGAGTTTCATTTAAATCTTTTTTTAAAATTGAAATTCTTTTATTCAATTTAGATATGTCTTTTTCTATAATTCTAGTTTGATTTTTTATTGCTGAGGTTATACTTATTAAAATAGCAAATATTCCAACAGAAATAAGAAGTTTAAGTTTAGGCATGTGTATTTTCCAATTCTAAATATTTTTGAAATTTTTTAATTAAATCTAAAGGATAAAAAAAATTATTTTTGCTTCTTACAGCATATCTCAATTTTGCTGATCGAGAGGGAGGGTTTGCTTTTACTTCTTCAGCTGTAGGCTTTAATATTTTATTTTTGTACTTGCAAAATAAAAATTTTGAGGGGTTATTGTTATATGGGACATACCTGGAAGGTTGAGATTTATTTGAAGAAAAATTACTAAAAAAATATTTAACGATTTTATCTTCAATAGAGTGAAAACTAATTACTAGTATTTTTCCACCAGGTTTTAAAACTTTAGTTGCATTGATTATTCCATTAATAAGTTCTGTGATTTCTTTATTAACAAATATTCTTAATGCTTGAAAAGTTTTTGTGCTAGGATTGATTTTTGTATTATAAGTTCTTTTTTTACTTCTTTTAATTATAGTTACTAACTGATCAACTCTGACAATTCGAGATGTTGACCTAGTTTGAACAATATTTTTTGCAATTCTAGAGGCGTCTTTTTCTTCACCTAAAATTTTGATGATTAATTTTAATTGTTTTTCACTAAATTTGTTTACAATTTCCTCAGCCGATATTGCGGATAAACCCATTGACATATCCAAAGAAGATTTTGAATTAAAAGAAAAACCTCTATCTAAATTTTTAATCTGAATGCTTGATAAGCCTAAATCAAAAATTACTGCTTCAGCTGACTTGTCTTTTATTACAGTGTTAATTTGACTGAATTTTTTTTGATAGAAAAAAAATCTTTTGGGGTATTTTTTTTCCAATTGTTTGCTTATTTTTAATATAAATTTATCACGATCAAATGCTAATACCTTTGTATTGTTGAATTTAAGTATTTTTTTTGAATATCCTCCCCCGCCGAAAGTACAATCTATAAAAGTTCCTCCACTATTAGGGGAACAAATCTTAGTAACTTCATTCAACATCACCGGATAGTGTGAATCTTCCGGTGATGAGATGGGGTTGATCATAATGATGCAATCTGATCATTAAAATTTTTGTTTTCTCAAAAAGGCTGGAATTTCAAAATCTTCCTCCTCCTCATTTGAGTCTTTATCAAATAACTTATCTGAATAAGTATCAATCGTGTCATCTGAACGTGTTTCTGCTTCATCGACATTTTCTTCCTCGAATAATTTTGGAGTATATTCTTCATCATTTAACACCTCTGACTTTAAATTAGTGCTAATACCTTGGTTAGTTGATGTAGTTTCCCCATTGTCCAAGTTAGGAGCATTTTCCATATACGATGCATTTTCTATTGAAACACCGCTGGGAATACTATTTAGATTTGTGTCCTCTGCTAAGTTCTCATTATTTTGAGCAGTGAGATTTGGTTCTAAATTGCTTATTAGACTTTCATCAACATTATCATTTACCTCAAACTTTTCGTCCAGTTTAAGTGCTGTGGCTCCCTCAATTGAATTAAAGGCGTTATTATTTTCTACATTAGGGTTTTGAGGAAATAATCCCTCTGAGTTTCCATTGTTTCTATTGTGAATCCGGGAAACCATGTTGAGAACAGTATTAGAAGCAGTTGTTTGGCCGTCTAGAGCTGTTGCAACAATAGATACTCTCATCTTACCGGCCATGTTTTCGTCCTTTATAGCTCCAAAAATTAATTCTACTTCAGGATCGACTTCAGCTCGAACTTTTTGAACAGTTTGATCAACTTCAAATAATGTCAAATCTTTTCCTCCAGTAATATTTATCAATAGTCCTTTTGCACCTTTAAGAGAATATTCGTCAATTAACGGATTATTCAATGCCATTTCAGTGGCGGCCATTGCTCTATTTTCACCCTCGGCTTCTCCTGTTCCCATCATTGCTTTGCCCATAGAGCTCATTACGGTTTCAACATCCGCAAAGTCTAGATTGATCATACCTGGTCTTACCATTAGATCAGTAACACTTTGCACTCCATGTCTTAAAACATTGTTTGAAAGATGGAACGACTCTTCAAAAGTAGTCGTTTCACTTGCAATCTTAAAAAGATTTTGATTTGGAACAACTATTGTAGTGTCTAAATGTTTTTTTAAAGCTTCAAGGCCTTCTTGTGCTCGTCTCATTCTTTTTGAACCTTCATAATCAAAAGGGAGTGTAGTAACTCCAACAGTTAAAATATTTAATTCTTTTGCAGCTTTAGCAATGACATGTGAAGCACCAGTACCAGTGCCCCCACCCATACCGGCAGCTATGAAAACCATATTGCTTCCTTGTATATAATTTACTATTTCACCAATAGACTCATCTGCAGCTGCTTGACCAATATTGTGTTTAGCTCCAGCTCCAAGACCTTTGGTTAAATTCATACCAATTTGGATTTTAGCGTGTGCTTTGCTCATCTTTAGATCTTGTGCATCTGTATTTATTGCAACAAATTCAACACCTTCCATGCCCGACTCGATCATGGCATTAATTGCATTTCCACCTGCACCACCAATACCTAGAACTAATATTCTTGGTTTTAATTCTCTTAATTCTCCACCTCCGATATTTATACTCATACTTCCTCCCCTTTTTGTTTATTTTCCCATTTTAAGCTTGATCTATTCTGATAGGCTTTTTTTCTCGCTATTATCTTAAATTTTTCAAATATTTTTGGTTCCCAAATTTGAAAAGTTTTACCTAGACCTACAAATAAAATATTATTATTTATTTTGGCGTGATCTAAAAGTTTTGGTGTCAAAGAAACTCTACCTTCTGTATCAAATTGTAAATTTACACTTTCAGATAATACTGAAGTTGCAAAATAATCTCTTTTTTCCTCAAAGGGATTAAGTGAATCAATTGTATTTGATAATTTTTCTATTCTGTCTTGTGAACAAGCCTCTAATGCCGAATGATTAAATGATGGGTAGGTAATAAATCCATTATATCCTAGAGAGTTTAAATGAGATCTATAAGTTGAAGGCACAGACACCCTCCCTTTTTTGTCTAATTTGTTTTCGAAACTTGATAAAAACATTCTCTTTTAAAACCTTTAATTTTTTCAAATCATCCTCCATAATGGGATTATTTGGGATAGTATGGGATTTATTAGAATAGTCAATATGTTAGTTTTAAGTAACAGTACAAATAGGGAACATTAAAATTAAGGTTGATTTTAACCACTTTAAATAATACATACTCAATGCCAGATAATTGGATCGTCGCTATTAAATTTAATTTAATAGAGGAAAGTCCGGGCTCCGAAAAGACACAGTGCCAGTTAATGACTGGCGAGGGTGACTTCAGGGATAGTGCCACAGAAAATAAACCGCCTAATCAAGGCAAGGGTGAAACGGCGAGGTAAGAGCTCACCGGTTTTTTGGTAACAAAAAACGCACGGCAAACCCCACTGGGAGCAAGGTTAAATAGAGAGGACAAAGCACGAATGTGCAAAAAACAGTCTTTTGTTAGTCCTCTGGGTTAACCGCTTGAGCTTAAGTGTGAATTTAAGCCTAGAGAAATGACATTTTAAATGACAGAACCCGGCTTATAGATTATCTGGCAGCATATCTTCTTTTTTTACCTATTAGCTAAAAAATGGCTTATTTTGTAAGTTTTTTTATCTATTTTTCCTGTAATTTTGCCTTCTAAGAAATGTCTTTGAAAAGCTTTAATTAGCAAAACATCAGTTTTAGATTTTTTTTTTTGATTAAAGTATCTATACCCAATTTTAAATAAGTTTTTAAAAAATAATTTTTTCATACTTTTAATCTCAAGTTTTTTAAATTTTAGTATCTTTGATGAGTTATGCCATATGCCAATTCTCTTTTTACTTAGTCTTTTCCACGGAAATTTTTCTCCTGGATCTTGTTTTCTCAAAGGTGATATGTCCGAATGCCCTAATATATTTGAGCTATTTATTCTAAATTTTTTTTTTAAAAATATGCATAACCTAATTAAGCTATTTATCTGAACACCTGTGTATTTCTGATATCCATGTTGATGGCCTTTATTCACAAGTTCAATGCCTATGGAATTAAAATTTAAGTTTACAAGATTTTTCCACTTAGATTTCCCTGCGTGCCAAGCTACTTTGTGATCATCTACTAATCTAATTGTTTTTCCATTTCGATCTATTAAATAATGACAACTAACCTTATGTTTTAAACAAGTTAGTCTTTTTATAGATTCAATCTTAGATTGCATTCCTGTGTAGTGAATAATTAAAAATTTGATATCTCCAGATTTTCTGGTTTCTTTGGAAAAATTCGGTGAATTTATATTTTTGAAGTTCATTTTTCGGCTGATTTTATTGCTAAATATAGACAAATTTTAGGATAAAATCTCTGAAAATGTCTCATAATTTATCTAGCATAAGTAAAAATTTTCTATATATACCTTAATAATATGAGGTCTAACAAACTTATAATTCTATTTTTTTCTACGATACTTTTGCTTTCTTCTGAAATAAAAGCTGTTGAGGAATGTTTTGAAGGGACAAGCAGAGCAATATTTAAATTTAATATGGGTTTCGATAATGCAATACTTGAGCCAATAGCTAAAGGTTATAACAAACTTCCAGAGCCCATTAAAAACGGCACAAGTAATTTTACTTCAAATATTGCAACTTTGTTATCTATTCCAAATCATTTGCTCCAAGGAAATTTTAAGGGAGCAGGTGATGCTTCGGCAAGTTTTTTAATAAACACTACCGTTGGTATTATAGGATTGGCGAATCCAGCCGAAAAATTAGGTTTAAAAGCTCAACAAGAGGATGTTGGTCAAACATTGGGGGCTTATGGTTTTCAAGAAGGTTGTTATTTCGTATTACCAATATTAGGGCCTACTACAGCAAGAGATACAATAGGTATGTTAGCTGACTCTTTCATTGATCCTTTTGCTCACATTACATGGAGAGAGAAGGAATTATTAGGAACTTCTGGAAATCAATTTGATTACATAGCTGTAAAAGGTACAACAGCAGTAGATTTCCGAGCAGATAATGTTACAAATTTTGATAGTTTGGAAAAAAATTCATTAGATTTATATGCATCTTTTAAGAGCTTGTATTTACAAAATAGAGAAAATAAAATTAAAAATTCAAGCGAAGTTGAAAGTGAGTGGGGAAATTTAGATAATTAAGATTAATTAAAATGAAAAAATTTAGTCTTATATCTATTTTTTTAATATTCTTTTTTAAATCGTTATCAGCATCTACTTACAGCTCTGATCCACAGATGTTTATCACTGAACTCGTCAATGATGCAATTAGTAAGCTTTCTGACAAAAATATTGGTAAAGAAGAAAAAGAAACATTTATAGAAAAAATAGCTCTAGAGAACGTCGATATAAATGCTTTAGGACTTTATACTCTAGGAGAACTTAGAAAATCGACAGATGAGAGTTTATTATTAGATTATCAAGATTCTTTTAAAAAATATTTTTTAAAAAGCTTGACCTCAAGATTGAGTGATTACTCTGATAACAAATTTGAAGTAATTAGTGCAGATAAAAAAAGTGTAAACTATACAATTGTAAATTCAAAAATACTTGAGAATGATAATCAGCCTGAAATCAAAATTGACTGGAGAGTTTATACAAAAAATCCCGATAAACCTTTAATAAGAGATTTAATTGTTGAAGGTCTAAGTCTTGCCAGAACTCAAAAGGAGGAATTCAGCTCAATCTTAAGTTCAAACAACAATGATATCATCGCTTTGATTAGTCAACTTGAAGAGTTTGTAAAGAACTAGCCTAAACACTATCTTCAATTATTTTAACAGTTCTTTTTCTTAATTTCGATTTTTCGTTTATAATTTTTTTAATTTCGTTTGAAATTCTTGTAATTTCTTTCTTGTTTCTGACAATTGGTAAAACAACCTCTTTAATCCTATTACCAATAGTTGAGATTGTTGCTTGAACAAATGTTTTGGATAAAATTTGTTTTCTTACTATTTTGCTATTTAAAAGATAAAAAAAATAAAAAGGGTTCAATTTTTTATAGTCTTCTATTCTTAATTTTTTAACATGGCTTTGAATTACAATTTTAATATCTTGTTCAGTGACCATTGCTGATCTGCCTATGAGAAAAGTTCCATCATTAACAAATAAAATATCATTTAACTTTATATTTTGAGAAACCTTAAATTGATTATATACCTCTTCAGATATAGCCTTTATAGGATCAAACTTAATCTCCCAATTAACTAGGTCACTAGTTCTTACGAAAGGTATGTTCCCGGTTCCATAATTTTGTGATCCAATTTCATTACCTCTTGTAATTGATATGATTTTTCGTTTTAATAATTCTTCAACTGAAATTAAATCAAATTTCTTAGTATTTTTTAATTTTTTGAGCTCATATTCGATCTCGGGATTATAGTACTCTGGTATAAAAATGTCGTTTTTAATCTGTTTTTTACTAATTTTAAAACCTAAATGATCATGAGATTTAGAAATACTTTTATTTGTTAAATGATCTTTAAACCTTGTAGTGATCAGTGGAATATCATCTTCGATAATTTTATTACCTTTTTTATCTTTTATGGGTTCTCCGATCTTGTTCATTTTATATAAAGGTTTTCCATTTTTATTATGACCTATTTTTTCAGCTATACTCATAAATATAGAATTTTTTTGTATTTTATTTTTTTCTACAAATAGAACACTGGTTTTTGTATGTGTACTTGGTTGAAATGTTTCTTGAGCAAGGCTTACAACTCCAATTATAGAACATTGAGATTTTATATATTCCCAAATATATTTATCTGAAGGATTACCAAATACTCCATCTGGCAAAACTATTGCCATTCTGCCTTTGTCTTTCAATAATTGAATACATCTTTCTATAAATAAAACTTGTGGGGATTGTTTGTCTCTAATTTTTTTTGTATTTATCCATTTGTCTGACTCATTTTTCCAAAATTGACCTAATTTATATTGTTTCAATAAGTGTTCACCAACAACTGGAATTTTTGCACCGAAAGGTGGATTTGTTAAAACAATGTCATAACTATTTGGAGAAATAATTTTTTGAGTTTCCTTTTTCCATTTAATTGGGGTTTCTAAACTATTTTCACAAAATATGTCGTACTGTTTATTACCAATTAAAGATAAATATGTTTTTGCAATTTTCGATAAAAAATCATCTTTATCTAATCCGTTAATTGAAAAATTTTTAGATCTCTTTTTAATTAAATATTTTAAAGTATAAGCGAGAAACCCACCACTACCACAAGCAGGATCTATTATTTTATCATTTGAAGATGGTTTCAAAACCTCAATCATCATTTGAACTACATTTCTTGGCGTAAAAAATTGACCCTCTCCTCCTCTAAAAGCTCTTCCAATTAATTCCTCAAACGCATCGGCTATTACATCTCTATCTGCATCTAGAATTGAGTATTTTTCAAGTTTTGAAACCACATATGATAAATTTTTACCTTCAACTTCAATTTTTTCATTTTTTTCAAAAATTTCTGAATAAGTTTTTTTAACATTATCAAATAATAAGCTAAATCTAGCATTAAACTTTTTAAGGTCTTCATCAAGTCTGTTAGAAAATTCTAAAATATCTTTATTATTTTGTTCATCGTAAATTTTACAAAACAAAAGGCGCATGATGTTTTGAGCAATTTTTTCGTCTCTTGTAATTCCTGTTACATTTCCAGCAAAATAATCTCTAATGTCTCTAAAAATTTCTTTTAGATTATTAATAGGTTTAAGCTCTTTTCGTCTAATAACTTTTTTGGGTTTTAAAGATTGATATTCAAATAAGTTAAAATTTTTTTGATTCATTTTGTTTATTTTATCATAGAGATGCTATTCACCAATTCTTTTTTCTATGATTTTCAACTATATCTTTCATTAGTTTAATTGTGTCTTCCACATCATGATCTGACATCATTATATTGCACTTTCTATGTCCGTATCTTACATTTTTAGCATTATGTCTAAATTCACTTTCTCTAAGAGGTTTTAAATGCATAATTTGTATTGCATGATCTTCTCCCTCCTTTCTTTTTTTTGTCTGCCATTCTGGTGAATAAACACTGCCTCTTTTTTCGGATCTATAACTTTCTAATTGATCTGATAATTTATTTTTACATAAATTACAGTTATTTAATGAATTTATATCGTTAATTTTTGGAAAGTTTTTTGATGGCAATTTTGTCTCGTCAATATTGTGAGATTTTAAAATATCTACAATTTTATTATATAAAACTTTAAAGTCTGCATCAAAAAGAGATGTAGCAATAGATATGCCCAAAACACTATAAACTTCGGTCGCGTCGTGCCAATCGCAAGCCTCTAAGATTGGTATCGCACACCTATGATCATTCCATTTAACTTTGCTCCAACCTTTTACTTTTTCTCCATCAATTTTTTTATCTATAAACATGTCGATATGTGGCTTCCAATGCTCATGGGAACAGTAGAATCTTTCTGGAAGATTCATTATTAAGTTTTGATTTAATTTTTTTTCTTCTTCTTTATCTTGATAAAAAAATTCAAATTGATTGTTATTATACTCTATTCTATTAATTGGCTTTAAATTAAGTCTTTTTTTGTCGGCTAGCACTAGAGGATGCCACCTCAAGTTTCTATTTGAAATTGGCGATTTATTTTCTCTTCCTCTTGTACACAGTGCATCCCTTTGTAATTTTCCTCCTGCTCTACCTGTTCCTGCATGTCTGCTTTTCTTTAATTTAGAATATTCGTTGTGAAAAATTTTTCTTCCTGTTTCATTAGCTATGGATTTTTCAAGTTCAGTGGATATTTTAGATATCAAGTTAAAAACTTTCTCATCTAAACTACTAAAATTTTCACTCATAACAAAATGGTGGGCCCGCCAGGACTCGAACCTGGGACCAATACATTATGAGTGTACTGCTCTAACCAACTGAGCTACAGGCCCAAAATTAGCTCCCTTATATCACAAATAACTATTTTTCTAGGAAACTTTTTAGTTGTTTTGATCTGCTTGGATGCTTTAGTTTTCTTAAAGCTTTCGCCTCAATTTGTCTTATTCTCTCTCTAGTTACTGAAAATTGAAGTCCCACTTCCTCTAAAGTATGATCGGTATTCATCCCGATTCCAAATCTCATTCTTAGTACTCTTTCTTCTCTTGGAGTAAGAGATGCTAAAATTTTTGTTGTGGACTCACTTAGATTTGATTGAATTGCTGTATCAAGTGGTTGTAAGGCATTTTTGTCTTCAATAAAATCTCCTAGGCTACTATCTTCTTCATCGCCTACAGGAGTTTCAAGGGAGACTGGCTCTTTTGCAATTTTTAAAACTTTTCTAACTTTTTCTAAAGGCATAGCTAATTTTTTAGCTAATTCTTCTGGCGTAGGCTCTCGACCAAATTCACTCATAATTTGTCTTTGAGTCCTTACGATCTTATTTATAGTTTCTATCATGTGAACAGGTATTCTTATTGTTCTAGCTTGGTCAGCTATTGATCTAGTAATGGCTTGACGAATCCACCACGTAGCATATGTTGAAAACTTGTAACCTCTACGGTATTCAAATTTATCAACTGCTTTCATTAAACCGATATTACCTTCCTGAATAAGATCTAAAAATTGAAGACCTCTATTGGTATATTTTTTTGCAATTGAAATTACTAATCTTAAATTAGCTTCTACCATCTCTTTCTTAGCAATTCTTGACTCTCTTTCCCCTTTTTGAATTCTGTTAACTAGCTTTTTAAATTCACCAACTGATAACCCAATTTTTTTACTAAACTCAACGAGCCTTTCTCTTATTTCAGAAAAATCCTTTTTAAATTTTTTAAAAAAGGCTTTCCAAGTTGGATTCTCCTTTAAGAAATTTTCAAATTTGGGATTTATTTCATTGCCTATATAATATTTTAAAAATTCCTCTCTTGAAATTTTATTGTCCATAGCTAACCTTAAAAGCACACCTTCCAAAGCAACTATCTTTTTATTTTCCTTATAATGAGATTGGACCAATTCCTCTACTATATGCGGTGCTAGCTGAAGGTTTTTAAAATTATCTACTAAAACAACTTGAATCTTCTTAAAATTTTTATTCTTTGAAACAGATAATTCTTTAGAAGCCAATAAGCAATCTAATTTTTCTTTTTGATATTTTTGAAGTTTATAATAGTTTTTATTTAATGAGTCTAAAATATTTATAATTTTAGGTTTAATTTCCTCTTCCATTTTCGCTAAGGACACATTAAATTCATCATCTTCCGATGATGTTTCTTCATCTTTTTTTTCTAAATTTTCATTGGACTTGTTTTCTTTTACATTCTTTTCTTTAGTTTTTTTGTTAATCTTAAGTTCATCATCGTCTTCTAATGCTTCAAAGTCTTCATATGTAGAGTCTATATCAATAATATCTCTTACTAGAAGTTGCTGGTTTTCAATTTGCTCTTTCCACTCAAATATTTTTTTTCCAACTAAAGGACTTTGAGTTAAAGCATTAATCATTACATCTTTACCGGCCTCAATCCTTTTTGCTATAGCTATCTCTCCTTCTCTAGAAAGAAGTTCGACCCCACCCATTTCCCTAAGATACATTCGAATTGGATCATCACTTTTATCTGAGGATTTTTCTTCAGTTGCGCTAGTAGATTCTTTCTTTTTATTAGATTGATACTGAGATTTTTTTTCTACTAATGTAATTTTTTCGTCAACTAAAATTAATAATGCTCTGTCAATATTTTCTACAGTGCTATTCCTTTTACCTAAAGATTTACCTAGCTCTTCGTAAGTTATAAAACCTCTGTGCTTACCTTTGTCTAAGAGTCTTTCAAACGATTTTGTAATTAGTTTTTCAGCCATTTAATTATTCTTTTCGAATGGTATTTTATATATAGTGACTAAGTGTAAAAAATCTATCTTTTTTTACTCCCTATTTATTTGACTTTTAAGCTTAATTAGCTCTGAAAATGAGTTTTCATCTAAATTATTTACTAAATCTTTTTCTAAAGATTCAATTTTTTTTTGATTTTTTAATTCTCGGAATTCAATCAAAAGTTCACTGAGCAATTCTGCTATCGACTCATTGTTTTTATTTACTAAAATTATCTGTATACTTGAATTTTCTTGTATTTCCGTGATCAATTCCTCATGCTCACTTAAAATTTTTGATTTAAGCAATTCTGTATCTTCCTCTGCATGAAAACTTTTAATAATATCATTTTTCAAACTTTCGTTGACTTTAGACTCAAACTCTACTTTGGATAAGTCTGAAGCTTTTTCATGAGCTACATCAAAATGATTAAACATTATAAATAAAATCGCAAATTCTTTTAATTGAATTTTTGAAAGGTGATTTCTTTTTTTATACAAAGATTTCGTCTCATTTAGCAAATGATAATCTTTACTTTTTTTAAAATTTTTAAAATCAGTAAAAGACCTTTTTGAGTTCTGTATGGGAGTTAAATTTTTAATTTTGCTTAGAAAATCCTCTAAAACATACTTTTTCAGTGTTTCATCTTTTATTGAATAACAGATTCTTTTTATTTCTTTTTCAAATTTTGAAATTTCAAATGGATTTTTCTTGTCTATTTTATCAATGTAATTATTCCAAATAAAAGATTGAATTATATTTTTTTCTTTTAAAAGTTCTAAAAATTTTTCTTTACTATTCTTTTTTATATAATCATCAGGATCTAATCCTTCAGGCATTATTGAAAAATAAATCTTATTACTTTCATTTATAAAAGGTAAAAGTTTTTCTGCTATTCTTAAAGCTGCGTTTTGACCACTTTGATCTCCATCGAGACATATAATTGGATTTGAAAAAAATTTCCATATCAAGTTTATTTGTCTTTCAGTTAAAGCTGTTCCAGAATTTGAAATCACATTTTTAATTCCTGATGAATAAACACTTACAACGTCCATATATCCTTCGACAATTATCACTTGATTTGTTTCAGCTCTACATTGTTTTGCTTTATCTAGATTAAAAATCATATTTCCTTTTTTGTAAAATTCCGTTTCAGGGCTATTGATATATTTTGCTAATTTACTTTCTTTTATTATTCTGCCTCCGAAAGCAATAGTATCTCCAGTTATATTGTTTACGGGAAAAATTATTCTTGAGTTAAATCTATCAATATATTTTCCACTTTTATCGTGCTTATAATATAGACCTGTTAAATTAATATCCTCTTCAGAAAATTTTTTTGATAATTCTTCATAAAAATTATTTTTCCATGGGACATAACCCAATTTAAATTCTTCAATCGCATTTTTTGTTAAACCTCTGGTATTTAAATAATTTAAAGCTTCTTTGTTGTCTAAACTAAACAATTCTTTTAAAAAAAACTCAGAATACTCTTTGTATATTTTTTTATAAGTTTGAAACCTTAATTCTTTTTTTTTGTCAAAATTTGAAAATCTATAAGGTTGCATTCCTGCTTCAGAGGCTAGAATTTTAACAGCTTCACCAAAACCAATGGATTTAGTTTTCATTAAAAAATCAAAAATATTTCCATGTTCACCACTGCTAAAACAATGATAAAATTCTTTTTCGTCATTTACGGTAAAAGATGGGCTTTTTTCATTCTTAAATGGCGATAGCCCTATAAATTCTTTTCCTCTTTTTTTAAGTTGTACAGATTTACTGACTACTTGAGACACTTTTAGTCTTAATTTTATTTCATCAAGATATTCCTTTGGATATTTCATCTAATTTAAAAGTCCTTTAATTATTCCACTGACCTTTGAAAAGTCTAATTTGTCAGCATGCTTAGACTTAAGTTCCCCCATAACTTTTCCCATGTCTTTCATTGAGGATGCTCCTGTAGATTTAATTGCTTCTTCGCAAATTTTTTTTGTCTCCTCGTCACTTAATTGTTTGGGTAAAAAAGTACTGATAACATTTATCTCTTTTTTTTCGTTATCCAAAAGTTCTGATCGTCCAGCTTTTTTATACACTTCACAAGACTCATTTCTTTGTTTTATCATCTTTTTCAAAATATTTGTTATATCAGGATCTTTAATCTCTTTCTGACCTTTAGAGCGACCAGCAATTTCAGCATCTTTTATTGCTGAGACTATTAGTCTTAACGTTGGATAAGTATTTTTATCTTTTGCCTTTAGGGCTTCGTTTAGCTTATCTTCTATTTGTTTTTTCAGAGGCATAATTTATTAATTTATTTTAATCACAATTCTTATCTAAAATAAAAAGAACTTTCTTGACGATTATATTTCTATTTCATATGTTTCGCAAAATCATGTTTATAAGTTTTTTACTTTAACTTATGAGTTGTATTTGAAGGAATTTACTCAAAATATAAACTCTTATAAAAATCTTCAAAAGATCGATTCCAACGCTATTTTAATTCTACAAAATGGTAAATTTTTTAAGGGCATAGGTTTAGGCTATCAAGGAACAGCTACGGGGGAAGTTTGTTTCAACACGTCTATTACAGGATACCAAGAGATTATTTCTGATCCTTCTTATGCTGAACAAATCATAAATTTCACTTTCCCTCATGTTGGAAATGTTGGGTCAAATAAAGAAGACCATGAGTCAGATAAAATTTGGACAAAGGGTGTTATAATTAACACTGAAATTACAAGTCCATCTAATTATAGATCTTTAAAACATTTAGATCATTGGCTTAAAAATAACAAAATAGTTGGTATCACGGGTATCGATACAAGAAATTTAACAAACATCATAAGGGATAAAGGGGCACCCAAAGGAACTATATCTTTTTTAAAAAATAATAAATTTAATTTAAAAAAACTTTTAAGGATTACTCAAAATTGGAGTGGTTTAAAAAATTTAGATTTGGCAGAGCAAGTTACAACTAAAAAAAATTATGTTTGGAAAAGTCTAAAAACTTGGAAAAAAGGTGAGGGTTTTTTAAAAAATAAAAAAAGATCTTTGCATGTAGTAGCTATTGATTATGGAATTAAAAAGAATATTTTGAGATATTTTTCTGATTTCAATTGCAAAGTTACAATTGTTTCATGCAAAACAAACGTGAATGATATTTTAAAATTAAAACCTGACGGTATATTTTTATCAAATGGACCTGGTGATCCAGCGGCCACAGGAAAATACGCAATTCCAATAATTAAAAAGTTAATAAAAAAAAATTTACCTATCTTCGGAATTTGTTTAGGCCATCAGCTTCTTGGTTTGGCTTTAGGGGCAAAAACAAAAAAAATGAATTTAGGTCATAGAGGTGCCAACCATCCTGTAAAGAATTTATTAAAAGGCAATGTTGAGATAACAAGTCAAAATCATGGATTTGAAATAGCAAAACATAGTTTACCAAAAAATATTAAAATTACACATCAGTCACTTTTTGACAATAGTATTGAAGGAATAAAACTTAAGTCTAAACCCGTATTTTCTGTTCAGTATCATCCAGAGTCGAACCCAGGTCCACAAGATAGTGTTTATCTATTTAAAGAATTTATAAAGAGTATGAAAAAAAATGCCAAAAAGAAAAGATATTAAAAAAATTTTAGTTGTTGGTGCCGGTCCAATTATTATTGGTCAAGCCTGTGAATTTGATTATTCAGGCACTCAAGCATGTAAAGCTCTTAAAGATGAAGGTTTCAAAGTAGTGTTAATTAATTCTAATCCAGCAACAATTATGACCGATCCTAATGTAGCAGACAAAACTTACATAGAGCCTATTACATTAGAAGTTCTTGAAAAAATTTTAATAAGAGAAAGTCCTGATGCTATTTTACCGACAATGGGAGGGCAAACTGCTTTAAATTTAGCAATGGAAGCAGAAAAAAGAGGAATACTTAGAAAATATAAGATTGAGTTAATAGGTGCTAATTCAAAAGCAATATCTAATGCTGAGGATAGAAAAAAATTTAGAAAAAATATGATTGAGATTGGTTTAGATCTTCCTAAATCAAAAATTGTAAATAATTACAACCAATCTAAGAAAGTGTTAAAGCAGATTGGTTTACCTGCGATTATAAGGCCAGCTTTTACTTTAGGTGGACTTGGAGGTGGAATTGCTAAAAACAAAAAAGATTTTTTCAAAATAGTAAAAAATGGTCTTCATGAATCCCCTGTAAATCAGGTTTTGGTCGAGGAATGCTTAGAAGGTTGGAAGGAATTTGAAATGGAAGTTGTTAGAGATAAAAATGATAATTGTATAATAATTTGTTCAATAGAAAATTTGGATCCAATGGGAATTCATACTGGAGATTCCATCACTATAGCTCCTGCATTAACTTTAACCGATAAAGAGTACCAAGTTATGAGGAATGCTTCTATCGCTTGTTTAAGAAAAATTGGAGTTGAGACAGGTGGATCTAATGTTCAATTTGCCATTAATCCTAAAAATGGAAGAATGGTGATTATTGAAATGAATCCTAGGGTTTCAAGATCTTCAGCTTTAGCTTCCAAAGCAACTGGCTTTCCAATTGCAAAGGTAGCCGCAAAGTTAGCAATTGGATTCACTTTAGATGAATTAAAAAATGAAATTACAAAAGTTACACCTGCCTCCTTTGAGCCTACCATAGATTACGTTGTAACTAAAATTCCAAGATTCACCTTCGAAAAATTTTCAACTTCTGCTGCAGTATTAGGAACTTCTATGAAGTCTGTTGGTGAAGCAATGGCAATAGGGAGAAATTTTAAAGAGTCGTTGCAAAAAGCTTTGGTGTCCCTTGAAACAGGTTTTTCAGGTTTCGATCGAATATTTAGTTTAAGTGTAAAACAAATTGAGAAGAGACTTAAAGAGAATATTCCTAATAAAATTTTGTTAGTGGGAGAGGCTATTAGGAAAAAAATCAATTTAGATAAAATTTACAGACTTTCTAAGATTGATCCTTGGTTTTTAAATCAAATAAAAGAAATTATAGATAATGAGAATATAATAAAAAAGAGTGGTCTTCCAAAAACTTTCAATGAATTTAATTATATTAAATCTATTGGGTTTTCAGATAAAAAATTATCTGAGCTAACTCATTCCTCAGAATCAGTTATTAGAAGAAAGAGGGAGGCCCTTAAGGTTTTTCCTGTTTATAAAAAAGTTGATACCTGTGCTGCAGAATTTAAATCTTTTACTCCCTATATGTACTCGACTTATCAAAGAACTTTTTCTTTGAGTTCAGAGTGTGAGTCTAATCCGTCTAAAAGGAAAAAAATAATTATTCTTGGAGGAGGTCCAAATAGAATAGGTCAGGGAATAGAATTTGATTATTGTTGTTGTCAAGCTAGTTTTGCTCTTAAAGAGGCTAAATATGAAACAATAATGGTTAATTGTAATCCAGAAACAGTTTCTACAGATTATGATACTAGTGACAGATTATATTTTGAACCACTAATTGAAGAATATGTTTTTAACATTATTAAAAAAGAAAATTCGAGAGGGAATTTAAAAGGTGTAATTACTCAATTCGGTGGCCAAACTCCAATCAAACTTGCCAGATTCTTATGTGAAAATAAACTTCCAATTTTGGGGACACAATATTCTTCAATTGATCTTGCCGAAGATAGAGATAGATTTAGAAATCTTTTAAATAGGTTAAATTTGAATCAAGCTGAAAGCGGTATAGCAAAAACTTTTCCTCAGGCAATAAAAATTGCAGATAAAATTGGTTTACCCTTAATGGTCAGACCTTCTTATGTTTTAGGTGGTAGAGCTATGGAAATAGTTTATGAAAAAAGACAACTCAAAGACTTTGTGAAAGAAGCTTTTAAAGTGGCTGAAAAAAATCCAATCTTAATTGACAAGTTTATTGATAACGCAATGGAAGTGGATGTCGACGCAATATCAGATGGTAAGAATGTCTTTGTAGCGGGTATTATGCAGCACATTGAAGAAGCTGGAATTCATTCTGGTGACTCTGCTTGTAGCTTGCCTCCGGTATCAATTAAATCTTTCTTAATAAGAGAAATTGAAAATCAAACAAAGAAGTTAGCCTTAGCATTAAAAGTCAAAGGTTTTATGAATGTGCAATATGCAATTAAGAACGACAAAATTTATGTAATAGAGGTCAATCCTAGAGCTAGCAGGACTGTTCCTTTCGTTTCAAAAGCAAAAAACTTGCCGCTTGCTAAGATAGCATCAAGAGTGATGGCCGGTGAAAATTTGTCTAAATTCAATTTAAAAAGTAGAACTAAAAATATGTTTGCAGTGAAAGAAGCTGTATTTCCATTTAATAAATTTCCTAACAGTGATCTTTTGCTAGGTCCAGAAATGAAATCTACAGGTGAAGTTATGGGCTTTGACAAAAATTTTGGAATGGCATTTGCGAAGAGCCAAATAGCGGCTTCAAATTCTCTTCCTAAAAAAGGTTTAGCTTTTATCTCTTTAAAAAATAGTCATAAAGAAGAAGGAGTGCAACTAGCTAAACAATTGGTTAAATTAAATTTTAAACTTTGCGGAACAGTTGGCACTGCTGAATATATAAATCAACATGGGATAAAATGTAAAAAGATTAATAAAGTTAATCAAGGGTCCCCTCACATTGTAGACGTGTTAAACGCAAAAAAAATTGCTTTGGTTATTAACACTGGTGGGGGAAATAGTGAAACTCAATTAAGTGATGCCGTAGCTTTAAGAAGAGCAACCTTAGCTAATAAAGTTCCTTACTGTACAAATATGTCGACAGCTAAAGTGTGTTTAGAGGGAATTAAATCTCTTAAATTAAGAAACATTAGTGTTACTTCTTTGCAAGAAATTTAGCTTTTAACTTTCCAATCAGTCTGAAAAGTCACATAGTTAATTTGAATGCATCTTCTCTCTTTCTTGATTTCTTTTTTTTCCATACCATGCCAAGTGTTAGGCCCGCTTGTAAAAAAGTATCCATAATTGTGTTTATACGGAACAGTCTTTACCTTTTTTAATTTTTCGTCGTAAAAATCTGTTCCTAAATTTTCTGACTCATTGTGCATATTTACAAAAACTATTGAGGACATTAATTTTTCCTCAATATCACAATGAGGTTTTAACCAAAATCCTTCTCTGTCACAAATAACTTCTAATCTTACGTATGAGTTGCTCAGGTCTTTGCCAATTAGTGAACCTATTTTTTTATAAACTTTGGGTGATCTTAATTCATCAATAAAATTTGTAAGATGTGGAAAAAGATTTGAATTTGCTTTAGTAACATAACATCTAATTTTTTTTGCTTTTCCACCATCTTTAATGCCTGCTCTAAAGGCGCCCTCTCCTCCGTCTAAAGCTCTTGTACC
The DNA here is from genome assembly GCA_902522955.1 of uncultured Pelagibacteraceae bacterium. Lineage (GTDB taxonomy): Bacteria > Pseudomonadota > Alphaproteobacteria > Pelagibacterales > Pelagibacteraceae > Pelagilacustribacter. The sequence goes on from CABYXR010000001.1 coordinate 51,300, forward strand.
GTCATAATTTAAATTTTGTTTTCTAGGGTCAGCTATTTCAGCATTACAAATCTCATCAATAGCATTTTTTGATAACGGTTGATCAATTTCAAAATGTTTGAAAGGATCATTAAATATTTTTGTTTTTGTCTCTAAAGATCTAAATAATTCCATTTAATTTCATTTTTTCTTTTATTATTGGCGCTATCCTATTTACCTCATCTAGCTTATCATAACTCCAACTGTCAACGCTATCATTTAATTCTTTTAGAATGCCAAGTTGTTTGAATTGATTAAAAAAGCTTTTAAATCTTCTTATACTTTTTCTAGGCTTCATCATGGCTGCGAATACTGGCTTCCCAGTCACAGCGGCCTCTGAAATCATAGAGGTTGAGTCGCAAGTTATAATTATAAAATCTGCTAAAGCCAATGAACTTAAATAAGCTTTTTTGTCTACTGTTTTCACAACATGATGATTAATACTAAATGTATTGAAGGCTTGTTTTATAACTTCCTCAGGTGTTCTGTAGGAGGGTATTACTACTATTTTAAATTTATCAGGAGTAAATAATTTTTTTATTTTATTAAAAATATAATGAACTTGTTCATCTGAATAATTATAATATTTATTTGGCCCTCCTATAACAAAAGTTACAATCTTTTTTTTTCCTTTATCTAACTGTAGATAATTAGAGTTATCTGTAATTTCTTTTTTGGTTAAGTAGTGAATTGAACCTTTAGTTGTTAAAATATTATCTCCTTTTATTCCATCGTGCTCTGGGCTCACTATAAGATCAAAATGTTTAAATGAAACTTTAGGATCTTGTATGTGTATATTAAATATTTGATCTTTAAGTCTTTTTTTGAGAGCTATAGAGGAGATCACACTTTTTCTTCCACAAGATATTATAATTTTACAATCACAAACAAATTTTTCTGTTAATAAGTTTTCTGAAATAGGTGTAAATTTTGGTGGTATAAAATTCCATATTGGTTTCAACTTTATATTTTGATGTTTAAAGTTAAGTTTTAGAGCTTTTGCAAGGCCCTCAACCTGGCTAACCATGCCATGCATACCTTGTGTCAAAAGAAGTGCTTTTAATTCCAACATTAGTTACTATATAAACTTATCGTAATGAATAATAAATCAACTAAACACACAAAAGTGTTAATTCTTGGATCGGGTCCAGCAGGTTATACAGCAGCGATTTACGCAGCTAGGGCAATGTTAAAGCCAATTTTAGTTCACGGCTCACAACCGGGCGGACAATTAACCACAACTACAGACGTTGAAAATTACCCAGGTTATGCAAAAGCAATACAAGGTCCATGGTTGATGGAGGAAATGAAAGGTCAAGCTGAGGCAGTTGGAACAGAGATGATTCAGGACCATATTAAAAAAGTGAATTTAACAAATAAACCTTTCACAGCAGAGGGAGATAGTGGTCAAATTTATACTGCAGACTCAATTATAATTTCAACAGGTGCTCAAGCAAGATGGTTAAATTTAAAATCTGAGAAAAATTTTAGAGGATTTGGAGTATCTGCTTGCGCAACATGTGATGGATTTTTCTTTAAGGATAAAGAAGTTGCTGTTGTAGGTGGAGGAAACGCTGCGGTAGAAGAAGCTATGTTTTTAACAAAATTCGCAACAAAAGTTAATTTAATTCATAGAAGAGATAAATTAAGAGCAGAAAAAATGCTTCAAGAAAAATTAAAAGCTAATAAAAAAATTGAGATTATTTGGGATACTGTTGTGGAAGATGTTTTAGGCACAGATGAACCTAAAGGTGTTAATGGTATTAAGATAAAAAATATTAAAGATAATAAGATAAAAGAATTGAAAGTAGACGGACTTTTTATTGCTATAGGTCATGATCCTGCTACGGAATTATTTAAAGATCAATTAAAGATGGATAAAGAGGGTTACCTAATTACAAAACCAGACTCTACTATCACAAATATACCTGGGGTATTTGCAGCTGGAGATGTAAAAGATAAGATATTTAGACAAGCTGTAACAGCTGCAGGAATGGGATGTATGGCTGCACTTGAAGCAGAAAAACATTTATCTGATAAATAATAGTGAAAAATAATCTTCATGTCTTTTTAGGAGCGACGGTTGCTGATGCTGCAGCCAGACCTTTGCATTGGGTTTATGATCAAAAAAAATTATTATCCCTTATTAAAGGAAAAAAAGATTTTACTTTTTTAGAAAAAAATAAAAGTCCCTTTTATAATATTAAAACAGGAAAAGTTTCAGGTTACAATGATGTTGGGCAAGTTATGTTTAAAACATTGCTTGAAGATAATACAAATGTAGAAAAAAGATTTAAAAAAAATATCATAATAAACTTTGGGCCCGGTAGTTTGTATTGGAAAAATTATTATTTAAGAGCTAAGTATAGGAAAGTAAAAGATTGGAGAAGTATAATTAAGGGTCCATGGATACATCAAAATATAATTGAAACTGTTCAAAACATTAAAGCAAAGAAAAAATTTACTGGAGGAAAAAAGGTCAATGAGTCAGATGGATATTGTGCTGCACTACCGTATTTCTTGTATGGTTTTAATTTTAAAAATTTAAAGAAAATTATTTCAATAGTTACAGTTTCTAAAATAAGTCTAAAGTATGCTCTGGCAAAATTTCATTTAATAGATCTAGCTCTAAAAGGATCAAAAGATCCTATAAAAGAATTTACTTTGAAATTTAAGAACAATTCATATTTCAGAGGAGTTATTAAAGGCATAAAAAAAGTAAAGAAATTAAAAACAAAACCGCATTATTTAGTCACAAAAAAATTAGGTATGGCTTGTAGCTATCCTGGAACTTTTGAAAGCTCTATTCACGCAATTATAAGTTCATCAAATTATAAAGCTGCAATTTTAAAAACTATTAGAGCTGGAGGCTGTAATTGTTCTAGAGTAAATTTTATTGGAGCTTATTTTGCAGCTTTGAAAGGATTTAAATCGATACCAGTCAAATGGATTAGTAAAACTTTTAAAGCAAAAAAAATTTTAAATCAGAATTAACTTAAAGACTCACAAAAAATTTTTATTCTTTCCATAGCTTTTTTCAAATTTTCCATTGATGTGGCATAAGATACTCTAAAATATCCATTCAAACCAAAAGCAGAACCTTGAACAACGGCCACTTCTCCTTTTTCTAAAAGCCTCTCAACAAAATCTTTATCCGATTTTAATTTTGTTTTGTTCCCTAACAATTTTTTACAGTTTGGAAAAACATAGAAAGCCCCTTCGGGTTTTGAACAACTTAAACCTTTTATATTATTAAGACTTTGAACAACGAAATCTCTTCTTGCTTTAAAAGAGTCTGACCTAATTTTTATGAAGTCTTGAGTTCCATTTAAAGCTTCTACTGCAGCAGCTTGACTAATTGAAGTTGGATTACTCGTAGATTGAGATTGAATTTTTGCCATTGCTTTAATAATTTCTTTTGGTCCAGCGGCATACCCTATTCTCCAACCTGTCATCGAATACGATTTACTAACCCCATTCATTGTAAGAGTTCTACTTTTTAGTTTTTCTACTTGAGCTATTGTGTAAAATTTAAAATTATCATAAGTAATATGCTCATATATATCATCACTTAATATAAAAGTTTTTTTATATTTTAATAAAATTTTCGATAAAGCAATTATTTCTTTTTTTGTATAAGCTGAACCTGTAGGGTTAGATGGAGAGTTTAGTATTATCCATTTAGTTTTTTTTGATATTGCTTTTTTCAATTCATTTGGAGTCAATTTAAAATTATTTTTTTCACTACACTTTACAATTTTAGGTTTTCCGCCAGCTAAAAGAATTATATCAGGATAAGATACCCAATATGGAGCAGGTATTAGGACTTCATCTCCTTTATTAATTGTTGCCATAAAAGCATTATACAAAACTTGTTTGCCTCCAGTTCCAACAGATATTTGATCAATTTCGTAAGAGAGATTATTTTCTCTTTTAAACTTTGATTGAATAGCTTTTTTTAACTTTGGAGTGCCATCTACAGCTGTATATTTGGTATCTCCTAATTTAATTGCTTCAATAGCAGCTTCTTTAATATTATCTGGGGTATCAAAATCTGGCTCTCCTGCTCCTAGGCCTATAACATCTTTGCCCGCAGCCCTCATTTCCCTTGCTTTTGATGTAACTGCCATAGTAGGCGACGGTTTTATACGTTTTAAACTATTGGAAACTATGCTCATTGAATTCTATAATAATTTTTTTAAATTATTATTAACATAAAAATGCAAAATACTTACCAAGAAAAAATAGCTGATTTGGAAGTTAATAACTCTAAAAAAACGAGTAAGTTAGAGGGTGGAATTAAATTCAAAATAAAAAGTGATTTTCAACCTAGCGGTGACCAACCTGAAGCAATTAAAAAATTGCTAAAAAATCTCAAAGATAACAAGCAAGAACAAGTTTTATTAGGTGTGACTGGATCTGGGAAAACTTTCACAATGGCTAAAGTAATAGAAAAAGCAAATCGACCTGCTTTAGTTCTCGCTCCTAACAAAACCTTGGCGGCCCAACTTTATGGGGAGTTTAAAAGTTTTTTTCCTAATAATGCTGTGGAATATTTTGTATCCTATTACGATTATTACACTCCAGAGGCTTATGTTCCAAGATCTGACACTTATATAGAAAAAGAAGCTTCAATCAACGAACAAATTGATAGAATGAGACATTCAGCAACTAGATCTTTACTAGAAAGAGACGATGTGATCATTGTTGCAAGTGTGTCCTGTATTTATGGCTTAGGATCAGTTGAAGCATATTCAAAAATGACAATTACATTAAAAAAAAATTATGAATACGATAGGGATCAAATAATAAGATCATTTATTAATTTACAATACAAAAGAAATGATCAAAACTTTTTCAGAGGAACTTTCAGAGTTAGAGGAGAAAATTTGGAAATATTTCCATCACATCTTGAGGACAGAGCCTGGCGAATAAGTTTTAATTTAAATAAATTAGAAAAAATTGAGGAGTTTGATCCTCTTACTGGAGACAAAACCAATGATTATTCTATAATTAAAATATACGCTAATAGTCATTATATAACTCCAAAGCCAACTGTGGATCAAGCAATTAGACAAATAAAATCCGAATTAGCAGAAACATTAAAAAAACATCGTGCAAATAATAAACTTTTAGAAGAACAGAGATTAAGAGAGAGAACAAAATTTGATCTTGAAATGATAGAAGCTACTGGTACATGTGCAGGTATTGAAAATTATTCTAGATTTTTATCTGGAAGAAAACCGGGAGAGCCCCCTCCAACATTATTCGAGTACTTTCCTGATAACGCTATTATATTTGTTGACGAAAGTCATGTAACAGTTCCGCAATTAAATGGAATGTATAAAGGTGACAGGACAAGAAAAAGCACTCTAGCGGAGTATGGATTTAGACTTCCATCTTGCATGGATAATAGGCCTCTAAAATTTGAAGAATGGGATCTAATGAGAACTCAGACTGTTTTTGTATCAGCAACACCTGGGCCATGGGAATTAAAACAGACTGGAAACCAATATATAGACCAAATTATAAGGCCTACAGGATTAATTGATCCACCAGTTGAAATAAGACCAGCAAAAACTCAAGTAGATGATCTTATGCATGAAGCTTCTAAAATAGTTAAAAAGGGTTTTAGAGTTTTAGCTACAACTTTAACAAAAAAAATGGCTGAAGATTTAACTGAATATCTTCACGAAAATGGTCTTAAGGTAAGATACATGCACTCTGATATAGATACTTTAGAAAGAATTGAAATAATTAGAGATCTTAGAATGGGAGTATTCGACATTTTAGTTGGAATAAATTTATTGAGAGAGGGCTTAGATATTCCCGAATGTGCTTTAGTTGCAATTTTAGATGCAGACAAAGAGGGTTTTTTAAGATCAGAAACTTCTTTAATACAAACAATTGGTAGAGCAGCAAGAAATGTAGATGGAAAAGTAATCTTATACGCAGATAAAGTAACAAAAAGTATTGATAATGCTATCAAAGAGACAGATAGAAGAAGAGATAAACAATTAACTTACAATAAAAAAAATAAGATTACAGCCGAGACAATTAAAAAAGATATAAATGACATTTTAGAGTCAGTCTATGAAAAAGATTATGTAAAAATTTCTGAAGGTTCAAATGTTGGCGGTAATTTAAAAAAACATTTAAAGGCGCTTAATAGAAAAATGAAAGAAGCAGCATCAAATCTTGAGTTTGAAGAGGCTGCAAAGATAAGAGATGAAATGAGAAAATTAGAAGCAAGTGAGCTTGAAATTACATTAAATCCTAAAATAAGTAAGTACAAATTAAAAAATAAAGTGTACCCTAAAGGAAGGTCAACAATGGGAATGCCAGGAACAAAGCCTAGAAAAGCGATTAAAAAATGGAAACCAAAAAAATAATAATTACTGGCGGAGCAAATCGTATTGGTAGGTCTATAGCTCTAGAATTGGCAAATTACGATACTCAAATTGTTATTCATTATTCAAAATCTTTTACTGCAGCAAAAAAACTTAAAACAGAGTTAGAAAATTTAGGTTCGGTTGTTTATCTTTTTAAAGCAGATTTAAATAATTCAAGACTCACTCAAAGAATAATTCCTTTTGCTCAAAGTAAAATGAAAGGTATAAATTGTTTAGTAAATAATGCTTCAGTTTTCGAAAATGATAATTTAAACAATTTTTCAGAGAAAAGTTTTTTGAAACATATAAATGTAAATCTTAAAGCTCCTGCAATTTTAACAAGAGAATTTGCAAAAAAATTCAAAGGTAAAAATGGAAGCATTATTAATATTATTGATCAAAGGATCGAAAAGTTAACCCCATTCTTTTTTTCTTATACTTTAAGTAAGTCAGGCTTAGCAACACTAACTAAAACTTCAGCTATGAAACTCGCACCAAATATAAGAGTAAATGCGGTTTCTCCAGGACCTACATTAAAAAATAAGCGCCAATCAGAAAAACATTTCAAAAAACAATGGAAATCAACTTTACTCGAAAAGAAAGTAGATACTAAAAATGTTAGTTCTGCTGTAAAGTTTTTGATTAATAACAACAATATAACTGGCCAAGTAATAAACGTTGATAGCGGTCAACGTTTAGCATGGAAAACACCTGATATAATAAATTCAAAAGAATGAAAATTTTAAAATTTAAAAACAAACAAAAATATAAATATACTAGAAAAATTATCGTAAAAGATCTTATTCTTTTAATATCAGTTGGAATTCATCAGTTTGAGAAACTAAAAAAACAGAATGTAAAGTTCAACATTGAGATAACTACTGATCCAAATTTAAAACCTGAAATTAAAACAATCGTTAATTATGAAAGTATTATTAATGATATTAAAAAATTGACGAAAAAAACTCACTTTGAATTACTTGAAAGTTTATCTGAATCAATTTTTGATGAAATTTTTAAAAACAAAAAGATTAAGAAAATAAAATTAAAAATTGAAAAATTGGAAATAATTAAAGAAACAACATCTGTTGGAATAGAGGTTACAAAAACAAAAATTTAATGAATAGTTTAGAACAAGGAAAAAAAATAATAAAAGATAAAATACCTTTAATATCTAAAAATCCTGGTGTTTATAAAATGTTAAGTGCTTCAGGAGAAATTCTGTATATAGGAAAAGCAAAAAATATTCCTAATAGGCTAAAAAGTTACGTTACTGACTCTAATTTGCCTATAAGAACTGAGAGAATGTTATCTCTTACTCATAATCTCGAAACTACAACTACTAATAATGAAAGCGAGGCTCTTCTTTTAGAAGCAAATTTAATTAAAAAGCATAAACCAAGATATAATATTCTTTTAAGAGATGATAAGTCATTTCCTTATATTTATATTGGTAATAAAGATAAATGGCCTCAATTAACTAAACTAAGAGGAAAAAAATCAAGATCCGGATATTATTTTGGACCCTTCGCTTCCATTGGTTCTGCGAACTGGACCATTAAAATATTGCAAAAAATTTTTCAATTAAGAGTTTGTGATGATACGGTTTTTAGAAATAGGGAAAGGCCATGTATACTCTATCAAATTAAAAGATGTTCAGCCCCTTGCGTTCAGCATATTTCAGAAAAAGAATATCTGTCAACTGTAAACGATGCTATTGATTTTATATCTGGTAAGTCTAGAAGAATTCAAAAAAATCTTTCTAAAGAAATGGAAAAGGCAAGCAAAGAACTTGATTACGAAAAAGCAGCGATAGCTAGAGATAGAATAAAGGCTTTGACTCAAATACAAACATCTCAAAAGATAAATCAAACTAATTTAAATGAAGCAGATGTTATAAGCATATATAAAGAAACAGGTAAAACTTGTATTCAAGTTTTCTTTTTTAGATCTAAACAAAACTGGGGTAATCAGGCTTTTTACCCAAAACATGATCCTGAAGATACAATTGAGGATATACTTTCTTCTTTTATATCTCAATTTTATGAAAATAAAACAATACCAGCGCTTATAATAACAAACAGTGAAGTTAGTGAAAAAAGTTTATTAGAGAAAACTTTTTCAAATAAAGAAAATAAACAAGTCTTGATAAAAAAAGCCAAATCAAAAAATGAAACAAATATTTCAAAGCTTGCAGAAAAAAACGCAAAACAAGCATTAACTCAAAAACTTATCCAGTCAGATACAAATAACAACCTAATAGAAAATTTATCAAAAAAGTTTAAACTTAATCATAACATTGATTTAATTGAAGTATATGACAATAGTCACATACAAGGATCTGACTCTATTGGAGCCCTGATTTGTTTTGGCAATGAAGGTTTTGTCAAAAAAAGATACAGGAAATTTAATATTAAAGACGATAAAATAAAAGGCGATGATTATGGAATGATGAAAGAAGTTTTATTTAGAAGATTTTCGAAAGCTATAAAAGAGAAATCGGGATCACTTTCTTTGCCTGACCTAGTCATAATTGATGGAGGTAAAGGACAGTACTCAGTTTCTAGAGAAGTTTTAAATGAACTAGGTTTGCATGATTTACCTATTTTAGCAGTTGCAAAAGGGAAAAAAAGAAATGCTGGTGAAGAAAAAATTTACTATAAAAACGATGAATTTATTCTCAATAAAAGTGATCCGTTATTATTTTTCATTCAAAGATTAAGAGATGAAGCTCATAGATTTGCTATAAGTACTCACAGAGCAAAAAGAAAGAAAACCTTAAGTAAATCGTTACTCGATCAAATTCAAGGAATTGGTCGTCAAAGAAAAAGAGCTTTACTAAATCATTTTGGTTCAGCTAGAGCCGTGGAGTCTGCTAGTTTAGATGACTTGAAATCAGTTGAAGGAATAGAAGACAGCATCGCTAAGAAAATATATAATTACTTTCACGAATAAAAATGAAAATACCAAATATTTTAACTATAGGTAGAATTATAATCGTTCCAATTTTTGTCCTTACTTTTTTTATCCCAGGATTTTTTGGAGACTTAATCCCTTTTTTTATATTTGTTCTAGCAAGCTTTACAGATTATCTGGATGGTCTTTTGGCAAGGATTTTTAAAGAAGAATCAAAATTGGGTGAAATGCTTGATCCTATAGCTGATAAAATTATAGTTGCCTCAGCTCTTATACTATTAGTTATGAATGGAACAATTAAAAATTATGAAGTGATTGCGGCTATCATTATTTTAACAAGAGAAATTCTTGTTTCAGGTTTAAGAGAATATCTTGCAAAGGGCAGTGTATATTTACAAGTAACTAGTTTAACCAAACTTAAAACACTTTTGCAGATGCTTTCAATAGCTATCCTTTTAACAGGTGAAAGTGGAAACAAGTTAATTAATTTTCAAGACTACAACGCTCAAACTATAGGGATAATACTTTTGTGGTTATCTGCTTTTTTAACATTATATACTGGATACGATTATGTTAGAAAAGGTATCGATCATGCTATTAATGAGGATAATAAAAAAAATTAATGAGTTTAACTGATATCAATATAAGAGAAAAAGAATTTCACAACAATCTACAGTCTCAAACTAAAGGAAGATTCGAAAATATTTTCTATAAATCTCTTTATAATATTAATGAAGATTTTTTTTCTCACTTACAAAGAAATGCTAGTCAGTCACAAATCTTGGATTTTGGTTGTGGAACAGGTCTATTTGTTGAGAGAGCTATCAAATACAAACCAAAAAAAATTGTTGGAATTGATATCTCTGAAGTTTCAATTGATAAAGCAAAAAAAAATGCAAAAAAAATGCTATTAGATGCAGAATACTATGTAGATAATTGTGAAAAAACTAGATTTGAAAGCAATAGCTTCGATATCGTTTACGGTACAGGAATTTTACATCATTTAGAATTTAATAAATGTTTAGATGAAATTCATAGAATATTAAAATCTAATGGAAGTTTAATATTTATAGAACCCCTTGGCACAAATCCTATTATAAATCTCTATAGAAAATTAACTCCCAAATCAAGGTCTAAAGACGAACATCCTCTTATAAATAAAGATTTTGAATATATTCAAAATAAATTTTTAGATACAAATATTAAATATTATGGATTTTTAACATTGATATTTTCACCTTTTTATAAATTACCAAGAGAGTCAAATTTTTTTAAATTTTTAACTAAACTTGATCAAATTTTATTTAAATTTAAAATTTTCAGAATATTGGCTTGGTCTGTATTAATTACGGCAAAGAAAAGCTAAGCGGCAGTTTTTTTTCTTACAAGAATTTGATAGCTTTCATTTAAATCAGTAATTGTATTACAAATTTTAAATTTATACTCATTGATTTCAGAAACAGGTGTGACTTCAGCTGCAGTTCCGGTAAGGAAACAGCCAACAAAGTTTCTCATTTCCTCAGGTTTGATTTTTCTTTCAATTACTTTGATTCCTTTAGATTTTGCTATCTTTATAACTTCTCTTCTTGTAATTCCGTCAAGAAACGAGTCTGGTATAGGAGTGTGTAATTCTCCAGTTTCATTTTTAAAAAAGATATTTGCTCCAGTTGCTTCTGCGATGTTACCTTCGTGATCTAACATTAAAGAGTCGGTATACCCATTACTTTCTGCCTCGTGTTTCGAAAGAGTACAAATCATATATAACCCTGCTGCCTTAGTATCCCAAGGTATAGAGTTTGGGTTTGGTCGACGCCAAGAAGATATATTCAACCTGATGCCTTTAGATTTTAATTTTGGATCAAAATAAGAACCCCATTCCCAAGTAGCAATGGCAATGTGAATTTTATTTTTTTGTGCCGAGATAGCCATCATCTCACTACCTCTCCAAATCACTGGTCGCACATATCCGTTTTGCACGTTTTGAATATTTACAATTTTTTTGCAAGCATCATTAATTTCTTTTTGACTGTAAGGAACTTTTATTCCCATTCTTTTAGCAGAATAAAACAATCTTTCCGTGTGTTCCTCTAGTTTAAAAATCTCACCATCATAAACTCTTTCGCCCTCAAAAACACAACTAGCATAGTGAAGTCCGTGGTTCAAAACATGAATATTAGCTTCAGACCAATCAACAGCTTTGCCATTAAACCAAATTTTTCCAGATCTTTTATCGTAAGGTATGCTTTCCATTTAGATGTAAATATATAGATTTTTTTCTTACAAAAAAGTATATTTCTTAATAAGATAAGTCAATATAACTTACCATTATGAAAGATTTATTATATCTCAAAGACGAACAAATTAAAGATTTTATTCAGCTTTTATCATATGCTTATCGAGAAACTTTTGCTGATCCGAAACAGATTTTAGCAAAAAGATATTTTGGTCCAGCGCATTTGCGATCTTTAAATCTTATAGAAAGAAATCCAGGTATTAGTTTTGGGGAACTAATGTTCAAACTTAAAGTTACTAAACAAAGCTTAAATAGAGTTTTAAGAGATCTTATCAAATCTAAAATGATCAAACAAATTAAGGATGAGCATGATACAAGAAAAAAAAATTTATTTTTAGATAAAGAGGGTAAAGTGTTTTTTCAAACCGTTTATAATACACAAAAAAAAAGGATATTTAATGCTCTTAAAAATTCTAATGCTGACTCAGTTATTAAGTTTAAAGAAGTTTTAAAAAAAATCGTAGATGGAAAATAATAAAACTCATATTCTTATTGTAGATGATGATAATAGAATCAGAAGCTTGTTAAAAGAATATTTAATTGAAAATAATTATTTAGTGTCAACTTCAGAGAACGCTGAAAATGCAAAAAAAAAACTCTCGGTATTTAAATTTGATTTAATTGTTTTAGATGTAATGATGCCAGGTCAAAATGGTTATGATTTTACAAAAGAAATTAAAAGAAAAATAAAGATTCCTATTATTTTGTTGACTGCCAAAGGCGAAACAGATGATAGAGTTAAAGGTCTTGAGTTAGGAGCAGATGATTACATCGGTAAACCTTTTGAACCTAAAGAATTATTACTTAGAATAAAAAATTTAATAAAAAGAAATTTTAAGATTGATCCAAATAAAATACATTATGTAGGCAATGCTCAAATTGATTTGAATAAGATGAATATACTACTTGATGGAAAAAATAAAAAAATCAATGTTTCAGAAAAAAAAGTTTTGATAGAAATGTTAACAAACCCAGGAAAAACGTATTCAAGAGAAGAAATTGGAAAAATATCTGGTATAAATCAAGAGAGATCGATTGATGTTATGATTACAAGATTAAGATTAAAAATTGAAAAAAATCCAAAAAATCCAAAATTTTTACAAACTATTAGAGGGTCAGGCTATGTTCTCTGGATTGAATAAATTTATAAAATATATATTGCCCAAAAGACTTTTTTACAGAGCATTAATTATAGTGGCTGCTCCGACAATAATTTTACAACTTATAATAACAATAGTTTTTTATGATAGCATTTGGATTAAAGCAAACAAAAACATAACTAGATCTTTAGTATCTCAATTAAAAACTATTCAAAATGCTTATATAAATAATAAAGAAAATTTAGAATTTTTTACTGATAGTTATAAAAATAATTTTAATTTTGAGATAGATATAAATAACAATCCATTTCCAGTCGCAAGTGGAGAGAGAAAATTTAGCCCAATGGATAGGTCTTTAAGGAGAGAGTTGAAATCTTCATTTGGTAATAACAACTATTATTTTAATACTTCTAAGTTTAAAAACGCGGTTGAAATTAAAATTAGATTAGAAAATGAAGTTATAGAATTTTTAGTTCCTAAAGAAATGATATCACCTTCATCAGTAAGATTATTTGTATTATGGACAACTCTGCCATCGATTATTTTAATCTTAATTGCTCTAATATTTTTAAAGAATCAAACTAAACCACTTGTTCGACTAGCTAAAGCAGCTGAAAGGTTTGGAAAAGGTGTGTATGTGAATGACTTCAGGCCTTCTGGCGCTTCTGAAATAAGAAAAGCAGCTTATGAATTTGACAGGATGGCTAAAAGAATAAATAGGCACCTTAATCAAAGATCAGAAATGCTATCTGGAATAAGTCATGATTTAAGAACTCCATTAACAAGATTAAAACTACAGTTAGCGATGGTCGACCAAAAAGAAATTTCTGAGAAAATGTATAAAGATATTGATGAAATGGAAAGTATGCTCAACGATTATTTACAGTTTGCTAAAACTCAAACTCAAGAAGAAACTACTTTAATAAGCTTATCAGATATACTCAATTCGATTAAGAAAAAATTTAAAAATGAGAATTTAATTTTAAATAATTTTGAAAATGTAAATTTAAAAGGAAGATTGACATCTCTGACAAGATGTTTTGAAAATGTAATTCAAAATGGTCTCACCTATGGCAAAAAAGTATATGTAAAAGTCCAAAAAGGAACTAATATTGTAGCAGTTTTCATTGAAGACGACGGTCCTGGAATACCAGAAGATCAATTTAAAAATGTTATGAAACCTTTTGTGCGTCTCGATAAAAGTAGAAACCTTAATCAATCAGGTGTGGGATTGGGGCTAGCTATCGTTGAAGATATAGTAAATTCACATGGAGGAAATATTCAATTGGGTAAAAGCAAATTTAATGGTTTGCAGGTTAAGATTTCTTTGCCTTTTTAGGCTTTTTTTTTCTAACTAATTTTCTAATTATAGCTTCTTGTTTCTGAGTTATCTTTTTTAATACTTCAAACTCTTCTCTTGAAACCAGTTGGAGCTTATTAATTAGTTTGTCTCTTGTAAATTTAAGATCTGTAGATATCTCTTTCTTTATATCTTTGCTACTTAAAATTCCATTCTCAATTAAGCTTGATAAAACTTTTAATAATTTTTCAGAACTTTTCATAATTCATCTTATTTGATAGAAAACCTAATTTCAAATATGTTATAAGAGATCATGTACATTCACGATTTAGACCCTATTTTATTCGATTTTGGTTTTTTGGTTATCAGATGGTATTCATTAGCCTATATATTAGGAATTTTGATCGGTTGGTGGCTGGGTAAAAAAATTATTTTAAAAAAATTCAAATCTTTAAATCATATTTTTGAAATCAAAGAATTTGATAATTTGATTACATATATAATTGTATCTATACTTATTGGAGGAAGAATTGGATATGTTTTATTTTATAATTTTGGATACTATTTATTAAATCCATTAGATATTTTAAAAATTTGGGAAGGTGGAATGTCTTTCCACGGAGCACTTTTAGGTGTAATACTTGGTACTTATTGGTTTTCAATTAAAAAAAATATACCAACTTTTTTCTTGCTAGATATAATCGCCTTTGTTGCTCCTATAGGAATATTCCTAGGGCGTATAGCTAATTTCATCAATGGTGAATTAATTGGTAAAACAACTGATGTTTTTTGGGGAGTTGTTTTTCCTAAAATTGATAACAATATAAGACATCCGTCTCAATTATATGAAGCTTTTTTGGAGGGTGTAGTTCTGTTTATTATTATGAATTTATTTTTTTTTAGAAAGAATTATAAAACTGGAACTTGTTCCTATATGTTTTTAATTACTTATGGCATTTTCAGGATATTTTCTGAGTTTTTTAGAGAACCTGACTCACAAATTGGATTTATTTTTGGTTCTTTGAGTATGGGAATGCTTTTAAGTTTATTTATGATTTTTGCTGGTTCAATTCTTTATTTAAAAAAAAATGACTTATAATCCTGGATATTTTAATTTAAGGCTTAAAAAATTAATTCCTGTCGATGAATTTATCGAAAAAGTTTTGTATGAACCAAAAATTGGTTATTATACAAAAAAAATTCCATTTGGAAGCCAGGGTGATTTTATTACAGCACCGACAATTTCAAATTTATTTTCTGAAATAATCTCAATATGGGTTGTTTCTGTTTGGGAAAAACTTGGAAAACCAAAAACTTTCAATTTTGTAGAACTTGGTCCAGGTGATGGAAGTCTTGCAAAAGTTTTTGTTAATACAATTAAAAAATTTCCAGAGCTTAATGACTCCATAAATATATATTTATATGAAAAGAGTAAACTTCTAAGCAATTTACAAAAAAAAAAATTAAAAGGGTCTAAAATAAAATGGATTAGAAATTTTGATAAAATTAAAAAAGGCCCAGTTATTTTTTTTGGAAATGAGTTTTTCGATGCGATTCCAATAAAACAGTTTTTAGTAGAAAAAAAATCTTTATTAGAAAAATGTTACTCAGTTGATCCTGCGTCAGGATTGGACGAAGCTTACCAAAAAGCTAATAGAGAGGATGTAAAAAAAATCAAAACTTTTAAAGCTTTAGAAGGGTTAAAATTTATTGAATTCCCCAAACTAGGATTTCTTGAGTTGGATAAGATAGTAAAAAAAATTAATGATCTTTCAGGTGGGATTTTACTTATAGATTATGGTTATTTAAATGTTATTAACAGAAGCACTCTGCAGACAGTTATGAAAAATAAAAAAATAGACATGAATCATTTATTTAAAAACCTTGGAAGAGCTGACATTTCTTCTCTTGTGAATTTTAGTCTTTTAAAAGAGTATTTTCTTAAAAATAAGCTTAAAGTTAAAAAAATAGTTTCCCAAAAGTTTTTTTTAGAAAAAATGGGAATAATCGAAAGAGTTAAAGTTTTAGAAAAAAATATGACTTTTAAACAAAAAGAGTACATGTCTTTAACTTTAAGGAGACTTTTAAATAAGGAATTAATGGGTGGCTTGTTTAAAGTTATTTTTGCCTTTAAATCAAAAAATAGTAACTTCCTAGGATTTAAATAATGTTTTATTCTAAAAATCTAAAAAAAATAAAGAAAATTAAACATTGTTTTTTTTCTAGAAAAGGAGGTTTTTCAAGAGGAATATATAAAAGTTTAAATTGTGGAAAAGGATCAAAAGACAATAAGGCTAATATTAAAAAAAATTTAAAGTTTGTTTCAAAAAAGATTAACGTCAAATTAAATAATCTTAAACTAATGCATCAAACACATAGTAATAAGGTAATATTTGTTAGCAAAAACAACGGAAGATCTAAAAATTTTTATTCTGATGCATTAATAACTAATATTAAGGGATACGCTTTAGGAGTTATTACTGCAGATTGTGTTCCAATTATTCTTTACGATAGTAAAAATCAATTTATCGGATGTATTCATGCAGGTTGGAAAGGAGCTTTTTCTGGAATAATAGAAAATACAATAAAAAAATTTAAAAAACTTAATTCCAAAAATAAAATTTTTGCCAGCATAGGCCCTTGTATCGGACCGAAAAGTTACGAAGTTGATATAAATTTTTACAAAAAGTTTTTATTACAATCAAAAAAAAACAAGTCTTATTTTGTAAAGAAAAATAATGTAAAAAAACTATTTAACCTTAGAAAATACGTAAATGACAAACTTTTAAGACTCAATGTAAAAGTTGATCATGTAAACCATGACACTTTTAAGGAAAAAAGTAGTTTTTTTAGTTTTAGAAGGTCTCAAAAATTACTAGAAAAAGATTACGGTAGGAGTATTTCTGTTATAAGTCTGGTCTAATAAATAGTTTCAAAAACTGTCTAAGTTTAGCCAAAATTTATTATTACATTAGTAATTGTTAAAGCTCTTTAACGTAAAAATCTTCAACAACATATAACTTGAATTGGTTTGAAAACATTTAAAAATAACGGTATAAGTGATTACATTTCATGAAAATTTTATCTGGAACAAGCAATCTTAAATTAAGCAAGGATATCTCAAAAAAACTGAAACTGAAATTAGTAAATACTAATATAAGAAGATTCGCTGATGGTGAAATCTATATAGAGATTAATGAAAATATAAGAGGTAATAGTGTTTTTGTAATTCAATCAACCTCCAATCCTGCTAATGATAATTTAATGGAACTTCTTCTTGTAATCGATGCTTTAAAAAGATCTTCAGCAAAAAACGTTACGGCCGTGATTCCATATTTTGGATATGCTAGGCAAGACAGAAAAGTTGCCCCAAGAACTTCTATTTCTGCAAAAGTTGTGGCAAACCTAATAACTAATGCTGGAGCAAGTAGGGTTTTGACAGTTGATTTACATGCTGGTCAAATTCAGGGTTTTTTTGATATGCCGGTTGATAATTTATTTACGACTCCACTGTTTGCAAAATACATCAAAAAAAAATTTAGTAACAAAAAATTGATTTGTGTTTCTCCTGATGTGGGAGGTGTTCAAAGAACTAGAGGTTTAGCCACAAGAATAAAAGCTGATCTTGCAATTATCGATAAGAGAAGACCGGCACCTGGCGAGTCCGAAGTTATGAATATAATTGGGGATGTAAAAAATAAAACATGTATAATCGTTGATGATATAATTGATAGTGGTGGAACTATAGTAAATGCAGTTGATGCACTAAAAAAAAGTGGTGCTAATGAAGTTTACGTTTTCATTACCCATGCTGTTTTAAGTGGAGACGCTGTTAAGAAAATTAAAAATTCAAAAATTAAAAAACTGATAATTACCGATACAATTGATAATTCTCAAAAAATTAAAAATAACAATAAAATTGAGGTCTTATCTATATCTTCGCTTATGTCCGAAGCAATAAAAAGAATAGCAAATTCTAATTCGGTTTCTGATTTGTTCAATTAATACTTGTTTTATTAAACAAGGTGAGTTATATAACTTTTCCAATATAAAATAAATGAGCAACTTAAAAGCAATTAAAAGAGATAACACGTCTACGGGATCAACTAATAAGTTGAGAGCTAGCGGTTTTATACCCGCAATTTTGTATGGTGGAAAGAATCCAAATCAAAAAATTTCTATTGAAAAAAAAGCTATCAGAGAAATTATCAACTCTGACAATTTTTTATCCAAAGTTTTAGAGCTGGATATTGATGGCAAAAAAGAAAAAGTTTTACCTAGAGATGTCGCATATAACGTTATCTCAGAAGAGCCTATTCATATTGATTTCATGAGAATTGTAACAGGTAAAAAAATTGTTTTAGAAATTCCAGTAAAATTTATAAACCATCCTGACTCACCTGGTCTTAAAAAAGGAGGAGTTCTTAATATTGTTAGAAGGGCGGTTGAGCTAAAATGTCCTGCTGAAAATATTCCTAGCGATATAACAATTGATTTAAAAGGAACAGATATCGGTACAAGCTTAAAGATTTCATCTGTTAAATTGCCTGACAATGTATTACCCACTATTACGGACAGAGATTTTGTTATAGCGACTGTTGCAGCGCCAACAATAATTAAAGAACCAGAAAAACCTGCTGAGGAGGTCGCAGAAGGTACAGAAGGAGAAACTCCAACAGAGGGAGCAGAAGCAGCAACTAAGGATGGAGATGCAGCCAAAAAAGATGAAAAAGGAAAAGATGCTACAGGTGGAGACAAAAAAACTGATGACAAAAAACCTCCTGAAAAAAAACCTCCTGAAAAGAAATAATTGATATGCTTTTACTTGTCGGATTAGGAAATCCTGGCTCAAACTACACTAATACGAGACATAATATTGGTTTTAAAATAATTGATGCCATCAATGCACATTTTAAATTGTCAAAGCAAAAACCTAAATTTAAAGGATTGCTAACAACCGGAAACATAGAGTCAAAGAAAATATACGCTATAAAACCTCTTACTTTTATGAATAATTCAGGAACCGCAATTAAGGAATTAATAGATTATTTTAAAATTGAAGCGAAAGATGTGTTTGTATTTCATGATGATATGGATATTGATTTTGGAAAAATCAAAGCAAAATTTGGTGGCACTAGTGCTGGACATAATGGTATTGACTCAATTGATAAATTCATAGGCAAAGATTATTCAAGAGTAAGAATTGGTATTGGCCATCCTAAACAAAAAAAGAAAGTTAACAATCACGTTTTAGAAGATTTTAAAGAAGACGAGGAAGAAAAAATAAAAGAAATTACAGAAAATATCGTTAAGTTAATCCCAACTTTAATAGATAAAAAAATTGATCTTTTTTCAAGTAAAGTAAATCAAAATCTGAATGGGATTTAAGTGTGGAATAGTAGGTCTCCCGAATGTAGGGAAATCTACATTGTTCAATGCATTGACTGCCTCAAAAAATGCTGAGGCTGCAAACTTTCCTTTTTGTACCATTGATCCAAATATAGGGATTGTAGATGTAGTAGATAAAAGATTAGATCAGTTATCTGATCTTTCTAAATCTAAAAGAAAAATTTATGCAAATATTACTTTTGTAGATATAGCGGGATTAGTTAAGGGTGCGTCTAAAGGTGAGGGATTAGGCAATAAGTTCTTGTCTCATATTAGGGAGGTTGACGCGATTATACACTTAGTAAGATGCTTCGATTCGGACAGAATAACTCACGTAAGCTCAAAAATTAACCCAATAGATGATCTTGAGACAATAAGGACAGAAATTATCTTATCTGATATTGATTTGATCCAAAAAAAGTTAGAGAAAAGTAAAAAAAAGTCTTTAAGCGAAAAAGAATTAAAAATACTGGAAAATAAACTAGAAAGTTTGAATAAAGGCAAAGATAATGAAATAGAAAATAAGGATGATAAAAAATTTTTACTAGAATTAGGGTTATTAAGCGAGAAACCTAAAATCATAGTTTGTAATGTTGATGAAGAAAACTTGATTGACGGAAATAAATATACAAAATTAGTAAAATCTAAAAATTCGAATGAAAAAATTATTACAATATGTGCAGATATAGAAGATCAAATTATGGGCTTAGATAAAAACGAAAGAGAAACTTTTATGAGAGAAATTGGATTAGATAAAACTGGTCTTAATCGATTAATAAAAGAAGGGTACGACCTATTAAATTTAGATACCTTTTTTACATCAGGACTAGAAGAAAGTAGAGCTTGGACAATTAAAAAAAATACATTAGCCCCAAAAGCTGCCAGTGTAATACATACAGATTTTGAGAAAAATTTTATTAGGGCAGAAGCAGTCACATGTGAAGATTTTATTAAATTTGGTAGTGCTGAAAAGTGTAAAGAAAATGGTAAATTAAGAATAGAAGGAAAAGATTATATAGTTAAAGATGGAGACGTATTATACTTTCGTGTCAATCCTTGACCAAATCTTTTTCATACTTAAATAAACAAGAAAGGTTAAAAGTACTAAATAAATGATTACCTTTACACCAGTTTTATGTCTCTCTTCTAATTCTGGCTCAGCAGCCCAAGCTAGAAAAGTTGTTACATCTTTTGCCATTTGATCGACGGTAGACTCTGTGCCGTCAGCGTAATCAACTAAACCTTCAATTAAATTATTTGGCATTTTAATCTTATTACCAATCATATACTTGTTATAGTATACTCCTTGATCTAAAGTTACTCCAGGAGGTGGATCCTCGTATCCTACCAAAACAGAATAAATATAATTAGCCCCACCTTTTCTTGCTTTTACTAAAACTGACATATCAGGTGGATATGCTCCACCATTAGCAGCTGCAGCTGCTTCTTTGTTTGGGTGGGGGCTCACAAATTTATCTGATGGTTTACCAGGTCTAGTAAACATCTCACCTTGGCTGTCTGGTCCATCAATGACCTCGAAACTTGCTGCGATTGCTTTTACTTCCATCTCTGAAAACTCTGGGCCACCTGGTTCGCCTAAATTTCTATAGGTTAAATATTCCATTGAATGACAAGAAGCACAAACTTCTTTATAAACTTGAAATCCTCTTTGTAATGAGGCTCTGTCAAACTTACCAGTTAAACCCTTAAAACTCCAATTTATCTTGATCGGATCAGTTTGTTCAGCACTATGAGTAGAGTAAGGAAAAAAAACTATTGAAATTAAAAAAAATATTTTTGTTAATTTAAATTTTGCCATTATCTTTCTTCGCGAGAGAGGGCTCTGCTCCACCTGTAAGCACAGGGTCAGAAATACTCATTGGAACCGGATCGGTTTTTTCTAAATAACCAACAACCGGCAACACAACTAAGAAATGTAAAAAATAATAAATAGTTCCAACTCTAGCTAATACTAAATAAATTCCTTCTGCAGGCATTGCTCCCATATATCCGAGCATTAATACGTCAAAAACAAATATCCAATAAAATTGTCTATAAATTGGTCTAAAAACTGCTGACCGGACCTTAGAGGTATCTAACCATGGAAGTACAAAGAGAATAAAAATTGATCCAAACATCAAAATTACTCCACCTAATTTATCTGGGACTGATCTCAAAATTGCATAAAAAGGTAATAAGTACCACTCTGGAACTATGTGAGCTGGAGTTACTAATGGGTTTGCAGGAATATAATTATCTGAATGACCTAAAACATTAGGTGTGAAAAAAACAAATCCTGCAAAAATTATCATAAAAACTAATAAAGCAAATGCATCCTTTATAGTTATATATGGATGAAAAGGTACAGTGTCTTTTGATGGTTTCTTAATATCTATCCCAACAGGATTATTATTGCCAGGGACGTGTAAAGCCCATATATGCAAAATTACTAAACCTAAAATTAAAAACGGTATCAAGTAATGTAAACTAAAAAATCTATTTAAAGTGGGATTATCAACTGAATAAGCTCCCCAAAGCCAAGTAGTTATACTTTCTCCTACCAGAGGTATGGCACTAAACAAATTAGTAATTACAGTAGCTCCCCAAAAACTCATTTGTCCCCAAGGCAACACATAACCTAAGAACGCAGCGGCCATCATTAGAAGGTAAATCATCAAACCTATAATCCAAATTACTTCTCTTGGAGATTTATATGATCCATAAAATAAAGATCTCAAGATATGAATATAAACAGCTAAAAAGAACATCGAAGCTCCATTGCTATGAATATATCTTATTAACCAACCATAGTTAACATTTCTCATTATATGCTCTACACTTCCGAATGCTAAGTCTGCATGTGCAACGTAATGCATGGCAAGTACAATCCCTGTTACGATTTGAGTGATTAAACAAAAAGTTAATATTCCACCAAAAGTCCACCAATAGTTTAAATTTTTTGGTGTTGGATAATCTGTTAGGTGTGCTCCCAAAGTAAGAATGGGAAGTCTATCGTTAAGCCACTTTCCAGCTTTTGATTTTGGTATATATTCTTGTTCACTCATTTTTATTTAAATTATATTTTTTATCCAATTTTAATCGTGTTGTTATCAACAAACTCGAACTTTGGTATTTCCATATTCTTAGGCGCAGGACCTTTTCTTATCCGGCCTGAGATATCGTAATGAGAGCCATGACAAGGGCAAAACCAACCTTTATAATCACCTTTGTCTTTTAGCGGAACGCACCCAAGATGAGTACATACTCCAAGCATTACTAACCATTCGTCTTTACCATCTTTTACTCTATCTTCGTCTTTTTGAGGATCAGGCAAATCGTCCAAGCTTACAGCTCTAGCTTCAGCTATTTCTTCCGTAGTTCTTCTTTTAAGAAAAACAGGCTTACCTCTCCATAATACAGTAATTGATTTGCCAGGTTCAATCTGGCTAATGTCAACCTCTGTAGTTGCTAGCGCTTGTTGTGCTTTATCTGGATTCATCTGATCAATCATCGGCCAGATAACCGCACCTATTCCAACCGCACCAACGGTATAGGTTGCGGTATACAAAAAATCTCTTCTATTTACTTTTTTTTCTTCTTTGCTCATTTGTAGTCTTTATGTTTATAATGTAATTATTAAATAAGACTAAATAATTCTAGTTTCTAGGGTCAGAATGACACATAAATACTATAAATTAAGCTTAAATAATGCACATAGCTCTATATAAACCTGACATTCCTCAAAATACTGCTGCTATTATTAGACTCAGTTCATGTTTTGATCTTAAATTGCATATTATAGAACCATGTGGGTTTGATTTAAACGACTTGCGTTTTAAAAGAGTAGTTATGGATTATATTGGGTTTAGTAGAATTTTTAGGTATGAAGATTTTGAAGAGTTTAAAAATAAGAATTTAAAATCGCGAATTGTATTGATGACTACAAAAGCCAAAAAGGCTTATCATAAATTTAAGTTCCGAAAAAATGATATATTATTATTTGGTAGAGAAAGCGCTGGAGTGCCGAAAATCTTGCACTCTAAAATCAAAGATAGACTAAAAATTCCTATAAATAAAAAAACACGGTCTCTTAATGTTGCTATGTCAGTTGCAATAACAGCTTCAGAGGCATTAAGACAAAACAATTTATTAAAATAATGATCACCACAGATTTTAGAAAAAAAATAGCTGATAATTGGTTTGCCTACTTACAAAATCAAATTTGTAAAGAGTTTGAGTATTTAGAGAATAACAAAATAAGATTTCATCGCAGAAAGTGGAAAAAAGAAAAAATTAAAGAGGGTGGTGGAATATCATATCTTATGTCTGGAGGTAATGTTTTCGATAAGGTTGGAGTAAATAAATCCACTGTTTCTGGAAAATTTGCGAAGAAATTTAGGTCAAAAATTTTTGGAGCAAGTAAAAATGGAAAATATTGGGCTTCTGGTATTTCTGTAGTAGCACATATGAAAAATCCAAGGATTCCTGCTATTCATTTTAATACAAGATTTATAGTAACGACAAAGGAATGGTTTGGTGGAGGGATAGACATGACACCTAGTTTTATAGATTTAAAAGAAAAGAAAATCCTTCACGACAACTTAAAAAAAATTTGTCTTCAAAATAAAAAAGATTATGCTAAATACAAAAAATGGTGTGATAAATATTTTTATCTACCACATAGAAAAGAGCCAAGAGGTATAGGAGGAATTTTTTTTGATTATGAGACTGGAGATTGGAGTAAAAATTTCAAATTTGTAAGAGAACTCGGTTTAAAATTTATCGAAATTTCAAAAAATATCATCAATAGAAAGAAAATGGTCAAGTGGACAAAAAAAGATAAAGAGAAACAATTATTTAAAAGAGGTAGGTATGTTGAGTTTAACCTTTTATATGATAGAGGTACAAAGTTTGGTTTAAATTCAGGTGGTAACATAGACTCAATTTTAATGTCTTTACCACCAGAAGCAAAGTGGAAGTGATTATGGAAAAAGAACCGATTACAGTTAGTGGACTAAAAAATTTAAAAACTGAGTTAGAGGATTTAAAAAATGTTCAGAGACCAAAAATAGTTGAAGCAATAGCTGAAGCTAGATCCCATGGCGATTTGAAAGAAAATGCTGAGTATCATGCTGCAAAGGAGCAACAAGCTTTGATTGAAAGTAGAGTAATAGCAATAAACGATTTAATTGCCAGAGCAAATGTAATCGACGTTACTAAAATTGAGAATGACGGTAAAGTAATTTTTGGTTCAACAGTTAAAGTTCAAGATATAGAAACAAATAACAAAATTTCATACAGATTAGTTGGTCAAGATGAGGCCGATATTAAAAAAAATTTAATTTTTTTTAAAAGCCCCATTGGTAAAGCTCTTATTGGAAAAAATAAAGGTGAAATGGTAAGCGTTAATACTCCCTCTGGAGAGAGAAATTTTGAAATATTGGATGTTAATTATATTTAATTTAAATTTTGCTGAATTAACTCTAATAATCTTTTATCAGAAATTTGAAAATTATTTTCTATCCATTCTTTTTCGATAATTTTCATAGCTTTTCCCAAAACCGGCCCTTCCTTCATACCCTTTTTTTTAAAGTATTCGCCATCATAGGGAAATTTGTGAACTTTTGAATTAGATATATTTTTTGAAATTTTAGTAAAATTTTGTAAATTATATTTTGTATTACTTAAGAAATTCAATAAGTTTAATATTCTTAGATGTTCTTTATTGTATAAATATATATTTTTTTCTAAATCTTTACCAAAGAAATTTTTATTCTTTTTTGAAAATTTAAAATTTTTCGCTAATAAACTTAAATTATCTTTTAAATCGTTTGAAACTTTGTATTTATGAAAAAAATACTCATGACTATCTTTTTCATCAATTAATAATACTGCTAACAAACTTTTTTTGTTTAATTCAAAATATTCATTAATTTTATCGAATTTTTGTAATCTATCAAGATATCTCAATTCTGGAAATATGAATGAAAAAATAATTTTATTGTTTTCATTTTTTAGAAGATTATTAAAATTTTTTAAATTTAAAATTTTAAATAATTCATCTAAAATTCTTTCCTTTGAAATTATTTTTATTCCATTTAAATTTAGTTTTAAAGCTTCTATGGTAGTATTGTCAGTTTGACTATCATATTGAATTGCAAACCTTAGAAACCTAATAATTCTTAAATAATCCTCTTCTATTCTTTTTTGTGGGTCTCCTATAAATTTTACGTTATTATTTTTTAAATCTACTGTTCCTGTTTGAGGATCAAATATTTTCCCATTGATATCCAAATAAATTGCATTAATTGTAAAATCTCTTCTTTCAGAGTCCAAAATCCAATTATCTATATATTCAACTTCAGCATGTCTTCCGTCTGTTGCTACATCTTTTCTTAATGTGGTTAATTCAAGCTTGAGCTCACTGGATATTAAAGTGACTGTTCCATGTTTTATGCCAGTCTCAATAATTTTAAAAATTGAGTTTTGAAATCTTTGCTTTATTTCATCAGAAGTTAAGATTGTTGCAATATCTATATCATCAACATTTTCTCCAGATAAATGTTTTCTTACACAGCCTCCAACAAATCTAGCTACCACGATTTCTTTCGAATATCCCTTTTGTAATTTTTTAAAAACATATTTAAGGTCTTTATTTTTGTAAAAAGGAAATAATTTTCTTTTTATATTGTTTATAAAATCTAAACTCAAATTAAACATAGGCAGTTGGCTGGGGCACTAGGATTCGAACCTAGGATGGCGGTATCAAAAACCGCTGCCTTACCGCTTGGCTATGCCCCAATACTAAGATTTTGATATATCATAAATAAGTTGAATTAAATAGTTTTTGCAAAGGTTGTCCAATATGTCGGATATTTAGATTTTATTTTATTTAATGCAGCTATTGCCCTTTTTTTGCTTTGAAAAACCCCGTAACAAACTGACCCAGACCCAGTCATTCTTGAGAAAAAACAGCCTTTGGTTTGTCTTATTTCAAAAAGAAGGCTTTTTATAATCGGATATTTTTTCTCAATAATTAATTGTAAATCGTTATTTGCTTTAGTTAAAAAATTAACATAATTTTTTTTATCCTTAATTATATTAGAATTAAGCTTAAGTTTTGGTGAGTATTTTTTTACTTTAGAGTAAACATATTTGGTTGAACATCTTATATTTGGATAAACAAGCAAAAAAAATAATTTGTGTTTTTTTTCATAAGTTTTTATTTTATTGAGATTTTCAAGAAAACCCTGATTATAAAGGAACAAATAACAATCAGATCCGATTTCCCTTTTCATACTATTAATCATTTTTTTACTAAACTTCTTTTTTAATAAATACTTCACTAAATAAACAGCATTACTAGTGCCTCCTCCTAATCCAGCAAATATTGGAATGCTTTTTTTTATATTTATTGAGAAATAATTTGTAACTAATCTATTTTTTCTTAATAGTCTAAGAGTTTGTAGAATTGAGTTGTCTTTTTTATTTATATTTTTTGAGAACTTTCCACAAAAATTGACCTCGTCTTTAAATTTTTTATTTTTTTTTATCTTTATTTCATCAAAAAGATCAATTAAACAAAAATGAGACTGTATTTCATGTAAACCACTTTTTAATCTTTTATTGACATTTAATGACAAATTAATTTTTGAAAAGGATTTTAATTTCATTAATTGTTATAAACCTAAAATTAATTTTTTTCTTACATCATTTTTAAGATCATCTTCCGTTTCTTCGAGAATTAATACGTAGTTCCAATAATACCTAGCTTGAATCTTTTTTCCAAATTTCCACAAAACATCTCCAAAATGATCATTCACTATCGGATCGGCAGGCATTAATTGGACTGCAAGTTGAAGATAATTTTTTGACTCCTCGTATTTTTTTAGTTTAAATAAAGCCCAGCCTAATGAGTCAATAATATAAGGATCATTAGATTTTAAATTATTTGCTTTCTCCAACATTTTTAATGATTTTTCAATTTTAATTCCCTTTTCAATCCAAGAATATGCAAGATAATTTATTACGTAAGCCTGATTTGGGTTTGCATCTAAAGAGGCGAGCAAATCTTTTTCTGCTTTTTCCCATTCTCCTAATCTTTCGTAAACAACACCCCTTCCGTCTGTTGTTTCTGGATAAAGAGGATGATCTTTATTAATTAATTGAATTATTTCCGTATAATAGTTTATAGCTTTTTCGTATTTTTTATTTCTTTTCAAAAATTCAGCGAAATCAAAAGTATCATATATGTTTTTATATTTAAGTTTTTCATAGTTTTTTGTCATTAACTTAATCGCTTCGTCATTATTTTTTTCTTTTTGAAAGATTAGTGCTTTTTGTTTAGTTGCATACCATAGATATACAGAGCCTTGTTTTTTTATTTTGTTATAGATCTTTTTGGATTTGTTAAAATTTTCTATTTTATAAAAATTTTCCGCTAACAACGTATCAAATGAGTAAAAATCTTTGTTTAGATATTTTGACAAATTTAAATAAAAATTTGAGTGAGAATACATTGATTGAGAGGAAAAAGCATTGGCAGTGATATAAAGTATTTCAGCTATTACATTTGATTGTTTTTTGCAATTAAAACTAGATTTAAAATCGTTTTCTATAACTAGATCTATCTTAAATTGATTTAATAGTAAATTCCTTGGATACAGTTCAGTAGAGGAATTTAAAATTTTTTTTGCATCATCAATCCTTCCTAAATTATATAAATAATTTGCATAGAAATAATTATATCTAGAAAAATCAATTTTCTTATCATTTATAAGCCTTTTAAAAAAAACATCAGTATTAACATCATTGAAATAACAATGTAAAAAAACATTTTGTATTCTTTTTAAATTCTCAAAGACAGGCTCAGTAGAATTAATCTTTTTTTTAGCAGAATTTAAATTAGTACTATCTAAACCAACCCAATTTAATAATGATTCTATAATAAATGAATTTAATAAAATTTCTGTTTTTCTTTTTTTTATTTTTAAAAAATATTTTTTAGCAAGATTATTTTCTTCATTTTTGAGGTAATAAATACCTATAATTAAATCACTTTCAAATGTACTTTGATTTTTTTTTTCTAATTTTTTTGAGAAGTGAAATGCTTCATTTATCTTACCTAAATTTACTAAAGTAAATAAATACCTCTTGCCAAAATTTGAGTGACTTCTTTCCAAATCGCTTAATCTGTTAAAATACTTATAGGACTCACTGTATTGATTGTTATTCAAAGATAATATTCCTGAAAAATAATTTGAAATATTTTTTCCCTTAGCTAAAAGATCTGAATTTTTTGCTTCAGCTGTGGAAAAAAAAATGATGACAAAAAAGAATTGTAATGTAAATTTAAGAGAATTTTTAAATTTGTTCATATAAAAAATGCTTAAAAAAATTAATACAAAAACAATTAAACTGCTAAAATTTTATAAGCTTATTAATTATAATTTAATTTACAATAATAAAGTAATCAATAGATATAAAAATAAAAATTATGAAATTAGTTCAGATAAGGCCAAGAAGCTTGAAAAGCTTAAAAATAATATTTCTGAAATTAAAAACTGTGAGTTGAAAAAAAATGCTTCTCAAATGGTTTTTTCTGATGGCAACCCCAAAGCGAATATTATGTTAATTGGAGAAGGTCCTGGAGCCAATGAGGATAAAGAAGGTATCCCTTTTGTTGGAAGAGCCGGAATTTTATTAGATAAAATGTTAGCTTCTATAAATCTTGATAGAAAAAAAGTGTATATATCTAATGTAGTTAATTATAGACCACCTGAAAATAGAAGACCCACAGATGAGGAGATTAAAAGATATCTGCCTTTTATTACCCAACATATAGCTATCATAAGTCCAAAAATATTAGTTTTGATGGGTAGCACTGCAATGAACGCTCTTGTTGAAAATGAAGAAGTAATTTCAAAAGTTCGAGGAAAATGGATAGAAAAACAATTTGGTAAT
The DNA here is from genome assembly GCA_902522955.1 of uncultured Pelagibacteraceae bacterium. Lineage (GTDB taxonomy): Bacteria > Pseudomonadota > Alphaproteobacteria > Pelagibacterales > Pelagibacteraceae > Pelagilacustribacter. The sequence goes on from CABYXR010000001.1 coordinate 80,670, forward strand.
TGTAAGACGTCAGTTATTGTAACTTTCCATCCAGCATTCTTAATGAGACAGCCCGCCCAAAAAAAAATGGCTTGGGTTGATCTGAAAATGATAAGGGATAAAAAAGCGAAACTAAAAATTTAATTGAAAAAAAAACAAATCACTGCAGGAGTTGACGAGGTTGGAAGAGGCTGTCTAGCTGGCCCTGTTGTTTCAGCTGCAGTAATTTTCAAAAATAATATTAACCTTGAGATATTAAAAGACTCGAAAAAAATTCCTTTTAAAAAAAGATCTGAAATATCAGAACATATTAAATTAAACTCATATTATTCTATTGGCATTGCTTCTGTAAAAGAAATTCTAAATCTAAATATTTTAAAGGCATCTTTGCTGTCAATGAAAAGAGCAGTAGATAAATTATCGATTAAGCCAAGGTTAGTTTTAATTGATGGAAATTTTGCGCCCCCTGGACTAAAAAATTTTAAAACAATTATAAATGGTGATGAAAAGGTTAAAGTAATAAGTGCTGCTTCAATAGTTGCAAAAGTATATAGAGATAATTTAATGATAAAATTATCAGAAAAATATTCAAATTATGCTTGGGATAGTAATTTTGGATATGGAACTAAAGCACACTTAACTGGTCTTAAAAAGTTTGGAGTAACCGCTCATCATAGAAAAGGCTTTAAACCAATACACAAGATGTTGTCTAAATAAGAAACTTTAACACTAGAGGACTCTTTTTTTTTCTAAAATAGTTTGACCCTCGATTCAATTTAGAGTTGAATCAAGAAATATGAGTTCTTATCAAAACAAAATTTTAAATTGCGACAACTTAAAAGAATTAAAAAGAATTCCTAATAAAACTTTTGATTTAGTGTTTGCTGACCCTCCTTACAATATGCAAATTGGAGATCTATTAACTCGACCTGACTCGAGTAAAGTAAATGGCGTTAATGATAAGTGGGATCAGTTCGATAGTTTTAAACATTATGACAATTTTAGTAAGATTTGGTTATCTGAATGCAAAAGAACTTTAAAAGACAATGGGAGTATTTGGGTAATTGGTTCCTATCATAATATTTTCCGATTAGGTTATCACTTACAAAATTTAGGTTACTGGTTACTGAATGATGTTGTTTGGAGAAAAAATAATCCAATGCCTAATTTTAGAGGCACAAGATTTACTAATGCTCATGAAACTTTGATCTGGGCTTCAAAAAATAAAAATTCTAAATATACTTTTAATTATCAATCCCTTAAATGTTTAAATGATGATTTGCAAATGAGATCGGATTGGACGCTACCTATTTGTAGTGGAAAAGAAAGATTAAAAAAAAATGGAAAAAAAATTCACTCTACTCAGAAACCAGAAGCGCTGCTTCATAGAGTTATATTAGCAACAACAAAAAAAGGTGATTTAGTTTTTGATCCATTTTTAGGTACTGGGACTACTGCTGTAGTATCTAAAAAATTAGGTAGGTATTACTGTGGAATAGAAAAAAACAAAAGATACTTCGATGCAGCAAAAAAAAGAATAAACAAAACAACAAGAATTGAGGATGATTATCTTGATACTATAGAAAATAATAAATCGAAACCTAGAATACCCTTTGGATCACTTGTTGAATTAGGAATTATCAAACCTGGAACATCTTTAATGGACTCAAAGAAAAAGATAAATGCTAAAATAATGGCGGATGGAAGTATAAAATATAAAGAGGCTGAAGGTTCAATTCATAAAATTGCGGCAAAAATTACGGGAACAGAGAGTTGTAATGGCTGGACTTATTGGCATTACAACGTGAACGGATCAACTGTATTAATTGATAGTTTAAGACAAAAATTTATTGCAGAAAAACAATCCTAATTTTTATACACTGTACCCAAATATGATTTAATAAAGCTCTTTCTTTTCAGTAGAAATTTCATGAAAAAATTCCTTATTTTTTGCATAACCGGATTTGAAAGATGAAAAGCAAAAAAATTAAAGTTTGATCTATTTCTGACTAATTTTGCCCTAATTGATCTTTTACGGAAATAATCATTTTGTATATCTAATCTTTCTTTCTGAAGCAATTTAAACAGCTCAAAAGCACTTTCTATAGACTGGCCTGCGCCTTGAGCTAAAGTTGGTAAAAATCCATTAAAAGCATCTCCAATATAAAAAACTTTATCATTTGAAGAAGGAAGAATTTTAGGAGTCGAATATAATGGCCAGGATTTTAATTCACCATTAAAGACTTTCTCTAAATTTGAATTTTGATTAACAACTTTTTCAACTAAGGATTTAATATCATCAGGATCATATCTTTTACTTCTGATGATGCAAACAAGATTAAGATCTTTATTTTTATTAATCGGGTAAAAGACTAAATGGCAATTTTTTCCCATCATTAGACTTATTCTATCCTCATTAATATTTAATTTAGTTTTCGAATTAACTATTGTTCTTAAAGCTACAGCTTTATTAAATTTCGGCTTATTTTTTTTCTTTTCAAAAAAAGATCTAGTATTGGAAAAAATACCGTCAGCGACAATGACAATATCAACTAAATCGTTCGTATTATCATCAAATTTTAAAAGTACTTTACCTTTTAATTCTGAAACCTCTTTGATTCGCTTTCCAAATCTCAAATGCTGGGTGTAAATATCGTCTTTTAAAAATTCAATTAAAGTAGATCTTTGTAAAGTAGTATACTTGCTTTCTGTCGTATTAAATTGACCCAAATCTAAGTCACATATTTTTATATTTTGAATATCATAAAAATCAATTGCCTGTGGATTAAAAATATTTTCTTCACTTATTTTTTTAAAACCGATGTGATTTAAAACATTTATACTATTACTTGATAATTGAATTCCATATCCTTCGTCTAGAGATAAACTTTCATCTTTCTCATACAACATAAATTCATGATCAGAATTTTTACTGATCAAATTTGCCAGGGTTAACCCTGCTATCCCTGCACCAATGATAGCCAATTTTTTTTTCATTAGAATAAAATTGAGACTTGCTTAAATATTTTCTTTGTAAAACTCGGAATAAATTCCTTATTGTTATTTAATGAGTGCCAATTGTGTGTTGCAGGTATTTTATTTGAAAATTTATAATATAAATTAATGTTTAATTTTAAATTTGATATAGAATTTTTATATTTAGTTAGAAATTTCCAGTTTTTATTTTTTGCTGAATTATCTGATTCTTTAATTGTGGGTAAATTGCAATTTTTCAAAAAACCTATTTGATTTTTTTTTGTTAAAGCTATTTGTCTTTTTTTGTTTATATAACAATAAATATCATAATTTTTATCTTTAATCATTTTTTTACCAGGATTTTTTATCTTTCTATTAGATTTAAAATACTTGCAAGATTTATTCAAACAACAATTGATACAATTTGGGTCTTTTGGTTTACATATTAAAGCACCAAATTCCATTAAAGCTTCTACAAAATCTGCATTGCGATTTGTGCTAAATAATTTTTCTTTATTTTTTAAAATTAATTTTTCAAAATTTATTTTTGCTATTTCTTTATTCAAGTATCTTGAAAAAACTCTTTTAACGTTTCCATCAATTGCAATAGTGGGCATATCATATACTAAACCTAATAAAGCGTTTCCGGTATACTCCCCTACTCCAGGTAACTTTTTAATTTCTTTCAAGGTTTTGGGAAGTTTAAATTTATAATTATTTACCAATTGTTGTGAGCATTTTAAAAGATTTTTAGCTCTCCGGTAATATCCCAGGCCTTCCCACATTTTGAGAATTTCTTTTTCATTGCTTTTCGATAAATGTTTTAAAGTTTTATATTTTTTGGTAAAATTATTAAAATATGGGATAACTGTTTTTACTTGAGTTTGTTGAAGCATAAATTCGCTTAAAAGCCTATAATAAAGCTTTTTATTTGATTTTTTACTAACACGCCAAGGTAAGTTGCGTTTATTATTATCATACCAACGTATAATTTTATTTGATAAATTGGAATTTAAATGCATTACAAACAGAATAATAAATATAAGATTATCGCACAAGGGTTGCGACCATTTTCTAGCTCCATACCTAAAACTTTAAAAAAATATTTAAAAAAAGGGGGTTATAATTACTCTAACATTGTTGATAACTGGACAACAATGGTTGATAAAAAGATATCAGATTCATGTTATCCAATTTCAATCAAGATGGGCAAAGAGATGAAAAATGGCACATTAATACTTAATGTTGTTCACGGGAAAGAACTAGAAATAGAATATGCTAAATCACAAATTATCGACAAGATAAACAGTTTTTTTGGTTATGATTGTATTAGCCAAATAAATTTGAAAATTATAGAAGAAAAAATTAAACTTAAAAAGAGTAAATTCAATAAAATTAAGAATATCTCTAAAATAAATAAAAAAATAGCTAATGTTCAAAATCTAGAATTAAAAAAATCTTTGAAAAATTTTTTGAAAGCCTTTGATGAAAAAAATTAATAAGTTATTTTATATAGTAATACTTCTAATCTTTATTATTTCTCCAGTAAAAGCTAAAGATATTTTACAAATGGGTGCGTTAAATGCAAAGGTTACGGTAAAAGTATTTTCATCTTTAACATGTCCGCATTGTGCGAATTTTCATTTAAATATTTTTGAGAATTTAAAAAAAGATTTTATTGACAAAAACTTAGTCAAATTTGAACATCATAGTTTTCCCTTAGATCTTGCAGCACTTAATGCTGAATTGATTGTCAGATGCCATAACGATTCAAAAAAAAGTTTTCAATTATTAGGTGAAATTTATGAAAAACAAAATGATTGGACTACAGGATCTGATATAAATGTTATTAACGAGTCTATTAAAAAAATAGGTTTAGAGTCTGGGTTAAGTAGAAATTCTATGAAAAACTGTCTTGAAAACGAAACGCTTCAACAACAAATATTAAATGAAAGAATTAATGCTCAAAAAAACTATCAAATTACTTCTACACCAACAATTTACATTAATAAAAAAAAATACGACAGTAAACATGACTATAAAAAACTTAAGAAAGCAATAGAAAAACTATTATAGATGAAATTTAAGAAATTAGAGATAAGTGGGTTTAAATCTTTTTCTGAAAAAACAACTTTTTTAATTCAAGACGGTTTAACTGGAATTGTTGGGCCAAATGGATGTGGAAAATCTAATATAGTTGAATCTTTAAGATGGTGTATGGGCGAAAGCTCAGCAAAAAGTATGAGAGGCTCTGGTATGGAGGATGTTATATTTTCAGGAACTTCTAACAGACCATCAAAAAATATATCTGAAGTTGCCTTATTGCTGGACAATAAAGATAAAGACGGACCATCACAATATAAAGATTTCGAAGAGATAGGGATAAAAAGAAAAATCGAAAAAGATAAAGGCTCTAAATATTATATTAATGATAAGGAGGTGAGAGCAAGAGACGTTCAAACTTTTTTTGCAGACTTATCAACTGGCGCACACTCACCCTCTTTAATTAGTCAAGGTCGAATAGGGCAGCTCGTTACTGATAAACCAATCGAAAGAAGATCTATTCTTGAGGAAGCCGCAGGTATTTCAGGTATTCATGCAAGAAGACATGAAGCAGAGACTAGACTTAATGCAGCAGAAAATAATCTTAAGAGGGCTGATGAACTAAAAAAACAGCAACAAAAACAGTTAGACAATTTAAAAAAACAAGCTGAAGAGGCAACTAGGTACAAAGAAATATCAAAAGAAATTAAAATGGTAGAAGCAGGATTATATTATTTAAAGATTCAAGACATAGAAAAAGATAAAAAAAAGATTCAAGAAAAATTAAGTGAGTTAGAGGATGAAGTTAGTGCTATTAATATCGACCTAAATCATAACAACACTTTATTAGAAGAAGAAAATAAAAAATTGTCTCCCCTTAGAGACAAAAAAATGGAAAGTGCTGCAAAACTACAGAAATTAAATCTCGATATGTCTAGTTTGGATGAGGAGGAATTAAGAGTAAAATCTTTACAGTTAAAATTAGAAAAATCTGTTAGAACAATAGAGTCTGACTTGGAGCGTGAAAGAAGCATTTCGTTAGATGCTTCTCTTAACGAAAAGAGAATTCTTAAAGAGAAGGAAGAACTCTTAAAAACTGAAAATGAATTAATAGAAGTAGAGACGACTTCATCAAAAGAATTAAATACTTCCAAATCAAATTTAAATAATCTGCAAAATCAACTGGAAGAAATGTTAAACGAGATCGAAAATTTTATTGACCAAGAGAAAAAACTGACAAAAAAAATTTTCAGTGAATTGAAAGAGCTTGTAAAAAAAATCACGATATCTCAAGAAGAATATGCTGAGAAATATGGAAAAAATAAATCTATTCAAAGCGACTCCATTAAAAGAAAAGAGAGAATAAAAAATATCGATATAGAGCTAGATAATTGGAGAAATTTAAAAAGCAATTCTGAAAAAATGATTTCAAAACTTGAGGAAAGAAGATCTAAAATTAAAATAGAGTTAGACGAAAATCAAAAAAATCCTGAACGTATTGCTACATCTAAAGGCCAGAATTTACAAAATTTGGAAAATACTAAAAAAAGAAATACAGAAATTGAGACAGAGTTATTCGACGCGGAAAAAAAATATACTCTTATTAATCAGAACCTAAGAGAGATACAATTAAAACTTTCTAATCTTAAAGAAAATAAAGCTAGAAATGAAGCTACAATTGAAGGAATAGATAGTAGAAAAAAAGATTTGCTATACTCTGTTAAAAATGAATTAAGAATTGATAGTGAGTCCTCACTATTACCCCAATCGGATCTGAGTACTTTAACAATAGAAAACTTACCTAGTATTGAAAAACAGTCACAAAAAGTTGAAAAGATAAAAAAACAAAGAGAATCCCTTGGTTCAGTCAATCTTCGAGCTGATGAGGAGACTAAGAAATACGAAGAAGAAATCAAAAAGATGGAAGACGATAGAGCAGATTTATATTCTGCTATAATAAAACTTAAAACTAGTATAGATGAACTAAATCAAAAAGGTAGAGAAAGACTTTTGGAGGCGTTTACTAAAGTTAATAGAAAATTTAATGAAGTTTATACAAAATTGTTCAGTGGAGGTACTGCAAAAATTGAATTAGTTGACTCAGATGATCCTTTAGAGGCAGGTTTGGAGATGTTCGTATCACCTCCGGGTAAAAGACTTCAATCAATTACTCTTTTATCAGGGGGAGAACAGGCTCTAACAGCTTTATCATTAGTTTTTGCAGTTTTTCTTGTAAACCCCTCTCCTATTTGTGTTTTGGATGAAGTTGATGCGCCTTTAGATGATGCAAACGTAACAAGATTTTGTGCGCTTCTTGATGAGCTCACAAAAATTACTAAAACAAGATTCATAATTATTACTCACCATGCATTAACAATGTCTAGGATGCATAGATTGTACGGTGTTACGATGGCCGAAAAGGGAGTCAGCCAACTTGTTGCTGTTGACTTACAAAAAGCAGAGGGACTTGTGGCTTAAAAATGAATACGCCTAATGATTTTAAAACTCGCCTTAAAATTGCAAAATCCAAAATTAAAAAAAACGACATTTCGGATAATGAAAAAAGAGGCTCATTTATGGGTAATGCTTTCAAATTAGGGACTGAACTAGTTGCTGCAGTAGCAGTTGGGACAATAATTGGGTTTATTTTAGATACCTGGTTTGATACTAAACCATGGTTAATAATAATTTTCTTTTTTTTGGGAGCAGCAGCAGGCATGTTGAATGTAATAAAGGCAGCTAACAGAATGCAGAAGGAAGACTAAAGGGTTTTTATGGCAAGCAATCCGATGCAACAATTCACAGTCCACAGAATTGGGCCTGAAATAAAAATAGCAGGAGTTGATTTATCTTTTACAAATGCAAGTTTATTTATGGTTATAAGCGCCTCTATTATTATCTTATTCTTATTTTTAGGCTCTAAAGAAAAAAAAATAATTCCTGATAAATTACAACTTATTACTGAAATGTTTTATACCTTTGTTGCAAAAATGATAAGTGATACTGCTGGTTCAAAAGCTAAACCCTATTTTCCATTTATTTTTAGCTTATTTATGTTCGTATTGCTTTGTAACATGGTCGGAATGCTACCTTACTCTTTTACTGTAACAAGTCATATAATTGTTACTCTTATAATGGCTCTATTCATTTTTGTGGCTGTAACGATAATAGGTTTCATCAAACATGGTTTTAAATACTTAACTATCTTTGTACCAAGTGGCGTGCCAGCTGTACTTTTACCCTTAATTACAGTCATAGAAATTATATCATATTTAAGTAGACCAGTAAGTTTATCAGTGCGTTTGTTTGCAAACATGATGGCTGGTCATACAATGTTAAAAGTTTTTGGAGGATTTGTTGTAAGTTTAGGAGTATTAGGTGGGTGGTTACCGCTTAGTTTTTCAGTAGCTTTAACTGGCTTAGAAATTTTAGTAGCATTTTTACAAGCTTATGTTTTTGCAATATTAACCTGCATCTATTTAAATGATGCATTAAATTTACACCATTAATTAATAAAGGAGGAAAAATGGAGTTAGAAGCGGCAAAAATGATTGGAGCAGGCCTTGCTGCAATCGCATTGGCTGGAGCTGGAGTAGGTATCGGAATTATTTTCGGTAACTACCTATCTGGAGCAATGAGAAATCCGTCTGCAGCTCAAAAACAATTCCCTAACTTGCTGTTGGGATTTGCTTTAGCTGAAGCAACTGGATTATTCGGACTTGTAGTGGCTTTAATTATTTTATTTGCATTTTAGTAAATTGAATATGAAAAGTTTTTTAATATTTTTTATAGCATCATTAGCTATAAATATTAATTTGTATGCAGCTGAGGCTGGGATGCCTCAGCTGGATCCAACATATTGGGCGTCGCAAGCCTTTTGGTTAATCCTTGTCTTTGCGATACTCTATATTGCAATATCAAAATTTTACCTGCCAAAAATTAAAGATAATTTAGATAACCGTGAAAATAAAATTAAAGAAGATTTGGATAATGCAAATAAATTTAAAGATCAATCAGAGGTGAAGTTTAAAGAATACGAATTGATTATGGAAAATGCTAAAAAAGAGGTTTCTAAAATTCATTCGGACTCAAAAAATATTTTAAATAAAGATATACAATCCAAAAAAGAAACAATAGAAAAAGAAATTGATAAAGAGATTTTAAAAGCACAGAAAGAAATTTTAGAAATAAAAAAAAATTCAATATCTTCGATTCAAAATATTTCTGAAAATATTGCTGCAAATATTATTGAAAATATATCAGGTGATAAATTAAATGAGAGCAGTATCAAAGCTACTATAAAGGATGTCTCAAAAAAAAATATTGGTAAATATCTATGACACTAGATGCAACTTTTTGGGTAACTATTTCTTTCTTTATTTTTCTAGGAATATTGTTTTATTTCAAAATACCTCAAAAAGTAAAGGAAGTTCTTGATCAAAATATATTAAATATTAAAAATCAAATTAATGAAGCTGAGAAGCTTAAAGAGGATGCTAAAAATATTTTGATCGAGCATGAAAAAAAAATTAGTAGTTCAAAAAATAAAGTTAAAGAAATGTTAAACAAAGCCAATGAAGAAGCAGAGAAAAATGTTATAAAAACCAATGAAGAATTCCATAACTTTATGGAAATAAGAAAAAAGAGCGCAGAAGAGAGAATAAGACAACTTAAAAACCAAGCTGAAAAAGATATAAAAAATGCCTCTGTTAAAATAGCTATAGAGTCTGTGGAAAAATTGATTAAAAACTCACTAGATAAAAGCAAATTAGATAAAATTTACAGCTCTAGTATCGAAGAAACAAAATTAGCACTTAAGAAGAAATCTAGTTAGAATAGGCCATAAACATATGGCAAAAAAAACAATTGTTATTGGTTCGGGATTTGGAGGGTTGGCTGCTGCGCTTAGATTAAAAGCTAAAGGCCACAAAGTTACTTTAGTAGAAAAACATCCTGATCTAGGTGGTCGTGCAAGAGTTTTTAAAAAAGATCATTTTATTTACGACGGTGGTCCAACAGTAATAACTGCCCCGTACCTATTTGAAGAACTATTTTCACTATTTAACAAAAATATTTCTGACTACGTCGATATAGTGCCTTTAGATTTGTGGTACAGATTTGTATTCAGTAACGGAGATACATTCGACTACAATGGTGATGACAAATCTATGGAGGAACAAGTAAAAAAATTTAACCCTACTGATTATGGCGGATATAAAAATTTAGTAAATTTTACTGAAAAAATCTTTAATAAAGGCTTCACGGATTTATCTGACAAACCCTTTAATAATTTAGTCTTTATGATGAAACAAATTCCATCTTTACTTAAATTAAAAAGCTATAAGTCAGTCTATAGTTTAGTTTCAAACTATATATCCGATGAAAAATTAAGAAGGGTATTTAGTATGCACCCTTTATTAGTGGGTGGAAATCCATTCAGTACAACTTCGATATATACATTGATTTTATTTTTAGAGAAAAAATGGGGAATTCACTACTCAATGGGAGGAACTGGAAGTGTTGTTAAAGCTTTAGAAAAACTAATGATTGAGGAAAATATCAAAATTATCAAAAATGCTGAGGTTACAGAAATACTTACAGAAAATAAAAAAGTTAAAGGTGTTAAAATAAATAATTCAAAAATAATCAATAGCGATTATGTGATTTGTAACTCCGATCCCCCAAATGTTTACAACAACCTAATAAAATCGAAGGGAGATTATAATTTTTTATTTAAACAAAAAATGAAAAGAATGGATTATTCAATGGGATTATTTGTTTATTATTTCGGCTCTAAAAAAAAATATATTGATGTTGCTCATCATACAATTTATTTTGGAGAGGCTTATGAAAAACATCTTGATAAAATATTTGAGAAAAAAATACTCTCTAGTGACATAAGCTATTATTTACATCGACCATCTGCAACAGACCCTAATATGGCTCCAGAAGGCCAAGACGCTTTTTATGTATTAGTTCCAGTCCCAAATAATCTATCTAAAGTTAATTGGATCGAGGAAGGTGATAAATTTAAAGATTTAGTTTTAGATAAAATGGATAGAACTGTTTTACCTGGTATTAAAGAAAATGTGGTAAGTGATTTTTATTTAACACCTGATTATTTCGAAATAGATTTAGCAACTCTTTATGGATCTGGATTTTCAATTCAACCAAAATTTTCTCAGTCAGCTTATTTTAGATTTCATAATCAGTCTGAAATATATAAAAACTTATACTTTGTTGGTGCAGGTACACATCCAGGTGCTGGAATGCCTGGGGTTCTCTCATCAGCAAAAGTTTTAGACAAATTATTTTTATGAAAAGTAATTTATTAAAGAAACATGCTAAATCTTTTTATTGGGCAAGTTTTTTTTTGTCGAGTAACACTTTGGAGAAATGCTCATCTTTATATAATTTCTGTAGAACCTTGGACGATATAGTTGATGATAATAATGATCTTAATGAGAAGAAAGATATTTTCTCAAAATTTAAAAATGACTTTAAAAATAAAAATTTTAACAATCAAATTATAAAAGATATGTGGTCAGTCATTAATAGTGAAAGTATTTCTAAACAAATAGTAATAGATTTATTTGATGGAGTTGAAACAGACTTAAAGGAAAAAGTAGTGATTGATTCAAAAAAAGATTTGCTTGTTTATTCTTATAGAGTTGCCGGAACAGTTGGATTAATGATGTCAAAAATACTAAAAGTAAAAAATAAAGAGGCTCTAAAAGGTGCGATTGATCTTGGTATAGCTATGCAGCTTACTAATATTGCTCGAGATGTTTGTGAGGATAAACAACGGAACAGGCAGTATATAAAACACGATTTTTCCTCAATACGATCTATTATAGAAGACTCCCAAGCATTTTACGAAAAATCATTTAAATCCATAAGCAATATACCATTGAAATCTAGATTTTCAGTTATTGTTGCAAGACGAGTTTACAGGAAAATAGGTGACTACATTCTTAAACAAAAAAATATAGATAATTATAATAAAGCTGGCAAAATCTATATCCCGGTATTTGAAAAAGTAATTCAGACTTTTTTATCTATTATTGACTTTATAAAGTTATTATTCATCAAGAATTTAGATTACAACAATCAAGTGAATCATAATATTTTAGAACAAGAAATAAACTTGAATGAAAGAATTTGATTATATAATTATTGGAGGTGGATGCGCAGGTTTATCTTTGGCTTATGAATTAGAAATTAATGATAAGCTTAAAGATAAAACTCTTGCAATAATTGAGACCCGTAAAGAATATAAAAGAGACAAAACATGGTCTTTTTGGAAAGTTTTTGACCATAATTTTGATGATTGTGTAATTAAAACTTGGAACAATTTTACAATTAATACTGCTGAAAACCATAATGAATTAACAAATAAAAAATTTCCTTACCAAAGTATCGATAGTGGAAAATTTTATAAAAAAATAAATTCCAAACTCTCCACTAATTCAAATATTAGTTTTTTCAGAAATCTAAACGAAGTCAATTCAGAAAATTCAATAATTTTTAATAGTATTTTTGAAAAAGAACTCGATAAATCTGAGTTATGGCAACACTTTCAAGGTATCGAGATAGAAACACCTAAAAACATTTTTGATGAGGAAATAATAAACTTAATGGATTTTAATTGTGATCAGAGAAAAGATGTTCATTTTTTCTACACATTGCCATTTAGCAAAAATAAAGCTTTGATTGAGACTACTTGGTTATCAGATTTAGAGGATCAGAGCCTCAGAGATTATGACCTTCAGCTAGAAAATTATATTAAGAATAATCTTGGTATAAAAAACTATAAAATAAATTTTACTGAAAAAGGAGCTATACCACTCTTTGCTCCATCATTAAGTAATAATAATAAAATAATTAATATTGGATCAGCTGGAGGGATGACTCGGTTAAGTACAGGTTACACCTTTTTGAACATTCAAGAACATAGTCGTTATATTGTAAAAAACATTGACAATATTAATAAAGCAAAAGTATTCTCTATAGGAAAAAAATATCAATTTTTAGATAAAGTATTTCTAAAAGTATTAGAAAAATATCCCGAAAAGATGCCTAAAATTTTTTTTAATATGTTCAAAACTTCCTCAAATACGATAATAAAATTTTTATCAAATAAAAGTAATATTATTGAAGACATAAATATTATTAGCAAAATGCCAAAATTAATTTTTTTAAAAGCATTGTTATATTAATGGAAAATATTAACTTAAAGCACTCAATTATATTTTTTAATTTTTGTATTTTGATAAGCCCTCTTTATCTAATGCTCAATTTTGAACCAGTTGTATTTTGCTTGTTTTTAATTTTAATTTTGGGAATTTCTCACGGTGCATTAGATAATATCAAAGGAAAAAAACTTTTAAGATTATTTGGTTACAAACAAACTGTATACTTTTATCTTGCCTATGTATTAATTTCATCATTGATAATAATATTCTGGTTGATATTTCCTAATACAATTTTATTACTATTTTTGATTGTAGCCGCCTATCATTTTGGAAAAGAAGATACAGTATTTTTTTTTAGAAAAAAGTTTTTAATATCTGAGTGTTTATTCTTCTTAAAAGGATCAACAGTAATTATGGCTCCATTATTATTAAAGAGAGAAGAAACAAATGAAATATTTAGAATTCTTAATTTCAATGTTTTCGAAACAGAATTTTTTAGTAATGAATTTTTAATTGGAATGTTATGCCTCAGTTTTTTATCATCTATGTACATTTCAAAAAAAGAAAACACAAATCTTAAAAGTGTCATGATCATGGACTTCTTTTCTTTGATTATACTAAATTTTTTTTTATCGCCTATTTTAGCTTTTACTCTTTATTTTTGTTTTCTTCACTCAATTAGGCATTCGATTACTCTTATTTTTGAGCTGGATAGTTTTTTCAAGCCAGGACTTAATAAATTTATAATTAAAGCTATTCCTTTAACTTTTGTAACTGCAGTAATATTTTTATTTGCGATATATTTTTTAAATAATGTTTACAAGCTTGACGAGGCTATTTATAAGGTGATTTTTATTGGTTTGGCGTCGCTTACTTTTCCGCATATATTGTTAGAATATCTTTTAGAAAAAAATGAAAAAAGAACTTAAAATTTATTTAGCATCACCAAGAGGATTCTGTGCTGGGGTAAAAAGAGCGATTGAAATAGTTGAAAAATCTATCAGCAAGTTTGGTGCTCCAGTATATGTTCGTCACGAAATAGTCCACAATAAACAGGTTGTTGAAGAATTAAAAGAAAAAGGTGCAATTTTTGTTAATGAATTATCTGACGTAGGTGATGCAAGTAGACCTGTAATTTTCTCAGCTCATGGAGTTCCGAAGTCAGTCCCAGAAGAGGCTAAATTAAAAAATTTATCCTATGTAGATGCAACTTGTCCATTAGTTTCAAAAGTTCACAGAGAGTCAGAGCAATTAAATAAAAATGGTTTCGATATATTATTAATTGGACATAAAAATCACCCTGAAGTTATTGGCACAATGGGTCAACTTCCAAGTGGATCGATCAAACTAATTGAATCAATAAATGATGTTGATCTTCTTAAAAAAAATGATTTTAAAAAACCTCTGGCATATATTACTCAAACAACCCTGTCTGTAGATGATACAGCTGAAATAATTAAAGCTCTTAAAAGTAAGTTTCCAAAAATCAAAGGCCCTATAAAAGAGGATATATGTTACGCTACGACTAACAGACAGTCTGCGGTTAAAGAGATAGCCTCCAAGTGTGATATGTTTTTTGTAGTGGGTAGCCGTAATTCGTCTAATTCTGTCAGGCTAGTTGAGGTTGCAAAAAAAGCAGGTTGTAATAATTCTCATTTAATGCACTCTGAAAAAGAAATTCCTTTTAATGAAATAGATAATTCTGAAACCATCGGGATATCTTCTGGAGCATCTGCACCAGAAAAGCTTGTTCAAGCTTTGTTAGAAAGTTTAAGAAAAGATAGAAATGTTTCTATAGAAGAAGTGGTAGTTGCAGAAGAAAAGGTTATATTTAAATTGCCGAAAGAGCTCAATTAATGGCTGTTTACACAAGATTAAATCAAAAAAAGATTGAGGAAATTTTATCTAATTATAGTTTAGGTAAGTTAGACTCATTCAAAGGAATTGAAGAAGGTATTGAAAATACAAACTATTTTTTATCAATTGACAAGAAAAAATTTATACTAACTATTTATGAAAAAAGAGTAAGATCTGCTGATCTTCCTTTCTTTTCAGATTTGATGTCATCACTAAATAAAGCTAGCTTTAAATGCCCCGCTCCAATTTCCAATAATAATAATGAAACTATTACAAATTTTGAGGGGAAAAAACTAATGATTGTCTCGTTTCTCGAAGGAAGGGCAAAACAAAATCTTTCACCTGCCAACTGTAAAACAATTGGGTCTGAGATAGCTAAAATGCATGAGCTCACAAAGAGACTTAAATTAAATCGACAAAATGACCTCTCGGTCAATTCATGGAGAAAGTTGTTTAATTCAGTTAAAGATAAGTGTGAAAATATACATAAAGATCTTCCAAAATTAATTGAGGAAAATCTTAATGATGTTGAAAAAAATTGGCCAAAAAATTTACCAAAAGGAATTATTCATGCTGACTTATTTCATGATAATATTTTTTTTATTCAAGATAAATTTAGTGGTGTAATTGACTTTTATTTCTCATGTGAAGATTTTTTTGCTTTTGAAATAGCTATTTGCTTTAACGCTTTGTGTTTTGACGGTCTAAAAAGTAATTTAAGTTTTAACGTTACTAAAGCAAAGAATTTTATAGATGGATATACATCTGTAAGAAAATTGTCCCACGAGGAATTGAATAATATTAAGGTTTTATCTCAAGGCGCTGCTTTGAGATTCTTGCTAACTCGAGTATTCGATGCATTAAATAAAGTTGAAGGAGCAATAGTTAAAATTAAAGATCCAATGGAGTATTTAAAAAGATTAGAATTTCACAAGAGTGCAAAAAATCATGAGGATTATTTCTTTTAATGAAATTAAAAATTTATACTGATGGTGCTTGCTCTGGAAATCCTGGGAAAGGAGGTTGGGCAGCAATCATATTAGATGATTCTAATCAATCAAGTATTTCTGGAAGTGAGAGTAATACAACTAATAATAGGATGGAATTAATGGCTCCAATTATGGCATTAAAAAAAATAAGAAAGAAATCAGAAATTACAATTTTTACTGACTCAAAATATGTAAAAGATGGAATAACTGATTGGATTAAAAAGTGGAAAGTTAATAATTGGAAAAGTTCAAACAAGAAACCAGTTAAAAATAAAGATCTTTGGATTAAATTGGATAATGTTTGCTTAAAACATAAAGTTACTTGGAAATGGGTTAAGGCGCACGCTGGTAACAAATATAATAATCTTGTTGATGAATTGGCAGTTTCGAAAACTAAATAGATTTTAAAAAGCTTTCAGCTGAAGATAATTCACAAGTAACTGTTTCTTTTTCTTCCTCTGCTTTTTTAACTTCGCCATTCTCCACCAACATAGTGTAGCGATTAGATCTAATTCCTAATCCTTTTTCGAATTTATTTACCTCTGCTCCAATAGCTTTCGTAAATTTAAGAAAGGGATCACCAGCCATGAATATTTTACTTCCAACATTTTGATTTTCGCCCCAAGCCTTCATTACATTAGGATCATTCACAGCAATACATACAATTTTTGTAATTCCTTTTTGAGTAGCTAAGTCGTAATTTTTTATATACCCAGGAAGATGAAGAGCCGAACAAGTTTTAGTAAAAGCTCCAGGCATACCTAAAATAATAGTCTTGCCTTTGCAAAGATCCAATATATCAATTTTTTTCACATCATTATTTTGGTCAAGATAAAATAATTCTGAGTTAGGTAGTTTGTCCCCTATTTTTATTCTCATTGTATTTTGCCCAAAATATAATTTTTTACTTCTGAATTTGAATTCCCAATAATATCAAATGTTTCCTTTTTATCTATATTCAATTTTAGATGTTCAGGTGAGACTAAATTTTCACCTATAGCTTTTTTTATTGTATCATTAAACTTGTAAGGATGAGCTGTACCAAGAACAACTATATCTCCTAAATTTTTAAAACTTTTTGCTGCTCTTACACCAGTAGCAGTATGAGGGTCAATTACAAATTTGTGTTCCTTGTATATCTCATCAATAATACTTACTGTCTCTTCATCTGTAACTTTTACTGCTTCAAAATCTTTTTTGATTTTATCGACTTCTTTTTTTTCTAAATTAAATAAACTTTTTGATGATAAATCACTCATTAATGATCCTACCTTAGTATCACTTTCATCTAATATATAATAAAGCAGCCTCTCAAAATTACTGGCAACTTGAATATCCATGCTTGGTGTGATGGTTGCTTTCACCGTATCAGGTTTATATTCACCTGTATTGATTACTCTTTGTAAAATATCATTTTTATTTGTAGCAACTATAAGTTTATTAATTGGTAAACCCATTTTTTTTGCTACATATCCAGCATAGATATCTCCAAAATTACCAGTTGGCACTGAAAAGCTTAAATTGTTTTTTTTTAATTTGAAGAAAGAGTAAAAATAATAAACAATCTGACAAACAATTCTCACCCAATTGATAGAATTTACGCCTGACATATTTATTTTTGATCTAAAACTATTTTCATTAAAAAGCTCTTTTACAATTTTTTGACAGTCATCAAATGAACCCTCTATAGCTATATTGTAAATATTAGTTCCTCCAATAGTTGTCATTATTTTTCTTTGAATATTAGAAATTTTATTATGTGGATGCAGAACAAAAAGATTTATATTTTTTCTATTGCTTAATGCTGCTATAGCTGCTGAACCAGTGTCGCCTGATGTAGCAACAACGACATTTACAGTTTTATCTTTTGCGACTTCTAAGTGGTCATACATATTTCCAATTACTTGCATTGCAATATCTTTAAAAGCTAAAGTGGGTCCATGATAAAGTTCGAGAAGATTTATATTTCCAATTTTTTTTATATTTACGACTTCTTTATCTTTAAAACTACTATAAGATTTTTGAATCAGTGAGCTAAGTTCATTCTTTTTAATTTCACCTGAACAAAAATTAAAGATAATTTCGGTAGCGAGTTCATTATAATTTAGTTGACTTAAATTATTTAGTTCTTCTTGACTATACTTCTTTATTTCAGCAGGCAAAAATAACCCTCCGCCTGGTGCAAGTCCTCTTAAGAAAATATCTTTAAAACTAAATTCTAAAGATTTATCCCTAGTGCTAAAATAATTCATTTTTTTCTTCTAAAATATAAATAATAAAAAATAATAGAAATCGATATTGCATACCACGTTATAGCATATTTGAGGTGATTATTTGGCACATCAATACTAATTTTTTTTGGAAGAGGTGTCTTAGCTTGATTATCCTCTAAAAAAATTACGAAATTATTAAATTGTTCACCCGTTGCATTTCTTAGATCTTCTAAATTTATTGAAAACCAAATATTATTTTTAAGATCATTATCTGGTTTAAACATATTTGGTTTATATATTTCTCTTAAAAGTCCGATTATTTTTTTTTCAGACTCATTTTTAAGGTTTATGCTTGGGCTATCTTTAAGTTTTTTAACTATCCAACCCCTGTTGATAAGGACGTTTTCATTTCTATTTGTTCTGAAAGGGGTTATTACATCATATCCAGGTTTACCATTATCGTTCAAACTATAAAGATAGATTTGTTTATCATAATCAAATTTTCCTTTAGTAGTAACTCTTTGGTAGTTTTTTTTAATCAAAGTTGAATATTCAATTGGGCTTGAGTTTAATCCATAAGTTATTTCACTAATCAACTCTAATTTCCATTGTAATCTATAAAGTTGCCAAGTACCTAACGCGCAAAATATTGTTACAAATAAAATTACGAATAGTTGAAATAAAAATGCTTTTTTCAATTTGAGATTAGCTTCCCCAAATATATATTGCAGCAAATAAGAATAGCCACACGACATCTACGAAATGCCAATACCAAGCTGCAGCCTCAAAACCAAAATGATGTTCTGAATTAGAGTGTCCTTTCATAGATCTAAATAGGCAAACTGCTAAAAAAATAGTTCCTATTATTACATGAAATCCATGGAAACCCGTAGCCATATAAAAAGTTGACCCGTAAATATTTCCATCGATTGTAAAAGAAGCATGTTGATATTCATAAGCTTGAAAACAAGAAAAAATAAATCCTAAAAAAACTGTTAATATCAAACCATTTACTAAAGCTTTTCTATCATTTTCTAACATTGCGTGGTGCGCCCAAGTTACTGTTGTGCCTGATAATAGAAGAACCAAAGTATTTATTAAAGGAATATCCCATGGATCAAATGTTTCAATATCAGGCGGAGGCCATGTCGCTCCTACTGCCTCAGTTGGAAATAAACTTGCATTAAAATATGCCCAAAACCAAGCAACAAAAAACATAACTTCAGAGGCTATGAAAAGTGTCATTCCATATCTGTGACCTATTTGAACTATTGGAGTATGATGACCTTCAAATTCAGCTTCCTTAATTACATCTCTCCACCACATGAATGCACCGTAAATGACTAATGCAAAACCAACTAAAAGTAACCATAAAGCTTTAGAATGAAAGTAATACACAGCTCCAAATGCTAAAACCAAAGTTGCAAAAGAAACATATATAGGCCATGGACTTGGGTCTACTAAATGAAATCCGTGTTTTTTTTCTTTTGAGGACATTTGTTAAACTTTATCTTTTTTATAATAATCTGATGAAAAAAAGGTAAATGACAATGTTACATCAGCAATATTTTTAGTCTTATTATCATCCACAACTTTTGGATCTAAGAAAAATGTCAGGTTGAATTCTCTTTTTTCTCCAGCTTTAAGTGTTTGCTTCTCAAAACAAAAACAACCAATCTTATTTAAATAAATGCCAAAAGGAGCGGGTGAAACATTAAAAGAGGCTGAGCCTGATGAAAGTTGGTTATTTGGATTTTCAACATAAAATTTAACTGTGTGGACTTCTCCTGGTTTCAAATCTAAAGTTTTTATCTCTGGTGTGAATTTCCAGTTCAAAGTGCTATTAATATTTGTATCAAATCTCATTTTATAGTCTTGATTTACTATTATTTTGGGAATTTCTTTATTAGAAGCATTTTGTGTGGTACCTCCAAAACCGGTTACTCTACAAAACAAATCATACAAAGGAACAGCAGCGAAAGATAATCCTAGCATGAGAAAAAAAATAGATATTAGTATTATTGGGGTAATTTTTTTTTTGTTTATATTCATTATATTTCCCTATTATAAATACCAATATTATAAAAAGTAAGTACAAACAAAAAAACCATAAATAAAACCAAGAGCATAGCAGTAATTAAATTTTTTTTCTTTTTATTCATCAAATTAATTTAAGTAAACTTTCGATTAATAATAAAAGGAATATTATAAATAAGTATAATATAGAATATACAAATATTTTTCTTGAAATTATATTAGACTCTTTCGATTTGTTTTCTCTGAATAATTTATAACATAACAAGATATAGTAGCTTGTCATCATCAAAGAAGCAGTAAGATAAATTAAACCTCCTAAATTAAAAAAATAAGGGGCTATAACAAACGGGGTCATTAATATTGAATATATAAGTATATTTAATTTTGTTTTTTGTATACCTGCAATGATTGGAAGCATTGGGATTTTTGCTCTCTTGTAATCATCAGTTTTATAAAGACTTAGCGCCCAAAAGTGCGACGGCGTCCAAAGAAATATTATTAAAAATAATATAATTGGCTCAATTGAAATTTGACCTGTAGCGATTGTCCATCCAATAACAGGAGGTAAAGCACCAGCTGCGCCTCCTATCACTATGTTTTGTGGAGTTTTTCTTTTTAACCAAATTGTATAAACAAAAAAATAAAATCCGATAGTAAAAACTAATAAAGCTGAAGATAGTAAATTAGACGAATGATAAAGTATAGCTGATGATAAAAAAGTTAGTGCTATACCAAAATATAAAGCCTGTTTTTTTTTTACTTTTCCTGTTGGAATTGGTCTAAGACAAGTTCTGCTCATTAAAGCATCTAGATCTGACTCGTACCACATGTTAAGCGCACCCGCCGCTCCAGATCCCATCGCAACAGCTAATAGAGAAATAATAGAATTTGATAACGAGATAGAAGATAGTGAAATGATCATTCCAACCATACAAGTAAACAATACTAGGGACATTACCCTAGGTTTCATAAGATTAAAAAAAGATTGTAAATTAAATACTAATCCTAATTTAGTATTTCTTGATTTTGTTAATATTTGGCTCAATTTATTTTACTTTAGGTAGCTCTTCAAAAGTATGAAATGGCGGTGGTGAAGTAACTGTCCATTCCAATGTTGTAGCACCCTCTCCCCATGGATTTTGTTCTGCTTTTCTTTTTTTCAAGAAAGAGTACAGAAGATTTAATAAAAATACTGCTAGTCCTATAATAGAAATATAAGATCCTATTGAAGATACATAATTCCATCCAGCAAAAGCATCTGGATAATCTGCATATCTTCTTGGCATGCCAGCTAAACCTAAAAAATGTTGAGGAAAGAAAATTAAATTTACCCCAATAAATGTTAACCAAAAGTGAAGTTTACCTAAAAATTCAGAATACTCATAGCCAGACATCTTGCTAAACCAATAGTACCATCCTGCAAAAATCGCGAACACAGCTCCTAAAGACAATACATAATGGAAATGGGCTACAACATAGTAAGTGTCATGTAGTGCGGTATCCACACCCGCATTGGCTAATACAACTCCAGTAACTCCTCCTAAGGTAAATAAAAAAATAAAACCAATAGCCCAAAGCATTGGTGTTTTAAAACTAATTGAACCACCCCACATAGTAGCAATCCAAGAAAAGATTTTTATACCTGTAGGGACTGCAATAATCATTGTGGCTGCTAAAAAATAAGCCTTAGTGTCAGTGTCTAGTCCTACTGTATACATATGGTGAGCCCAAACAACAAAACCAACAACACCTATTGCGACCATCGCATATGCCATTCCTAAATAACCAAAGACGGGTTTTTTAGAAAAAGTTGATACTATGTGACTAATCATTCCAAATCCAGGAAGTATTAAAATATAAACCTCTGGATGTCCAAAAAACCAAAATAGATGCTGAAAAAG
The DNA here is from genome assembly GCA_902522955.1 of uncultured Pelagibacteraceae bacterium. Lineage (GTDB taxonomy): Bacteria > Pseudomonadota > Alphaproteobacteria > Pelagibacterales > Pelagibacteraceae > Pelagilacustribacter. The sequence goes on from CABYXR010000001.1 coordinate 102,860, forward strand.
AACAGGATCTCCACCTGTCTGTGCCTCAAAGAACGCAGTACCAAAATTCCTGTCAGTTAAAAGCATTGTAATTGCGCCGGCTAAAACTGGTAAAGATAATAATAGTAAAAATGCAGTAACAAGAATTGACCAAGCGAATAATGGCATCTTATGTAATGTCATACCTGGAGTTCTCATATTTAATATTGTTGTAATAAAATTTATAGCACCTAAAATTGATGAAGCTCCTGCTATGTGTAAGCTTAATATTGCTAAATCCATTGCTGGGCCTGGTTGACCAGTTTTTGAAGATAAAGGTGGATAGATTGTCCAACCACCGCCCACTCCTTGTGCGCCTGGAGGACCATCAACAAAGATCGACGCTAACAAAAGTATAAATGCTACTGGTAAGAGCCAAAATGAAATATTATTCATTCGTGGAAAAGCCATGTCTGGAGCACCGATCATTATAGGTACAAACCAGTTTCCAAAACCTCCAATCATTGCTGGCATAACCATAAAAAATATCATTATTAATCCATGACCAGTTACTAATACGTTATATAAATGGTAATCTCCTCCTAAAATCCCGTCTCCTGGGTGCATCAACTCCATTCTCATTACAACTGAAAACAGTGAACCAATAATCCCAGCTATAATTGCAAAGATAAGATACATTGTTCCAATATCTTTATGATTAGTTGAATATGCCCATCTTTTCCAACCGGTAGGGTTATGATGATTTCCGTCTGTTGCAGCTTGTCCGTACATTAGTTTATTTCTTTCATAGTTTTAGCAATTTTAATATTATTTTCAAAATCTTCTTTTGCAAATTCTATTTTTGCTTTTTTTAACCATTCTTCATATTCTTCACCTGTCACAACATTAACAGTAATAGGCATAAAAGCATGTTTAATGCCACAAAGCTCTGAACATTGTCCATAAAAAGTTCCAGTTCTTTCTGCTTTAAACCAAGTTTCATTTATTCTGCCGGGTACAGCGTCCCTTTTTACTCCGAAAGACGGAAGTGCCCAAGCATGTAAAACATCATTTGCAGTTATCATTACTTTTACAACTTTATTTACTGGAACAAAAACTTCATTATCAACAGTTAGAAGTCTAGGTTGATTGTCTTTCAAATCCTTATCTTCAACCATATACGAGTCAAAAATAATATTTTCGTCCGGGTATTCGTATCCCCAATACCACTGGTAACCAGTCGCTTTAATTGTAACATCAGCTTTAGGAATCGTATCTTGAGAATATAAAACTTTAAATGAGGGAACAGCCATTACAATTAAAATTAAACAAGGTATTAAAGTCCATAGAACTTCAATTATAGTGTTATGACTTGTAGTAGAGGCTACTTTGTTTCTTGAGGCTCTATATCTGATACATGTATACAAAAGTAAAAACAAAACAAAAGCAGTAATTCCAGTAATAATAGGTAAGAGCATATAATCATGAAACCAAACTATATCACTCATACTTTTAGAGGCTGAACTTTGAAAACCTAGTTGCCAATCTTTAGGTTCATTAGCTAAAGCGTTAACAGGAATAAAGCTTAAAATTATATAAGTAAATTTTTTAAACATAAGTTTTTATACATTTTTTAAATTATTTCACAATTTCTATTAATGCGACAATTGATGAGAGTTATTGATATAATTTACCAAGGAAATAGCGCTTATTACTGCTGTATCGGTCCTTAAAATGTTTTTCGAAATTGTAAAAGGTATTACGTTTGAGTAACTAAGCACAAGTTTTCTTTCTGGTGGTGAAAAATCTCCCTCAGGCCCTATTAATATAATTTTTGACCCAGCTCCTTTAATTTTTTCATATTTTAAATTTTCTTCGGAATTAATATCAGCAAATAAAAGTTTTGTAGTGGAATTCAGTCCAGAAATGAAATCTTTAAGTTTAATTATTTTTAATATTTTAGGAGGCGCAAATTGGTTTGATTGCTCGGTGGCTTCAATAACAATTCTGTTTGCCCTTTCATAGTTTAATTCTTTAACTTCGGAACGCTCAGACACAATAGGAATAATCTTTGATACTCCTAGTTCTGTAGCTTTTTGTAAAATTAAATCCATGGGATTTTTTTTAACCAGACAAATTGCTAATTCAGAATTAGATGACTGAAAGGAGTCTTTTATCTTATTCATAAATTTTACTTCTACTCTATCTTTCTCCAAAAAAACTATCTCGCTTAACCATTCTCCTTCTTGATTGAAAAAATTTATATTTGATCCTTTTTTTAGTCTCATAACGTTTGTAACGTAATGAGTATGCTCTTTAGATAGTAAAGAAGTCATATTAGAAGTTATAGTGTCTCTATAATATAATCTTATGTTGCTCATATGTTATTTATACAATAAAAATGATAGTTAATTATAATAAAGAGGCAAAGATGAATAAAGGAGAAAGAGCTGACAACAGTCCCATAGGAGTAAATGTTATTGAAGGTAAATCTTATTATTGGTGTACTTGTGGAAAAAGTTTTAAACAACCTTTTTGCGATGGATCTCATAAAGGATCAAAATTTGGACCGATGGTCTTTAAGGCCGATCAGACAAAAAAGGTTTTTTTTTGCACTTGTAAACAGACAGAAGATCCTCCCTTATGTGACGGATCTCACAACAAAAAATGAAAACAACATCAATAGTTTTTGATGCTTACGGCACATTGTTCGATGTCAACTCAGCGGCAGAAAATTGTAAAGATAAAATTGGAGATAAGTGGAAAAGTTTCGCAAACTTTTGGAGAACAACACAACTTGAGTACACTTGGCTCAGAAGTTTAATGAAAAGACATAAAGATTTCTGGCAAATAACAGAGGATAGTTTAGAAAAATCTATGGAAGTTTTTGGAATTGACAAAAATTTAAAAAATGAATTATTAAATCTCTATAAGGTTTTATCTCCTTACCCTGAAGTTAAAAAAGTCTTAGAAACTTTAAAAAAAAAAGATTTAAAACTATCTATATTATCAAATGGAACTCCTAGTCTTTTGAAAGAACTAGTTCATAGCAATAACTTGAATGGTTTATTTGATGATCTATTTTCCATTGAAGAGGTAAAAATTTATAAACCTTTCTCAAAAGTTTACGATCTACCTATTAATAAATATAAAATCAAACCTAATGAGGTAACATTTTTAAGTGCAAATACTTGGGATGTTTCTGGTGGGGGGAACTATGGTTATAATGCAGTATGGGTAAATAGAAGTAACGCTTTTTTTGATTATTTAGATTATAAACCTAAAAATGAAATTAACAATTTAACGCAGTTACTTAATTTAATTTAAAAGTTATTATTTGATATGTCTTTAATCGAAGTAAAAAAAATTGTTAAAGCTTTAAATGCTTCGGATGGAGCAGGCGTTAAATTAAAAAGAAGTATAGGAACGCCTGAAGCAGATTATATTGATCCATTTTTAATGCTTGATGAATTTGGTTCAGATAACAAAGATGATTACATTGCGGGTTTTCCTCCTCATCCCCATAGAGGGATCGAAACAGTAACCTATATGTTAAGAGGTCAATTTGAACATGAGGATAGTACAGGATCAAAAGGTAGAATGGAACCAGGCGATGTTCAGTGGATGAAAACAGGAAGAGGAATTATACACTCTGAAATGCCTGCAATGTCCGAAGGAAAATTATTGGGTTTTCAACTTTGGATAAACATGCCAGCTAAATTGAAGAAAAATAAGCCCGAGTATCTTTTTATAAAAGGAAAAGAACTTGGGATTCATGAAGATAATGAAAAGACAATCAAAGTTATAGCCGGAAAATATGAAAAAGCAGAAGGTCCTCAAACAAATCACAATGTAGAACCAATCTTTTTTCACGTTAAACTCGATAAGGATAAATACTTTAAATTTGAAGTGCCTGAAAAACATAACTCTTTTATTTATTTACTAAGGGGTGAGTTAAAAATTGGTGAAAAAATGCATGATTTAACTGATGACTCAAATTTAATTTTACTTGATAACGGTAAAAAATTAATCGTTAAAGCAGTCAAAAAAACTGAATTTCTTTTTGTTGCAGGAAAACCAATTGGTGAACCCATTGCTAGAGGGGGGCCATTTGTTATGAATACAAAAGCTGAGATACTAGAGGCTATACAAGACTATAATAACGGAACATTTGCTAAATATTAAAAGTTCAAGTACGTTTCTTTAAAAATGTCTAAATCAATAATTATCAAAAAGGTTGGGGGACCTGAAGTTTTAGAAATTCAAGAAAATAAAGTAACCTCACCTGGTCCAGATGAAATTAAAGTTACTAATTATGCTATTGGCTTAAACTATATAGATACTTATCATAGATCTGGCTTGTACCCTCTTCCCATGCCAACTGGGATCGGCTTAGAAGCAGCAGGAAAAATAGATGAAGTAGGTTCTAATGTGAAAGAATTTAATAAAGGGGATAATATAGCTTATGCATCAATGCCGATTGGAGCTTATGCTAGTGAAAGAATTATACCCGCAAAAATTGCTGTAAAAGTTCCTGATGGAATTTCCCATAAACTAGCAGCAACTTTAATGACAAAAGGCCTAACGACAAATTATTTATTAACTAAAACTTATTTTCTTAAAGCTGGTGAAACAGTTTTATTTCATGCTGCTGCTGGGGGAGTTGGTCAAATTTTTGCTCAGTGGGCAAATAGTATCGGAGCAAAAGTAATTGGAACAGTTGGCTCTGAAGAAAAAATTAAAATAGCAAAAAAAAATGGTTATGAGCATGTAATTAATTATTCGAAAACTGATTTTGCAAAAGAAGTAATGAAAATTACTAATAATAAAGGTGTTCCAGCAGTATTTGATGGAGTTGGAAAAAAAACTTTTCAAGGATCACTGGCATGCTTGAAACCATTAGGTATGATGGTAAGCTTTGGTAATGCTTCAGGCCCTTTAGATCCTTTAAATGTTCCTAAAGATATTCAATCAAAAAGTCTTTTCTTTACTAGACCAACAATTGGTCATTACTTTACTAATAGAAAAGAGCTTCAAGCTGGAGCTGATGAAATTTTTAAAAAAGTAAAATTTGGAAAAATAAAGATAAGTATATCAAAAGAATATAAATTAAAGGATGCAGAACAGGCTCACAGAGATTTAGAGGCTAGAAAACTTATTGGACCCGCTATATTGATTCCTTGATGAAAGAAAAGATAATATCTCCATGTATCAGCATTTGTAAAACAGATCCTGTGACAGGATATTGCTACGGTTGTGCAAGAACAAGTAGTGAAAAAAAATTGTGGAAAGACGAAAATACCTTAAATGAATGGAAATTAAAAAGTTTAGAAAAAATAATCTCTAGAATGAAAGGATGGCAACGAGAGACATTTAAAGAGTCTTATCAACATAAAGTTGAGCACGGAATTTCTTTATTTAAAAAAGAGCAATTAGAGAAAAAATAGTTATAAATCTTTTTTCATTGAGTCCATATCGCTCAAATGAAATTTTAAAGCTTGATTTGATAATCTTATTTCTTGTAAAAATAGAAAAATTGATATTATCATACAAACACAACAAGCTGCAAAATTAATCCTAGCAAACTGCACAGTATTTAAATAGAGCATTAACACAGTGGACATATTAAAAAGAAAACCAAAAGCGGCAAAACCCATTACGTATTTTAACAGATTTGTTCTCTTATTTAATACATGTAGTTGATTTTCCCATTCAGGGGGTACCTTTTTTTCAAATGTATATTGATCATGTATATTTCTGATCAATGCGCTTAAAGTATGAAATCTATTACTATACATAGTCATCATTAAGGGAATAGCCGGAAACATTAAAGCTGCAACTGTATAATCTACATCCATATCGAATCGAATTGATTATGTATATAGTGTTTGATATTTACAAGTCATATTTTCATGAAACAACTTAAAATATTTATTGATTTAACAAGGCTTAATAAACCAATCGGATTTATGCTTTTGTTTTGGCCATGTTCTTGGGGTTTAGCCTATGCTTTCAATTATAGTAATGATTTAAATATTTTTTTTTACTATTTAATACTTTTTTTTTTAGGATCAGTTTTAATGCGAAGCGCCGGGTGTATTATCAATGATATTGTCGATAGAAATTTTGATAAAAAAGTCAAAAGAACAAAAAATAGACCTATAGCCTCTGGAAAAATTTCTGTTAAAAGATCATTTATATATTCTTTATTTCTTTGTCTGTTAGCTTTTATTATTCTTATTCAGTTTAATTTATTTACAATTATTTTAGGGATGAGCTCTATGTTTTTGGCTTTTTCTTACCCCTATATGAAAAGAATTACTTATTGGCCTCAACTTTTTTTAGGCTTAACATTTAATTGGGGAATTATAATGGCTTGGGTTGCAATAAACAATGATATTTCATCAGAGATTATACTGCTTTATATATCAGCCATATTTTGGACATTGGGCTATGACAGTATTTATGGAGTACAAGATATGACAGATGACGAAATAATAGGTTTAAAATCAACAGCAATAAAATTTAAAAAAAATATTAAATTATTTGTAAGCATGAATTATTTTTTAACTTCTGTAATTTTACTTTATCTATTTAAAGATCAAATAAATTTTAATCTTTTTTTAATAATTTTTTTTCTTTTCTGCTTAAGTTTAATTTATCAAATAAAAATATTTAATCCCCGTAAACCTGAGACCTGTCTAAAAGCTTTTAAATTAAATAACTTATCTGGTTTAATTTTATTTCTAGGCATTTTATCTATCTAAATTAGAATGGATTTTAAAGAACTTAAATCAATTTTAAAAAGACTTTATAAAGAGTACATCAAAAGGTATCTAAAATTTATTTTTATCGCTGCTGGCCTTTCGGTTGTGGTTGCAGCTAACTCTTCTGCAATTGCTTGGTTATTAGATCCCGCTGTAAAAAAAATTTTTATTGAGAAAGATAGAACCCTTGCATGGTTAATTCCTCTTGCAATAATATTTACATTCACAACAAAAGGGGTAAGTCTCTATCTTGCCAGAATTAATATAATTAAAGTCTCAAACCTCATTACAGGAGAAATTCAAAAACAAATTTCAGATAACATGCTGACTGCAGATATTAAAACTATCGATGCAAGACATTCAGGACAATATGTTTCTAATATTTTGTTTGACGCTCAACAAATACAATCACTTGTTGGGATAGGCGTCCTTAATATTATGAAAGATACTTTAACAGTTTTAGGATTAGTGGGTCTTATGTTTTACCAGAATTGGAAATTAGCAATATTTGCAATTCTGATGATACCACTTGCAGCTGGTCTTGCAAAAAGTTTAGGGAGAAGAGTCGCAAAGATTGTAACTCAAGCTGGTGAAATCTCAGGTAACTTAACTTCTTTTTTATCAGAAATGATTAAAGGTTCAAAAATGATAAGAATTTATCAGAAAGAAAAAGAAGAGAGAAATAAAGCGAGTAAAATAATAGATGACCTGGTAGACAAACAAATCAAACATAATATTGTTATAGTAAGAGCAACACCGATCATGGAAACATTAACCGGTATCATGATCGCAGGATTCATTTTTTTTTCTGGGAAATTAATTTCTTCTGGAGAGCTGGAGGTGAATCAATTTTTTTCTTTTCTTGCAGCAATGATGTTGGCTTACCAACCAATTAGGTCTTTAGCTACTTTAAACATGATATTTTATCAAGGAGCTGCTGCATTTAAAAGAATAGCAAAAGTTATAGATAAAAATATAGAAATTAAAAATAATAGTTCTTTACCTGAACTCAAAATCAATAATTGTAATATAAATTTTAAAAATGTGAGTTTTAAATATGAAACCACAAAGGATAAAGCAATAAAGAATCTTAGTTTGGATATTAAAGGAAATGCATTATCTGCTTTAGTAGGTCCCAGCGGTGCTGGTAAAAGTACCATTATTAACTTGATACCGAGATTTTATGATGTTCAAGATGGAAATATAGAAATTGATGGACAAAAAATTGACTCCGTTACTTTGAATTCGCTAAGAAAAAATATCTCTCTGGTAAGTCAAGATGTTATCTTATTTGATGACACTATAAGAAACAATGTCGCTTACGCCAACTTAGAGGCCGGTGATGAAGAAATTAAAAGCGCATGTGTTTCTGCTGCGGCAGAGGAGTTTATTAATAAAATGCCTAAAAAATATGAGACAATTGTTGGTGAAAATGGCGTTAGACTTTCGGGGGGTCAAAAACAAAGGATATCAATAGCTAGAGCAATTTTAAAAAAATCTCCAATTATACTCTTAGACGAAGCAACTTCATCTTTGGACACCGGCTCAGAGGAAATTGTACAAAATGCAATAAAGAATTTAACTAAAAACAAAACAACTATTGTAATAGCTCATAGGCTTTCAACAATACATAATGCGGATAAAATATTTGTTTTACAAAATGGAGTATTAATAAACTCGGGTAATCATGATCATCTTATAAATGATTGCCAAGAATATAAAACTCTTTATGAGAAACAGTTAAAATAAAATTAATGTTGGGAATCTATAGATCGATAACTCTTTTTTTTTATCCACTTTTTATTATTATAATTTATTTAAGAAAAATTTTTAAAAAGGAAAATAACGAGAGTTTTAAAGGAAAATTATTTCCTTCTAAGTTTTTGATTGATAAAGATAAGACTAAAAACTTAATTTGGTTTCATGCAGCTAGTATCGGAGAAGCTCAAAGTGTAGTTCCGCTCATTAAAAAAATTATAAGTGAAAGAAGTAATACTGAGATTCTTATTACAACCATAACTCAATCTTCTGCAATATTAATGAGAAAAAATTTTGAAAAAAACAAAAATATAAAGCATAGATACTTACCTTTAGATGTAAAATTTTTAATTAATAAATTTTTAGATGGATGGAAACCTAGTTTAGTTTTATTTGTTGACTCTGAAATATGGCCAAATTTCTTGTTTGAGATAAAAAAAAGAAAAATCACTCTTTTATTATTAAATGGAAGAATTACTAAAAGATCTTTTTTAAGGTGGTCTAAAATCTCAAATATAGCTGAACAAATCTTTAGTAAATTTGATCTATGTTTAGCGTCCAATTTTGAAACAAAAAAATACCTTGAGACGTTTAAAGTAAAAAATATAAAGTTGTTAGGTAATTTGAAATTTTCAACAAGTTACCAACCAAAAAATAGTCTAGAAAAGTTACCTCCTGGTAAAAGAATATGGTGCGCTATGAGTACACATTTAGGCGAAGAAAATATTGTAATCAATACACATTTGATTATAAAAAAAGATAATAAAAATTTAACAACTATAATTATTCCACGACATATTAATAGAGTTAAAGAAATAGAGTCTCTATGTAAAAATAGAAATCTTACATTTCAGCTATTATCTAATAATGAGAAAATAAATTTTGAAAAAGAAATAATCATAGTAAATTCATATGGCAAAGTCTCAGAATATTTAAGTTTGTGTAAAAGTGTCTTTATCGGTAAATCATTAATAAAAAAACTTCAACACGTTGGAGGACAAAACCCTATAGAGGCTGCAAAACTAGGATGTAAAATTTATCATGGTCCCTATGTATATAATTTCGAGGAAATATACAGTTTATTAAATAAATATAAAATATCTGAGCAAGTGACGAATGTTGATGAATTATCAAAAAAATTAAATTTTGATTTAAATAATCTAGATGTCTTTAAAAATGAAAATGCATTAAATAATATTAAAGAACTTGGAGAAAAAATTTTAAAAACTACATTTGATGAGGTGGCAAAATTTAAAAATTAATGAAATTATTTAAACCAGAATTCTGGACAAGAAGAACTAATTTTTTTTCTATATTATTATTGCCTCTGTCTTTGATTTATCAATTTTTTTTTTATATGAAAACTTTGATAGTAAAAGAGAGAAATTTTAAAATCCCTATAATTTGTGTTGGAAACATATATCTAGGTGGAACTGGTAAAACTCCATTATCCTTATTTTTAATGAAAATATTCGAAGATCGAGGAAAAAAAACCTCTATAGTAAAAAAATATTACCAGCAACATTTTGATGAACATTTAATGATTCAAAATTACACCAATAATTTATTTCTTAATAAAAGTAGACAAGCAGCTATAGAAAAAGTTGAAAAAAGTAATTTTGATTTAGCAATTTTAGATGATGGTTTTCAAGACTTATCAATTAAGAAAAATTTTAATATACTTTGTTTTAATTCTAATCAATTAATAGGCAATGGTTTTACATTTCCCTCTGGACCTTTAAGAGAAAGATTGAACTCAGTACTTAGGGCTGATGTAGTTGTAATCAATGGTAAAAAAAATGTCGCTTTTGAAAAAAGATTAACTAATATTTCAAAAAAAATTGAAATATTTTATTCAAATTATGAACCAATAAATATTGGAGAATTTAAAAATAAGAAAGTATTTGCATTCGCAGGAATAGGTAATCCAAGTAATTTTTTTGAAATGTTAATTGAGAATAATATTAATCTGAAAAAAAAAGTTGCTTTTCCTGATCATTATAAATTTAGTAAAAATGAGATAGAAAAAATTATTTACGAAGCCTCAAAAAATAATTTGGTAATATTAACGTCTGAAAAAGATTATTTTCGAATAAAAAAATACAATTTTGAGGAAATAAAATGTATTAAAATAAGATTAAAGATCAATAATGAAGAAAGATTTTTAGAAAAAATCAATAATTTTATATGATTAAAAAATTCAAATACCTTGTTGAAGCTATTTTCATTTATACATTTTTTGGTATAGCAAAATTAATTGGTCTTACACTAAGTCGGAAACTTTTTGCTTTAATATTTAAAGTAATTGGACCAACTATAAGGTCTAATAAGATAGCATTTAAAAATATAGAAATATTTTCTAATAATATCTCAATTTTAAAAAAAAAAGAAATTGTTAATAATATGTGGGCCAACTATGGGATGACATTTGTTGAATATATTTTTTTAAAGAAATTTCAAAATAGCAACTCTCATATAGAGATTTTAGGGGAAGATATTTTAAAAAGTGTTGTAAATGAAAGTAAACCAGTAATTTTTATTTCTGGACACTTTGCTAATTTTGAATTGATGTCAATGGAGTTAACAAAAAGAAACATTAAACTTGCAACAATTTATAGGCCGCTAAATAACTTTTATTTAAATCCATTAATGGAATACTTGAGAAAAAAATATATTTGTAAGAACCAAATTAAAAAAGGAATAAATGGTGTAAAAAGTACAATTAACTTTATAAAAAGTGGATACAATATTGCTTTAATGATTGATCAAAGAGTTAGCGAGGGTGAAAAAATAAAATTTTTTGATAAAGAAGCATTTACAACAACTTTACCTGCCCAATTAATTCTAAAATATAATTTAAAAGTTGTTCCTATTTTCATAGAAAGAAATAAATTAAATAAGTTTATAATGAAAATTTTTAAACCAATTGATTTCTCAAAAAATAAAGATAAGTTTTTTATTACAAATAAATTGAATAAAGTTTTAGAAAATATGATTTCTAAAAATCCGAATCAGTGGATCTGGACACATAATAGATGGAAATAAATTTATTTTTTTAATTTTTTCAAGCTTTTGTTAACCTCTAAAGGTGAAAAATAAGCTTCTTGTAAATCAACGTTCCAATAGCTTAAATCCTTTAAAAGAATTTGTTTTCCAGAAATAGCACAGACTACAAAATCTCCCTCCTCAATAATATCAAAGGAGTTATTCTTATATTTAAGTTTGGCTTTTTTTTTGTTCATCTATAAAATAAACATATAATATATCTTTTCTTATGAATATTGCATTATTAGGTAGTGGTGGAAGAGAGCACACTTTGTGTCAAAAAATCTTCGATTCTAAGTTATCTAAGAATATTATTTGCATCCCTGGTAACGCTGGTACTTCGAAAATAGCTAAAAATATTAATATCGATATGCTTGATTTCAAAAAACTTTTAAAAGTTATAAAATTTTACAAAATAAATTTAGTTATCGTTGGACCAGAAGAGCCATTAGTAAGAGGTGTAGTAGATTTTCTTCTTAAAAATAAGATTAAAGTTTTTGGACCAAATAAATATGCAGCTAAACTTGAAGGCTCTAAAGCTTTTATGAAATCATTATGTAAAAAAAATAACATTCCTACAGCTGAATTTAAAATATGTCGAAATAAGAACGACGTAAATAATTTTTTAAAAAAAAATATTTTCCCTTTAGTAGTCAAAGCTGATGGGTTAGCTGCTGGAAAAGGGGTTACTATATGTAGAAATAAGAAACAGGTTTTAAAAGTTTCTGATGAAATCTTTAAAGGTAAATTTAAATCATCGAAAAAATTAGTATTAGAAGAGTTTTTAGAGGGAGAAGAAGCGAGCTACTTTCTATTAGTAGATAAAAAAAGTTTTAAATTTTTTGGATCAGCTCAAGATCATAAAAAAGTTGGTGAAAAAGATACCGGACCTAACACTGGTGGAATGGGGGCTTACTCACCAGCTAAAATAGTTACTCAAGATTTAGAAAAAAAAATTATCAAAAAGATAGTTTCACCAACTTTAAAAGCTTTAAAACAAAAAAGAAAAAATTATACTGGTTTCTTGTATGTAGGTTTAATGATCAAAAACAATGAACCTTTTTTAATAGAATATAATGTTAGAATGGGTGACCCAGAATGTCAGGTTATATTACCTCGACTCAATACAGATTTAGTTAAAATTATTTCTTACGCAGTAAAAAATAAATTGAACACAATTGATATAAAGTGGAAAAAAATTAAATGTATGACAATAGTTCTGTGTTCCAAAGGTTACCCAGGGAAATATAAAAAATTTATTAAAATAAATAATTTAATGAATATCAAGCTTAAAAAAAATTCTTTTATTTTTCATGCTGGGACTAAGTATATCAATGATGATATTTTTTCAAATGGAGGAAGGGTATTAAATATTACATCGGTAGGAAAGACTTTCAAAAAAATTAGATTTAATATTATAAGTATAATAAAAAAAATTAACTGGAGAAGTGGATTTTTTAGAAAAGATATAGGATGGAGAGTAATTCAAAACAAATGAGAGTGATTAGTGGTATTTTTAAAGGGAAATCTATTTCTTTTTTAAAATCAAAAATTACAAGACCTCTTAAAGACTCAGTAAAAGAAAATATATTTAATATTATCAATCACTCAAATATTTTAGGAATTAAAATTAACAACACAAATATTTTAGATCTTTACTCTGGTATTGGATCTTTTGGAATTGAATGTGTCTCTCGTGGTGCTAAAAAAGTTACTTTTGTTGAGAAAGATCATAATGCAATTGAAACTTTAAAAAAAAATTTAAAAACACTTTTGATTAAAGATAAAGCTACAGTTATAAGTGATGAGATTGAAAATTATTTAAATGTAAAAAAAACTGAAAAATTTAATATTATATTTTTAGATCCACCTTTTGCAGAAAATAGTTTTATAAATGATCTTAAACTAATAAAGAAGAATAAGATTTATTTAAAAAATCACGTAATTATAATTCATAGAGAAAGTAAAACTAATGATAATTTTAATGGTATTTTAAATCCTATCATAATTAGAAAATACAGTAGATCTAAAATTATTTTTGGAAAATTCTAAACAAGTGCTTTTCTTGTATCTTTTTTTACATCTTCTACTGCGGGCTGATCGAACGGATTAATATTAATAAGTTTACCGATTAAGACTGTCTCGATTATGAAATATGAAAATAATTCACCTATAGTTTGTTCATTCTGTTCACTGACTTTAAACTCCCTAAAAGGTATTTTTTTCTTTTTTAAATTTTTTATAAAAGCATTTTTTTGAGCATTTTTAATTTTATTTAAACTTTTATTATTAAGATATTTAAATTTTTTATCTAATTTTTTAGAACTAATTTTAATTCCAGCATCTTTATCGCTACTTAATATGTAAAACAACTTATCTTTCGGCCCTTCTAGATAAAGCTGGAGTAAACTATGATGGTCTTTTGGTCCTTGAGATATTATCGGTAATAATCCTTTTTCTTTTTTTCCTAAACTTTCAGCTATAAGTTGTTGGTACCAATAAAGAAATTTATCTAGTTTAGGCTCGTAATTAAGTAATACTAAATTTTTTATATTTTTTTTTAAAAAAATGTTGGCTAATTTAATTGAACTGTCTTTAAGAAAAATTTTATTTTTTCTTTTGCTTAAATGAACCAAAATATTTTTTCTTAAATTACTAATTTTTAAACCCATTAAATATGCAGGAAGCATTCCAACTTCTGATAGGACAGAATATCTTCCTCCAATATATTTTCTATGTTCAATAAAGTGGAATTTCATCTTTTTTGATAATGAATATAAAGAGTTGTTATTTTTTTCAGTTATTACAATTAAGTTTTTGGAATTGTTATTAAGAATTTTTAAAGCTAACAAATTAGATAATGTCTCTAAAGTTTCGCCTGATTTTGAAATCACAATGAATAGGGCGTGGTTTAGACTAAAATTTTTTTTAAAAAAATTAAGTTTATCTTCATCCAGATTATCAAAAAAATGAAAATCTTTTTTTATTTTTTGTTTTAAAAATGAATATATCGCTTCAGATCCTAGAATTGAACCTCCCATCCCAACTAATACTATCTTATTATATCTTTTGAATTTTTTAAGATCTTTTTCTTTAAAGTTTAATCTAAATTTTTTGCTTAACATATGAAAAACATCTTTTTGAATGTTTTGGCTATTGTATATATCTATTAAACTTCTATTTAATTTGCGCTTCAAATTTTTATTTAAATTCAAATTAATATGTTTTTTTTGAATAAAGTTTTTATAAATTATCTTTTTATTTTTCACTTACCAATTTTATTTATTATTGATTGTTCTATAGAAGTTTCATTCGAATTAGACGTATTCGATTGATTAGGAATTTTTAAAATCTTATTTATGTTATTGTTTTCACCTACTTTCTTTTTTATTGTTCCTGGTGTTGGCAAAATATCATAGTCTGGGGGAAGAACTAACGGTTGTCTTTTTTTGACAAGAAATTCATCGGTTGTTTTTATTTTTTCATTTCTTAGAACTTTACCTGCATCAGACATTGCTCCACATGAATATAAAAAAAGCGTTAAAAATATGTAAAATATTGATTTGTTAATTTTTTTCATCTTTCAAAATTAAATCTTTTAAAATAAAAACTATAATTCCAATAGTTATGAATATATCTGCGATATTAAATGTAAACCAGTGAAAATTTTTATAATGTATATCAATAAAATCTGGCACAGCAAAATAAGTTAGTCTATCGTAAACATTTCCCAGAGCACCTCCCAAAATCAATGAAAATAATATTTTGTCTATCTTTTTAGTTTTTATAATGAGATAAATCAAAAATATTATTACGAAACATATTATCCCAGTAATCAAATTATAAATTAAACTAGAGTTGGTGCTAAAAAAACCAAATCCAATTCCGGTATTCCATACTAAATTAAAATTTAAAAAATCGTTTATATATAAGTTATTTTCATTTAAGTTAGTTATTATTTTAATTTTTGAGTATCTGTCTAAAAAGAAAACCAAAGAAATAATCACTAGAAAATAAAGGTTTTCTCTTTTAAGAATCCCACTTTTTATATCTTTAAAATAAATCAGAATATTAGTCTCCTATTTAATTGGACAATTTTCACGACTACATCTTCTTTCTAAAATTTTCCAACATCTATCACATTTTTTTCCTCTAGCTTTTTCAACTTTAATTTTGATTTCACCATTATTAACCAAATTTTTTTCTGCTTTTGAAACAATAAAATATTCAGCTAAATCAATATCTTTAAGTAATTCAAAGTTCTCTTTACTCAAAGAAAGTTGTATTTCGGCCTCTAAACTGGAACCAATTTCTTTGCTAATTCTTTTCTCTTCAATGGCTAAATTTGCTTCTTGTTTAATTTTAAATAAATTTGACCATTTTTCATTTAATTTGGAATTATTCCAGTTTTTAGGTATTTTAACAAAGCTATTCTCGTGGATGCTTTCATCGTTTTTGTTTATTAAACTAAATATTTCTTCTGTTGTAAAAACTAAAATAGGTGCAAACCATTTTAATAAACTTTCTAATATTATATTTAAAGCAATTACACAGTTTTTTCTTTTCTTTGAATTTAAACTATCACAATAGAGAACATCCTTTCTGATATCAAAATAAAAAGATGAAAGATCTAGTGTGCAAAAATTTAATAGCTCTTTATAAAGTTTATGAAAATTGTAATTTTTTAAGTTTTCTTCTACAGATATACTTATTCTGTACAATCTATTAAGAATGTATTGTTCTAGCTCATCAAATTCGTTTATCTTAATTTTTTCAAAATTTTGTTTTTCAAACTTATCCTTTAAATTTCCAAGCATAAATCTGAAAGTATTTCTTATTTTTCTGTATGACTCTGCATGTTGTATTAAAATATTTTTATCAATTCTCAAATCTTCTGCATAATCAGAGGAAGATGCCCAAACTCTTAATATATCTGCCCCATAATTTTTTAAAATATCTTCAGGTGAAATAACATTTCCCGTTGATTTAGACATTTTCATTCCTTTACCGTCAACAACAAAACCATGCGATAATATACTTTTAAAAGGAGCTTTACCTCTTGTTCCACAAGACTCTAACAAAGAAGAATGAAACCATCCTCTGTGTTGGTCAGATCCCTCTAGGTACATATCTGCAGGCCATTTTAAATCTTTTCTTTTTTCTAATACAAAACTATGTGTTGAACCGCTATCAAACCAGACTTCTACAATATCATTAAGTTTTTCGTAGTCATTTGAATTATAGTCGTCTCCCAAAAAGATTTTTGGATCATCAGTAAACCAACAATCGGATCCTTGTTTTTCATAAATAGATGCTATTTTATCAATTACTTTTTGATCTTTTAATGGCTCTTTAGTTTTTTTATTAATAAAAATTGGTAATGGCACTCCCCAAACTCTTTGCCTGGAAACACACCAATCTGGTCTTCCCTCAATCATTGATAAAAGTCTTTCTTTTCCTTTCTCTGGATAAAAGACTGTTTCGTTTATTGATTTAATAGCCTTTTTTCTAAGATCATTTTTTTGCATGGAAATAAACCATTGAGGTGTTGCTCTATAAATTAATGGAGCTTTGGATCTCCATGAGTGCGGATAACTATGACTAAGCTTATCATTTTTTAATAATCTATTTTGCTCCTTTAATTTTTCTATAATTATAGGATCAGCCTTAAAGATGTGAGTTTTTTCAAAATATGGTATTTCCTTTGTGTAGAGACCTGCGCTATCTACAGTGTAAAGAGAGGGAATATTATTTTTCAAACATAAATTAAAATCATCTGGTCCGTGGCTTGGGGCGCAGTGAACAATCCCAGTTCCTTGCTCAAGGTTTACAAATTGGGCGTCTAACATTGGGACATTATATTTAAACTTCAATTTGACAAATGGGTGGCTACAAATTGTTTTTTCAAATTCTGAACCTTTGAAGGTTTTTATTTCTTTGTAATTTTTTATCTCGCAAGCTTCTGTAATTTCTTTGACTAAATTTTTCGCTACAACAATTCTCTTTTCCTTAAAATAATCAAGATTTTCTATCTCCAATATTGAATAATCTATATTACTGTTAAAAGCCAAAGCTTTGTTTGCTGGTATTGTCCATGGCGTAGTCGTCCAGATGATAACACTAGTATCTTTCAAATATTCTTTATCGGTATCTTTGACTTTGAAAGCTACATAAATGGTATTAGATGTATGATCCTTATATTCAACCTCAGCATCTGCTAAAGCTGTTTTTTCAACAGTTGACCAAAGAACTGGTTTAAAACCTTGATATAAACTTCCATCTAAAAGAAATTTTCCTAGTTCTCTTACTATTTGAGCCTCAGCCTCATAGCTCATAGTAGAATAATAATTTTCGAAATCTCCTACAACACCTAATCTCTTAAATTCCTTAATGTGAACATCGATCCAACCTTTAGCGAATTCTCTACACTCTTGCCTAAAATCTTTGATTGGAACTTCGTCCTTATTCTTTCTCTTTTTTTTGTATTGTTCTTCAATTTTCCATTCAATTGGAAGACCATGACAATCCCAACCGGGTACATAAATAGAGTCTTTTCCGCTCATTTGATGGAAACGAGTAATCATATCCTTCAAAATTTTGTTTAATGCAGTTCCCATATGAATATGACCATTTGCGTAAGGAGGGCCATCATGGAGAACAAATTTTTCTTTTCCTTTTGACTTTTTTCTCAATCTTTCAAATATCTTATTTTTCTCCCATTTCTTTAAAATTTCTGGCTCTTTAGCAGGTAAACTTGCTTTCATTGAAAAGGCTGTTTTAGGAAGTTGAAGTGTATCTTTAGACATTATTTTTTAGCTTGCTTAACATCAAGTTTAATTTGTTTTTTCAAATGTTCTAAGTTTTTAAATTTTTTCTCTGCTCTTATAAATTTCAAAAATTCTACCTTTATAACCTTATTATATAGATTTTTATTAATTCCAAATATATTTACTTCTAAAAGTAAATTAAGACCATTAAATGTCGGTCTATAGCCAATATTAGCTATTCCGCTTTTTTTAAACTGTTTAGTTTCAACTATAACTGAATAAACACCTAATTTAGGTATTATGTAATCTCCAATCTTAATATTACAGGTTGGAAATCCAATGAGTCTTCCTCTTTTTTTTCCTTTAATAACTTTGCCTTCAATTGACCAGGGTCGACCCAAAAGTTTAATTGCTTCATTAATGTTTCCATTTGCTATTTTTTTTCTAATTATTGTTGATGAAATTATTTTTTTTGATTTATTAAGTGGAGAAATAACTATTGTTTTATATCCAAGTTTCTTCTCATAGTTTTTAAGTAATGCTATGTTGCCTTTCCTATTTTTTCCAAATCTAAAATTTTTGCTAACAAAAATATATCTAGACTGGATTTTGTCTTTAATCATCTTTTTGATAAAATATTCTGCACTAAACAAGGAGAATTTTTTATTAAATTTGATAATAACTAAAAAATCTAATTTTAATTTTTGTAATTGATATATTTTTTGATTAAGTTGGTTAATTCTATGGTTTTTTACTTTTGAATTAAAAAACATTAATGGCATTGGTTCGAATGTTATTAAACCAAATGGAAGCCTCTCTTTTTTTGATTTAATTTTTGCTTGATTCAAAACTTTTTGATGGCCTAAATGAATGCCATCAAAATTACCAATTGCTACTACGCTATTTCTATGTTTTTTTTCTATTTTTAAATTTTTATAAATTTTCATTTTACCATTTAAGTTCCTTTTGAAAGTAATCTGTCTTTACATCATATTTTATCAATAGTTTTGGAAGATCTTTATCAATTTTGAATTCATTCTTATGGACTCCGTTATAAATAAATAAGCTATCAATATTTAAGTTATTAGCTCCTTTGATATCTGTTCTTAAATTATCACCTATTGCCAAAACTTTTTCTCCTTTCTCGAAACACATCTCGTAAATCTCTTTGTGGGGTTTTCCATAATATATTACCTCACCTCCCATAGACTCAAATAGCTTAGCAATTGATCCTGCACAAAGTTCTTCAATATCGCCTCTGTGAACTACTAGATCAGGATTTGTGCATACTAATTTTTTTTTAGTATAACCTTTAAGCAAAGATTTATAAAAATTTAAATCATTTTCTTCTTCATCAAAAAATCCTGTACAAAGTATAAAATCACATTTTTCTAAGGACGTTTTATTTTCTTCTACTTTTTTAAATATTGAATTATCTCTTACTGGTCCAAGATGGTAAAATTTTTTTCCAAATTTATATTGATTAACTGCTAACATTGCAGCCTCACCAGAAGTCACTACCTTGGATAAAAATTTTTCATCCATTTTCATCTTTTTTAAAAAATCAATTACTTTTAAACTAGGTCTTGGAGCGTTAGATAAAAAAACAATTTTTTTTGAATTTTTATTTAAATTTTCAATTACTTCAATTGCCTTCGGATTTAATGATATTCCGTTATGCATCACACCCCATAGATCTATTATATATGTATCGTAAGAGTTAAATATTTCAGATAAATGATTTAAATTTCTCAATTTTTATAGTCTCTCTTTTAATTCAGCCAAAAAATATAGCAAATTAGCCTTTTTTTTATGATTTTCACCACTTGAAATCTTTACAAAACTCACCATATCAGCCCTACATCAAAATTTATAGGAGAAATAAGTATGAAATTTAGACCCTTACACGATCGTGTGCTTATAAAAGTATTAGATAGCGAAGAAAAAACTGCTGGAGGCATAATTATTCCAGATACAGCTAAAGAAAAACCGCAAGAAGGTGAGGTAGTTGCTGTTGGCCCTGGTTCCAAAAATGAAAGTGGTAAAATAACACCAATGGATGTTAAAGTTGGTGACATTGTTCTTTTTGGGAAATGGTCAGGAACAGAAGTGAAAATAGACGGCAAAGAATATAGCATTATGAAAGAGGCTGACATAATGGGAATTTCTAAAGGAAAAAAATAACACTAAAGGAGAAATATTATGGCAAAAGTAATTAAATTTGATACCGAAGCAAGATCTCAGATGCTTAAAGGTGTAAATACACTAGCTAATGCAGTTAAAGTGACTTTAGGTCCAAAAGGAAGAAATGTTGTAATGGACAAATCTTACGGTGCTCCAAAAATCACTAAAGACGGAGTCTCAGTAGCAAAAGAAATAGAGCTTGATGATAAATTTGAAAATATGGGTGCTCAAATGGTAAAGGAAGTTGCCAGTAAAACAAACGATAATGCTGGAGACGGAACGACAACAGCAACAATCTTAGCTCAAGGGATAGTGAATGAAGGCTTAAAATATGTAACCGCTGGAATGAATCCTATGGATATAAAAAGGGGGATAGATAAAGCTGTAGAATTTGTAATAGATAAATTAAAAACTACATCTAAAAAGGTAAAAGCAAATGAGGAAGTTGCTCAAGTAGGAACAATTTCTGCAAATGGTGAAAAGTCTATTGGAGATATGATTTCGAAAGCAATGCAAAAAGTTGGTAATGAAGGTGTTATTACTGTAGAGGAAGCAAAAGGTGTTGAAACTGAATTAGATGTTGTTGAGGGAATGCAATTTGATAGAGGTTATCTTTCACCCTACTTCGTTACAAATACAGAAAAAATGACAACTGAGCTTGATAACCCACTTGTCCTTTTAGTAGAAAAAAAATTAACTAATTTGCAGCCAATGGTTCCGTTGTTAGAGTCCGTTGTTCAGGCTAATAGACCTTTGATGATTATATCTGAAGATGTAGAAGGTGAAGCTTTAGCAACATTAGTTGTAAATAAGTTAAGAGGAGGATTAAAAGTTGTTGCTGTTAAAGCTCCAGGTTTTGGAGATAGACGAAAAGCAATGTTAGAAGATATTGCTATCTTAACGGGAGGACAAGTAATTTCTGAAGATATTGGTTTAAAATTAGAAAATGTAAAAATAAATGATCTTGGCTCTTGTAAGAAAGTAAAAATAGATAAAGAAAATAGTACTTTAGTTGCTGGAGAAGGTAAAAAATCTGATATTGAAGCAAGATGTAATCAAATAAGATCTGAAATAAGTGAAACAACTTCAGACTACGATAAAGAAAAACTTCAAGAAAGATTAGCTAAACTTGCTGGTGGGGTAGCAGTAATAAAAGTAGGTGGTGCTACCGAGGTAGAAGTAAAAGAAAGAAAAGATAGAGTTGAAGATGCTCTTAATGCAACTAGAGCTGCCGTTGAAGAAGGAGTAGTGATAGGTGGTGGATGCGCTTTACTTTATGCAGCACAAGATTTAGATGGTGTTAAAGTAAAAGGTGATGACCAAAAAGCTGGAGTTGAAATAGTAAAAAAAGCTCTTCAAGCCCCGATCAGGCAAATTACTGCTAATGCAGGTGTTGATGGTTCTGTAGTTGTTGGCAAATTATTAGAGGGGAAGAAATCGTCTCAAGGTTACGATGCCCAGAACGAAGAATATGTAGACATGTTCGCCAAAGGAATTATTGATCCTACAAAAGTTGTGCGATCTGCATTACAAGACGCAGCGTCAATCGCTGGATTACTAATTACTACCGAAGCTATGGTGGCAGACAAACCAGAAGAAAAAGATGCTGGTCCTGCAATGCCTCCTATGGGCGGCGGCATGGGTGGAATGGGCGGCATGGGTGGAATGGGAATGTAATTTCACTTACCTAAAAGATTTTAAAAAAGGCTGTAATTTTACAGCCTTTTTTTTTGCAATAAATAAACATGCTTTTGAGCTTAGTATCAATCCATCTTTAAGGACTCTTAAATTGTTATCAGCCAAAGTTTTGCCAGTTGAAGTAATATCTGTAATAATTTCGGAAGAACCTATAAATGGATAAGTTTCAGTAGCGCCTAGACTAGGAATCAATTTATATTGAGTTACTCCTTTAGAAATCAAAAAATCGTTAGTTAAATTTGGATATTTAGTTGCCACTCTCAATCTAGAATTTCTTTTATATCTAATATCAAATGATACCTCTTCAAGATCAGCAATAGTCTGGACATCTATCCAATCATCTGGCACTGCAACAACTAGGTTGGCATTACCAAAATTAAGTTTTTTTTGCATACTTATTTTATTCTGTAGATTTTTACCAGACTCTTTTAAGAGATCTAACCCAGATACACCTATATCTAAAGTTCCGTCTCCTAATCTTTGAATAATTTCTTTAGCGTGAAGAAAAATAATCTTAATATTTTTTTTATTTTCAATAGTGCCAAAATAATTTCTTTCTTTTTCACCTTGTAAAATCTTATGTCCTTTATCATCAAAAAACGATATTGCTTTATCTTTTAATCGTCCTTTACTTGGTAGGCCTATAGTAATTGACTCTGTCATATATTTTTTAAATTTATTGCGGCACCAACGGCTGGTGTATTCTTTTTAGCACCGAGGCTTTTAAGTAGATCATCATAACGGCCACCCCTGGCAATTTCTTTTTTTCCTGAAAATACTTCAAACACGACCCCAGTATAATATTCTACGTCTCTACCGAAATTTGCAATGAAGTTGATATCTTCATTCAGTTTTTTTAAATTAAGAATGGATTTAAAGTCTTTAAATATATTTTTTTTGAGATTATTTTTTTTAGCAAAATCTAATAATCTCTCATCAAGCTCAGAGAGTTTACAGTTTATTTTTAAAAAGGATTTAATAATTTTTACAATTTTTTTTCCATCCACAAAAGATCTTGGATCTTTAATCTTTTTGTCAAATCTACTTAGTATTTCTGATATTGATCTTCCTGCAATTACTTTAGTTTGATCTTTTTTTTTCATTTCGTAAAATCTTTTTTTATCATCATCAAAAGTAACTGCATCAATATCGGTATTTTTTTCCAATCTTTTTAAAAGCTCCTCGAAATAATTTGGTCTCCAAAAATGTCTTATAAGTCTTAACTTCCATCTTTCAGGCATGTCCAACGCATTAATTAAACTTTTAAATAAGCCAATGTCTCCAACTTTGATTAGAATTTTTTTTCTTTTTATCTTTTTTGCTGAACTTAAAATTGTACTTATAACTTTAAAATCATCCTGAATTTGATTTTTTGAACCAAGAATTTCAATCCCTAATTGGTCATTAATGAAATCCAAGTTTTTATTGTTTGATCTTCTATATGCTTGACCAGAATAATAAATTTTTGAGGAAGATTTTTTTTGCAAGAAATTTATACATGATGCTACTGTTAAATCTGGTCTCAAGCACATCGTTTTTCCATCTTCTCTATCAAAAGTGAGCATTGAGCTTTTAAATTTTTCTCCTGACCTCTCAATGATATAATTTGAGTCCAAAAAAACATCTGGCTCCGATAAGACAAATCCATTACTTTTAAAATTTTTTATTATAGTTTCAAATAATTTTTTTGATTTCATTGGCTAATTCATTAATTCTAATTGATTGTTCTTTACCACTGCTTAAAATTCTTAAGGTAGGTTTGCCTGATTTTATCTCATCTTCTCCATATAAAATAACAGCTGGAGAATTTATTTTATTCGCATATTCCATCTGTTTTTTCAATTTGCTTTCTCCAGGATAAATTTCTGTGCTAATACCAGATTTTCTTAATAGCGTTTGTACATTTATATATTCTTTCATTGAATTTTTATCAAAAACGCAAATCACGACAGGTTTTGATTGTTTTACTTTAAACTCTTTTTTCTGCATTATTGCATAAACTAATCGATCTATTCCTATAGAAATACCTGTGGCTGGTGAATCAAATTTTCCAAAATTATTGACTAAATTATCGTATCTGCCTCCGCCACCTATAGAACCAAATTGAATTACTTGCCCTTTGGTGTTTGTTACGTCAAAACTTAGACTCACTTCGAAAATTACTCCAGTATAATATTCTAAACCTCTTATAACTGATGGATCAAATTCGAAATTATTGAAATTGTAATCTTTAAAAATTTTTAATATTTCAACTAAGTCTTGTGTTTCAGGTAATTTCTTTTTTAGTGTCTCTTCAATTGTTTCAATGTCCTTAATTTTTAATTTTGCACCTTTTGTGAAATCTCCAGATTTATCTTTTCGACCAGCGCCTAATAATTCTTTAACTGCATCCCAACCGAGTCTATCAATTTTATCTAGTGCTCTTAAGACTGTAAGTTTTTGTTGATTATCTTTTACATTTATCTTTTCAAATAATTCCTCTGTTATTTTTCTTGATGAAATCTTTATCGTGTACTCTGATTTACTTAAGCCGCACTTTTCAAGGATTTCTGAAATCATAACACATAATTCAGCGTCTGCCTGTAAGCTTTTAGTTCCCACAAAGTCAGCATCGAATTGTAAAAATTCTCTAAACCGTCCTGGTCCAGGTTTTTCATTTCTCCAAACAGTTCCTAATTGATACCTTTTAAATGGTTTTGGAATTTCTAAATAATTTTTTGCAACATACCTAGCAAGTGGTGCTGTAAGATCATATCTCAAAGATAGCCATTTATTTTCATCCTTGAATGAAAAAACTCCTTCATCAGGCCTATCTTTATCGGGTAAAAATTTTCCAATACTGTCCGAATACTCGAAACTTGGAGTTTCGAGATATTGAAAACCGTATTTGATCATTACTTCTTTGATATTAGAAATTATAAAATCACGTACGAGTAATTCTTTTTCTTGCCTGTCTACAAACCCTAATGGAAGTTCTTTAGAAGGTTTGTTATTTTTTTCTTTTGTCATTTTTTGGTACAGCAGGGTGGATTCGAACCACCGACCCCTAGTTCCACAAACTAGTGCTCTAACCAACTGAGCTACTGCTGCGTCCTTTCTATTTTTATCTTAATTTTTATTAAATTTATATAATTTTGATTATAAGCTAAGCAATAGCCTAGCGTGCATTCTGTGAGAATGAGATTTTAAAGTAATTATTCTATTTTTTATAATCATTGATGCTTATGTAAGAAAAAATTGTGACTTTTTCAAGGAAATTATCGGGACAAAAAACTAATTAAAGCTCAATGTCCCGTTAATTTGTATGTTTTTGGAAATAAGATTTAAGATGTTTTCTGCAATTTCACTGCGGAAGGACCTTTTTCTCCATTCTCCACTTCAAACGTTAACTCATCACCTTCGTTTAAGTATTTTAAACCAGCTTCTCTCACTGCTGAAGAATGAACGAACACGTCTTTTTCTTTGTCTTCTCTTTCAATGAAACCATATCCTTTAGTTCCATTGAACCACTTAACTTTACCTTTTAGTGTACTCATATTGTTTACTTTTCCTTATTTGTTATTTACTTAAGTTAGCAAGTAGCTAACTCAGATCCTTAAATAGATTTGTAGTTAAAATGTCAATAGATGATTAAAATAAATCAAATAATTGTCTTTTTACAACAGTTATCAATAAATAATTGTCAAAATACTTGCTATTAATATCAGACTTAAACCAGTATATATGAGTTTATTTTTAACTATATTGGACTTCCATTTATCAATAATAGTCTCACTATAACTTAACACCCCTTTATCTGAGTCTATAGATTTGCCAAAACCTTGATCTCTACCTATTTTCAAAAATTTTGATTTTCTGTGGTCATAAATCTCATCCTTTGAAAGACTCTCAAATTCACGTAGATTTTTAACAATCGAATGTTTGATATCGTCAGCTATTGTTTCTGGATTTCTGTGAGCACCTCCAATAGGTTCAGGTATAACCTCATCTATAATACCCAACTTCAATAAGTCTTTAGCGGTCATTTTCATTGCTTCGGCTGCTTGGAGGGACTTGCTGGGATCTCGCCAAAGAATAGAAGCACATCCTTCTGGTGATATGACTGAGAAAATAGAATTTTCTAACATAATAATTTTATTAGATGAAGCTAGGGCTATAGCTCCTCCCGATCCCCCTTCTCCAATAATTATTGAAATGTTTGGAACAGTCAAAGCCATAGAAATTTCGATTGAGTGAGCGATTGCGGAAGCTTGTCCTCTTTGTTCTGCGCCAATGCCTGGATAAGCGCCTGGAGTGTCAACAAAAGTAATTACTGGAATTTGAAATCTATCTGCCAATTTCATTAATCTAGAACATTTTCTGTATCCCTCAGGGCTCATCATTCCAAAATTTCTTTTTATTCTTGAATTCAAATCCTCACCTTTCTCCTGTCCTATGACAAGGACAGATTTATTATTAATTAATCCAAATCCTGCGATTACAGATTTGTCATCTCCAAAAAATCTATCCCCTGACAATAAAGTAAATTGATTAAATATTCTTTCAATATAAAATTTAGCTCTAGGTCTGTCTTCATGACGAGCAACAAGAGTTTTTTGCCAACTATTTAAATTTTTATATGTATCTTTGAGTTTCTCATTAATCTCCTCTTGGGTCGTTTTAATTTTTTTTGTATCAACTTCAGATATCCCCTCTGAGCCAAATGGGTTTTTTAAACCCTCTACCTCTTCTTCCAGAGCTTTAATTTCTTTTTCAAATTCTAAATAATTTTTCATAAAATTTAGTATATTGAGATTTTTAATATAGTTCAATTAAGTCAATAAATTGTCCACTTAAAAACTGGATATAATTTTCAATTGACATTAGATACTAGGTAAGCGACAATATTTTTAGATCGGGAGAGACTATTTAAATATAGCGCCGAAGGAGCAACCACCCCGGAAACTCTCAGGCAAAAGGACCGCAAAAAACAATATTCTGGAAAGAGATAATATCTCACCGAAGGAGCAAATCTCTCAGGTACCAATACAGATGGGGTAACAGATTGGTGCATATGGATTTGATTAATAAAAATGGGCTTAGGATAAATTCAACTCTTTATGAATTTATTAACAAAGAAGTTATTCCAGATACTAATATCAATTTAGAGGATTTTTGGAATAAATTTTCTAAAATAGTGCATGAACTTACACCAATAAATAAATCACTAATTGAAAAAAGAGAGTCTATTCAAAAAAAAATAGATGATTGGCATCAAAATAATAATGGTAAAGAATTTGATAAGAATGAATATACAAAATTCTTAAAGACTATTACTTACTTAGTAGAGGAAAAAGAGAACTTTGATATCGAAACTACAAACGTTGATAAAGAAATAGCCTCTATTGCTGGACCTCAACTTGTGGTTCCAGTGGATAATGCTAGATATGCGCTTAACGCTGCTAACGCTAGATGGGGTAGTTTGTATGACGCCTTATATGGAACGGATGTTATTTCTGGTGAAAAGGGATCAGTTTGGAATAATGAAAGAGCAAAAAAGGTAATAAATTATGTAAGAAATTTTTTTGATGAAGTTTTCCCCTTGTCTGACGCGAGTTGGAATGAAGTTGCAGAGTTAAAAATAAAAGATGAAAATTTAATTTTTATAAAAAAGAATAAAGAATATTTTTTAAAGAACAAATCTCAATTTATTGGTTTTAATGGAGAAAAAAACAAACCAAAATCAATTCTGATTAAAAATAATGATATACACATCGATATTATAATCGATCCAAACCATATTGTTGGAAAATTAGACAAAGCCTCAATCTCAGATGTTATAGTAGAATCAGCGTTATCGACTATAATTGATAATGAAGACTCTGTTGCTGCTGTTGATGCTGAAGATAAAGTAAAATGTTACCGAAATTGGTTGGGTCTCATGAAGGGAGATTTAATTGCTAACATGGAAAAAAATGGAAAAAAATTTGTTAGAAAATTAAATCCTAACAGAAATTATATTTCTAAAGATGGAAAGAAAATAAGTTTACACGGAAGATCTTTGCTTTTAAGTAGAAACGTAGGTCATCTTATGACAAATCCTGCGATACTTTTAAATGATGGATCAGAAATTCCAGAAGGAATTTTAGATGCCTTTGTAGCTACTCTATGTGCTCTACATGATTTTAAAAATAAAAATAATTCAAGAACTGGATCTGTTTACATTGTAAAGCCTAAAATGCATGGTCCTGAAGAAGTTGCTTTCACAAATACTTTATTTGAAAAAGTTGAAGAAGTTTTAGGGATAAAGAAATATACAATTAAAGTAGGTATCATGGATGAAGAAAGAAGAACAACAGTAAATCTTAAAGAATGCATAAGGCAAGTAAAAAATAGAATAGTTTTTATTAATACTGGGTTTTTAGATCGAACTGGAGATGAAATGCATACGTCATTTGAAGCAGGTCCAATGATATTTAAAGGAGATATGAAAAAATCTACTTGGCTTAATACCTATGAAAACTGGAATGTTGATGTTGGTTTAATGTGCGGTTTTTCTGGTAAAGCTCAGATTGGAAAAGGAATGTGGGCAATGCCTGATCAAATGGCAAACATGATGGAACAAAAAATAGGACACCCAAAGTCTGGCGCGAATTGTGCGTGGGTGCCATCACCCACAGCTGCAACTTTGCATTCTTTGCATTACCATAAAATAAATGTTTTTGATGAACAAAAGAAAATTAAATCGAGAAATAAAGCTAAGTTAGAAGATATTTTACAAATTCCAAAAGCTGATAGACCCAATTGGTCAGTAACAGATATTAATCGTGAATTAGAAAATAATGCTCAAGGTATTCTAGGTTATGTTGTTAGATGGATTGATCAGGGTGTTGGTTGCTCTAAAGTTCCAGACATTAATAACATTGGTTTAATGGAAGATAGAGCTACACTTAGAATATCTTCTCAACATATGGCTAATTGGATTCATCATGGAATATGTACAAAGGAACAAGTGATGTCTACAATGAAAAAAATGGCTAAAATAGTTGATAAGCAAAACGAAAAAGATCCCGCTTACAATCGAAGTGGTAGATCAGGATATAAAAAAATGTCTGACGATTTTGAAAACTCTATAGCTTTTGCTGCTGCTTGTGATTTAGTTTTTAAAGGAAGAACTCAACCCTCAGGTTATACTGAGCCACTTTTACATGAAAAAAGGTTGGAAAAAAAAAATTCTAACTAGCTACCTGTAACAGGAACTCTATTTTTAAAAGCTGAAAATAATGTTCCATCATCTAATTGCTCGATTTCACCGCCTACAGGAAGACCTTGCGCTAATTTAGTTATTTTTATTTTCCCATTTTTTATCGTATCTTCAATGTAATGTGCTGTAGTTTGACCTTCTACTGTTGCACTAGTAGCAATAATAACTTCTTTAAGATTATTTCTCTTAATCCTTTTTAACAAAGAGTCTATTAATAAATTCTTTTGTTCGTAATTTTCACTAGAATTTAATGTCCCCCCTAATATGTGATAATGCCCTTTATAAATATTTGCCGAGTCAATAACCCACATATCAGCTAAATTTTCAACTACACAAATTTTATCATATGACTCATTAGTAGAACATATACAAATTTTATCTAAAATTTTTAAATTTCCACAATCAACACATCGTACGACACTTTTGTAAACTTGAGCTAAAGATTTTGCCAGAGGTTTCACCATATTTTCTTTATTATTTATCAATTTAAGAATTATTCTTTTGGCAGACTTTGGTCCTAAACCTGGAAGTTTAGAAAATTGTTTTATAAGTTCACTTATTTCTGGAATATTATTGTCCATTAAAAAGGTAGTTTAAAATCAGAGGGTAAATTTAATCCTCCGGTTACTTTTGCGAGTTCCTCAGCCGATTTTTTTTTTAAATTATCCTTAGCATTATTATAGGCGGCAATAATCAAGTCATTAATAATTTCACGACTTTCTTTCTTTGCTTCTTCACTAATTGAAATTTTTTTTAGTTCATAATCACCTGATAAAATTACTGTGACTAGATTCCCTCCTGATTTACCTTCAACTTCTATCTTTTTAATCTGATCTTGAGCCTCTTTCATTTTATCTTGCATTGCTTTGGCTTTAGATAGCATTTCAGAAAAATTAGTCATTTTCGTTAACCTCTTCAATCTCCATTAGTTTTGCATCAGGAAAGGCTTCTTTAATTTGTTTAGATATTTTGCTTTTTTCGAATTTTTCTAATTGAGAAGATTTCTTTTCTAAATTTTTTTCATACATGCTTTTAGCATTATTATTTTTGCTTAAAGATATTATCCATCTCTCTCCTGTCCAAATTAATAATTTTTCGGTTAGATTTTTTATAAAATTTTGATTTAATTTTTCATTGAAACTAATATCAATTTTACCTCTATTGAAACTTACCAATTTTACATTTCTTTCTAGATCATATTTAAGCTCAATTTCTTTTTCTGTGACCGCCTTATCAACAAGATCTTGAAAGCTTCTTATTTCCTCATTATTTTTTATATTATTTATAGTTGTATCTTTAAGCGGTTTTTTTTTAATTTGTTCGATATTTTTCATCTGATTTTTAATTTGATTTATTTTGGTTTCCAAATTTTCATCTTTTAAAGACTCGCCAATTAAATTTTTTTGTTTTTGATTTTCTTTATTTTCGAAATATTCAGCGGGAATTTCTTTTTTAACATCTATGTTTTTAAGATGTGCTAGTTGCATAACAAACATTTCTAGTGTCAAATTTTCATTTCCAACAATTCTTAGATCATCCATAGTTTTAATAGTAAGTTGCCAAAATAATCCTATATCCTGCATATCAATATTCTTTGAATACTGATCAATTAAAGTTATTTCATTCTCTGAAACTGTCATATCTTTTTCGATTAATCCTAAGTTAATTCTTCTGCTAAAAAGGTATAAAACTTCTAAAATATCATTAAGAAAATTTTTAGCATCTATTCCGTTGTTGATCATTTCTTTTAAAAATTCCAAAGCTTCTTTTTCTTTTCCGCTTAAAACTTCTCTGAAAAGGAATAAGATTTTCTCTCTATCCGCTAAACCTAACATCTCTCGCACATCTTTTTCCTCAATTGTTTTCTCTTGGTTAAGTGTTTGAGAAATTAAAGCTCTGTCCAAAAGTGATACTGCGTCTCTCACTGAACCTTCGGATGTTCTAGCGATTAATCTAATTGCCTTTTCAGTAATTTTTCCATTTTCCTGAGTAGAAATTTTATTTAAATGTTTGGAAAGGCTATCAATATTTACTCGTTTAAGATCGAATCTTTGACATCTAGATAAAATCGTTACAGGTATTTTTCTTACTTCTGTAGTAGCTAAAATAAATTTTAGACTTGGAGGAGGTTCTTCTAAAGTTTTAAGTAAACCATTAAAAGCTTGTTTGGAAAGCATATGAACTTCATCGATAATAAAAATCTTATACTTTGCATTTGTAGGACTGTATTTTGAATTTTCAATTAATTCTCTAACATCGTCTATACCAGTTTTTGAAGCAGCGTCCATTTCTAATACATCCATATGATTAGAGTCCTCAATTTCTTTGCAATGACAATTGTCACTTGTTTTGCACTTTTCACCTTCAGAAAAATTTTTTGTACAGTTTAGCGCTTTAGCAATTAATCTTGCCGTTGTAGTTTTTCCAACTCCTCTAATCCCTGTCAAAAGATACGCGTTAGGAGTTTTACCAAGTTCAATAGCATTGGTAATTGTTTGGGTCATTATCTCTTGTCCTATCAAATCTTTAAATTCTTGAGGACGATACTTCAAAGCTAAAATTTTATTTTTTTTCATTATGTAATTGTTAGAGGCAGGCAACAACCTGAAAAATTTTCACTACGGCTGCTTCTTTTCAGACCTGACCGGGTTTATGAAACATCCACCTGATGCCAACCTCAATAAGAGTATATCAACATCAATTTCAATTCTACAAGACTAGATTTGCATTTTGTGGACTATTTTTGCCTAAATGCTGATGCTTCATATACACCTAATATACGTAAATTGACGGTATGAAATCCAAGTTCTTCCATCGCTTTTTTTACTCCAAATTCATCTAGATGGCCCTCTAGATCTAAGTAAAAATTTGCTTGGTCGAAAGTATTTTTTACTGAAAAACTTTCAAGCTTAGTAAGGTTAACTTGATTTGTTGCGAATCCTCCGAGGCATTTATACAAAGCTGATGGTTCACTTTTAACTCTAAAAATACAACTGGTTATAAATTTTTTATTTTTGTCAAATTCAGGTTGCTCTATATTTTTTCCCATTATTAAAAAACGGGTCACATTTCCTTTTTCGTCTTCAATATTTTTTTCTAAGATCTTTAATTTATATATTTCAGCTGATAGACTTGATGCTATTGCAGCAATAGACTTATCTTTTCCTTCTGCTAAATCTTTAGCAGATCCAGCTGTATCAGCAGAAACTATTGACTGAAATTTATTTTTATTTATAATTTTTTGACATTGCCCAATAGCCTGAGCGTGACTTCTTACATATTTAATATCTCTTATGTTCGCCTCTGGTTTGCAAAGTAAATTATGTTCAACATTTAAAAAATATTCTCCATGAATTTGAAGTTTATATTTTGGTAACAAATAATGAATATCTGCAACTCTTCCTGCCAAAGAATTTTCTATTGGAATAATAATTTTGTAATTTTCATCGTCATAGGCTTGTTTGAAAGTTTCCTCAAAAGTCGCGCAAGTTTTTATTTCTGCGTTTTTGAATAAATCTTTTACTGCTATATGAGAATATGCCCCAAGTTCACCTTGAATAGCAATTTTATTTTTTGTCATTTTTTTCCATTATTTTTCTAATTTCAATTAGATCTTCCTCAGTGTCAACACTTAATGGACAAGAGTCAATATATCCAACGTGTACCGACATTTTATTCTCTAACGCTCTAAGCTGCTCTAAATTTCTTTCAAGTTCAAGATTAGATCTTTTAAGACTAACATATTTTATTAAAGCCTTATTAGTAAAAGCATAAATGCCCACATGATGATAAACCTTTAATTTTGAATTTGAATTTGTTCGAAAAAAATCAATTGCATTTAAAAATATTTTTCCAGAAAGAGTTCCTTTCACAGCAACTTTCACTACATTAGGGTTGTCAATTTCAGACTTTAATTTGATTTCGCTAGCTAAAGTTCCTATATCACACTTATCTTTCGACATATACTCTACCAAATTAGAAATTGCTTTAGGTTCGATATTTGGCATATCGCCTTGCAAATTAATGATTAGGTTAGGTTCGGTTTTAAGAAGGTTTTCAAAAACTTCAAAAATTCGATCTGTTCCTGTTTCATGATTATCAGATGTTTTGATAGCATTTCCTCCAATTCCTTTAACTACTTTTATAATTTCTTCATCAGGTGTTGCGACGTATACTTCACCTGAATTAGATTTAGTTGCAGCCTCATATACATGTAAAATCATCTCTTTATTGTTAATAAGTTTTAATGGTTTATTTTCAAACCTTTTTGCCTTGAGTCTAGAGGGTATAATTATTGCAATTTTATTCATAGTTATGCGTCTCAAAGACGCAAATTGTGTAAAGTAATTATAAGTTTTTTATACTTAGTCGTGTTATATGTCATCTAGTATTTGTCAAAATTATGGATAGTTTCGAAATAAATAAGATTATTGCTGCAGTACTTCTTACTGCGCTTCTAATAATAGGAATCGGTAAATTTGCTAATATGCTTTTCCATGTTGAAAAACCAAAACAATCGGCTTACCAGATCGATGGTTTAGAGAAAGTTGTAGCTTCAACCGAACAGGAAAAAACAAAAAAAGTAGAGAAAGTTGACATTGCTCAATTGCTTGCAATGGGAGATCTTGCTCATGGTGAAAAAGTTTTTAAAAAATGCAGTGCTTGTCATATGATAGCAAGTGACGGAAAAAATATGATTGGACCAAATTTATGGAGTGTGATTGGAAGAAAAGCTGGATCTGTTAGTGATTACAAATATTCTAAAGCTATGGTAGCCTATGCAAAGCAGTGGTCTTTTGAAGAAATGAATTCATATTTAATTAAACCTCAGGCATATATTAAAGGAACAAAAATGGCTTTTGCGGGTCTAAGAAAAGAAAAAGATAGAGCTTCAGTGATATTATATATGAATTCAAAAAGCGGCAGTCCTAAACCTTTACCTTAAATAAAACACCAATTAATTATACTTTTTTGAGCATGAACTCTGTTCAGTGCTTGAATCCAGACAACTGATTGTTTGCCATCAATAATTTCATCCGTTACTTCTTCTCCTCTCCCCACAGGTAAGCAGTGCATGAAGATTGCATCAGGTTTAGCTTTTGCCATTAATTTTTTATTTACTTGATAGGGTTTTAAGTTTTTTTTTTTTATCTTTTTATTTACCTTGTCATTCATTGAAACCCATTTATCAGTCATAATGCAATCAGAATTTTTTACTGCTTCCTCAGGTTTTTTTGTGACTGTGAGTTTTACATTGTTTTTTTTAGCCCATTTCATTATATTTTTGTTAGGCATATATTTGTTAGGACATCCAATTTTTAATTCAAAATCAAATTTTCCAGCGGCTTCAATTAAGGAATTTGACATATTGTTATTTCCATCTCCTAACCAAGAAATTACTTTGTTTTTAATAGGACCTTTAATTTCTTCAAAGGTTAAAATATCTGACATAATTTGACATGGATGACTTTGATCTGAAAGTCCATTAATAATTGGAATATCTAAGTGTTTTCCAAATTCCTCTAAATTTTTATGTTGAGCTGTTCTCAGCATAACTATATCAACATATTCAGTTAATACTTTTGCGGTATCTTTCAAAGTTTCGTCACCTTTTCCGTAATGAATGCCCTCGGGACTTAAAGTAATTGAAGATCCACCAAGTTGCTTTACAGCAATATCAAACGACATTCTTGTTCTAGTAGACGGTTTTTCAAAAATCATAGCCATTGACTTGCCTTCAAAAGGTCTGTCTTCGTCAGGTGAAGATTTATTTAAATTTTTTCTTTTTAATTTTCTTGATTTTGCTTCTTCAATAATTGATCTTAATTCTTCAGAGGATAAATCAGAAATATTTATAAAATTTTTCATCTATAGTTCTCACAAACTTTATTAATTACGTTCAAAGCCAAATTAATTTCCTTTTTACTAACATTTAAAGGGGGCAGAAGTCTGACCACATTCTCTGCAGCTCTAATAGAAAGAAGTTTATTAACAAACAACTGATGAATAAAATTTTTTTGTTCTTTTTGTAAACATAAGCCAACTAATAAACCTTTTCCCCTAACTTCTTTAATTATGTTTGGATATCTTTCTCTCAATTTATTCAGTTCTTTAATGAAATATTCGCCATTTTTTTTTACATTATTTAAAAATCCTTTTTTAAACATTATGTCCATTACAGCATTACCTGCACTCATTGCTAATGGGTTTCCGCCAAAAGTTGATCCGTGAGTTCCTGGTTTCATTCCAGAAGCCACTTTTTTATTCACCAATACAGCCCCGATAGGAAATCCTCCACCTATTCCTTTGGCTATAGGTACAATATCTGGTCTAATTTTTGCGTGTTCAAAAGCAAAAAACTTACCACTTCTACCAATTCCGCATTGAACTTCGTCTAAAATTAATAAAATTTTTTTTTTATTACAAAGCGTCCTTAGACCTTTAAGACATACATCTGGAATAAGCTTAATACCGCCCTCACCCAAAATTGTTTCCACCATTATTGCTGCTGTTCTGCTTGTGATTGCTTTTT
The DNA here is from genome assembly GCA_902522955.1 of uncultured Pelagibacteraceae bacterium. Taxonomy (GTDB): domain Bacteria; phylum Pseudomonadota; class Alphaproteobacteria; order Pelagibacterales; family Pelagibacteraceae; genus Pelagilacustribacter. The sequence continues at coordinate 138,812 of CABYXR010000001.1, forward strand.
CTAAACCTTTATGGTCACCAAAATTAAAATGATCAAATCCATCTACTTTTGGGTAAAAACCCTCTGTCATTTTTTTGCTATTGCTTGCAAAGATTGTTGCTAAAGTTCTTCCATGAAAACTATTATTAATACATAGAATTCTATTCTTTCTTTTTTGTCCTTTAGAATAAAAATATCTTCTTGCAAACTTTATTGCTGCTTCAGTGGCTTCAGCTCCAGAATTTTGAAAAAAAACATAGTCTGCAAATGTTTTTTCTTTAAGCCTTTTAGCCAATTTTTCCTGCTCAGGAATTATAAAGGCATTTGACACATGCCACAATTTTTTAGATTGTTTTTGGATAGCTTTATTCAGGTAAGCATGTGAATGACCTAAACAATTTACTGCTATACCCTGAACAAAATCCAAATATCTTTTACCATTTGAATCGTATAGAAAACTCCCTTTTCCTCTTTTAAAAGAAATTTTTTTTCTATTATAAGTATTTAATATAGCGCTCATTTATGATCTTATTTTATAACCTTTTTTAAATAAAATATATGTTACTAGCCAGCTAAAAAAACTCAAAAAAACTAAATAGATAATACCAAGTTTTATAGACCCATCTGAACTACCAATAAAACTGTATCTAATTCCATCGATCATATAAAAGAAAGGGTTTGCTTCACTTACCGTTTGCAAAATACTTGGTAGTCTATCAATTGAATAAAATGTACCTGATAAAAAGGACAAAGGAATAATTACAAAATTTGTCACTGTTGCCATATGATCGAATTTTTCTGCCCATAATCCAGCGATAATTCCTACATTGCCTAGGATAAAAGAAGATAAAAAGGTATACAAAATTAAAGTGAAGAGATCTTTAATTTGCAGATCAACAATAAAATAAAAAGTTAATATAGAGACTCCAGCTATCATGAAACTTCTTGTTACAGCTGCTAAAGAAATTGAAATCGTTACTTCTGTTGCAGATAAAGGCGCATAAAGCAAATCAACTATATTGCCTTGTATTTTGCTAATCATAAACGACGATGAAGAATGAGAAAAAGCCTGTTGAATGACTTGCATTGCAATTAAACCTGGAGCTAAAAAAGTGATAAAAGGAACCCCTAAAACTTCTCCTCTATCATTGCCAATAGCTAGAGAAAGCACCATTAAAAAAAGCAAAGAAGAAACTAATGGAGAAAAAATTGTTTGGGCCCAAACATTTAAAAATCTGAGAACTTCTTTTTGGTATAAAGTCCAAGCTCCGACCCAGTTAACCAAACCAAATCTTCTTACTCCAAATTTATATTTTTTAATTTTTTCAACCATTGATAGTCTTATAACTCTTCATTTAAAAAAACTGTGCAAAACTAATCCTATTAACAGGTTAATTTCGCTTTAATGTTTTAATCTACAACATAATGTTCTAGTCATATTTAAAATACTAAATGTAGCTAAAGTATACTATGAGTTGGACTAGCGAGAAAGTTGAAAAATTAAAAGAGCTTTGGTCTAAAGGTCATACTGCCAGTCAAATAGCAGAAGCACTTGGCGATACAACAAGAAATGCAGTTATTGGTAAAGCTCACAGATTAAATCTTGAGGCAAGAGCTCCATCTAAGAACTCAAATTCACCAAAATCTAGAGAAAACAGACAAATTGCAAAACGTTCTCCTGCACCGATGTCACGAAAGGCAAAATTTCAATCAATTTTACTTGATAAAAATTTTGAGCCTGAAAATCCAAAGTCATTAGAAGAATTAACTGAAGAGACGTGTAAATGGCCTATAGGACATCCAAATGAGGAAAAGTTTTACTTTTGTGGCAGAAAGCCAGAGAGTGATTTTCCATATTGTAAATTACACGTTCTATACGCTTTTCAGCCTAAAAATCAAAAAGAGGATGTTCTCGATAAAGAAGATAGTGTACCAGAATTTATTGAAAAGAAAGTAAAATCAGCTGGCTAAGTTATTTGCACTTTTTGCATATACCAAAAAATTCTAAATTAAATCTTTTAAACTTCATTCCCTTTTTATGATTAAAACTAGATAAGTATTTTGAAAGTTTGACGTCACTAATTTCATCAACCATTTCACAACTTTCACAAATTGAAAATGCTGTGGCTTTTGAAATTTCACAATCAGAGTTTCTACATGCAACAAAAGCGTTTTTGCTTTCAATTTTATGAATTTTTCCCATTTCAATCAATTTATCTAAAGCTCGATAAATTTGTTGAGGTGCGTTTATTCCTTTTTTTTGTACATTAAATAGTATGGAGTAAGCTTTTAAAGGACCTTTTGCTTTTTCTATAATATCTAAAACGATTTGTTGATTTCTAGAAAGTGTTTGTGCTTGAACCATAAATATAATTTACCAATTTAATGTTATTTTTTCAATTCAGAATACCTTTTAGTTTTAATAAGCGAAATTAAAAATAGTAATAAAGCTGCAGTTATTATTGATGGACCTGATGCAGTATTAAATTCTAATGAAGAAAACAATCCTATTAAAATTGATAATAGTCCTCCAATCGTAGACAAAATAACCATCTGTAATGGATTGTTAGATATATTTCTTGCAAGAGCAGCAGGAATAATTAGCATTCCGGTTATTAAAAGAAGTCCGACTATTTTAATTGAAATAGCAATTATTGCTGCCATCAGAATTGTAAATATTGCATTATATCTATCGGGCTCCATTCCTTCTGCTTTAGCTAGATCATAATTTATTGTGGAAGCAAACAAAGGTTTCCAAATAAATTTTAAAATAGTTAAAATAAATATTCCACCGCCCCAAATTAATAGTAAATCGTTTTGATTTACAGCTAATATGTCGCCAAACAATAAACCCATAACATCAAATCTAATAGTCGTTAAAAATCCAATGATTACAAGTCCTATTGCTAAAGATGAATGAGCTAATAAACCTAATAAAGCATCGTTAGGAAGATTTGTTTTGGTTTGTAGTTGAAGAAGTAAAATTGCTAAAACTGCCGATATTAAAAAAACTGAAAACGCAATATTAAGTTCAAATACTAAAGCCATAGTTACACCCAATAGAGCTGAGTGTGCAAGTGTGCCTGCAAAAAAGGACAACCTTCTCCAAATTACAAAGCATCCCAGTGGACCTGTTATTAAAGCTATTCCAATTCCAGCAAGTAAAGCTCTTATAAAAAAATCATCAAGCATATTATTTTTGATCTATTGTTCCATCCTGAGAGTGAGTATGGTCATGCTTATGTTCGTATAAAGATAAGATATTTGAAGCTCTATCACCGAACAGTTCCTTATATTTGCTATCTTTTACAATTTTTTGGGGTGTTCCGGAACAACAGACATGCCCATTTAAGCATAGTACGAAATCAGTAGCAGACATTACTACATGTAAATCATGTGAGATTAAAAGTATTCCACATTTCATTTTGTCTGAAATTTGTTTGATTAATTCGTATAATGCAATTTCACCCTTAAAATCAACGCCTTGCACAGGCTCATCAAGAACTAATAATTCTGGTCTTTTAGAAATAGCTCTTGCTATCAAAACTCTTTGAAACTCACCTCCAGATAAATTGCTTAAACTTTTATCTTTTAAATGTTCAACCCCTGTTAAATTTAAAGCAGAATTAATTTGATCTTGAGTTAATTCTTCTGTCAGAGTCATGAAATCCATTACTCTAATTGGTAAAGTCCAATCTATTGAAATTTTTTGAGGCACATACCCTATTTTATTAGTGTATGTTTTAACTTTACCATCTATCTTTTTATAAATACCAAGAGCAATTTTAGCCGTAGTTGATTTTCCAGAACCATTTGGACCAATTAGTGTAACTATTTCTCCTTGTTTAACCTCTAAAGAAACACCTCTTACTAATGATTTTCCGTTTACAGAAATCCCTGCATTTTCAACTTTAAGTAGTATCTTTTTATTATCAGGCATAATTATATCTCTTGACCTTAAAAATGTTATATTATAACAAACGTTACTTTATAACACTATGATAAACAAATTTTTAAAGCTTACAATTACTTTATTTTTTACATTTGCTATAAATTTTTCAGCTAATGCAGATATTAAAGTAGTAGCCTCTATTAAACCTATACATTCATTAGCAAGTTATTTGATGGATGGGGTGGGTAAACCAGATTTAATCGTAGATGGATATAATTCTCCTCATGGATTTGCTTTAAAACCATCACACGCTAAAATGTTGCAAAATGCTGACTTAATATTTTGGGTTGGTGAAGACTTGGAAAGTTTTTTAGAAAAACCATTAAAATCAATAGCAAAGAAAGCTGAAAAAATAGAATTAATGGAGATTAAGAAATTAACTAAATTGGAATTTAGAGAAAGAAGCATATTCGAAGGCCATGATGATCACGGACATAATGATCATAAAGAACATGGTCATAAAGAAGATAAACATGATGATCATAAAGAACATGGTCATAAAGAAGACAAACATGACGATCATCACGATCATGCGCATGGTGAACACGATCCACATATTTGGCTTGATCCAATGAACGCAAAAGTAATTTTAAGTGAAATGGCAGAACATCTAATAGAAAACGATCAAGAAAACGCATCTAAATATAAAGCTAACTTAAAAAAAGCACACAAGGATTTAGACAAACTTGTAAAAAAAGTAAAATCTGAGCTTAATAAAGATTTTAAATCAATTGTTTTCCATGATGCCTATCAATATTTTGAAAAAAGATTTGGTGTTAATATCTTGGGAGCTTTTACAGTAAATACAGATGTATTACCTGGTGCTGAACAATTATCTGAGATTAGAGAAGTAATTGAGCATGAAAAAGTAAGCTGTGTGTTTTCTGAACCTCAATTTAACCCTGATATAATCAAAGCAGTAGCAAAAGACACAAATATTAAAACTGAAGTTATAGATCCATTAGGAGCAACTCTTAATCCAGGAAAAAATTTATATTTTGATTTAATTAATAATATGTCTAAATCTTTTAAAGGTTGTTAAAAATATTTCAAAATAAAAACTTTAATTTTTCAATCGCACTATTTGAAAGGCTTTGTCCTGAATTTTGTAATTAGTAATTATATTGCTACCTAAAATTTTTGTTATCTTCATTAATTGCTTCTTTTAGTCTTTTCAAATAATCAGGGATAGCACTTTTTACTCTGCTCCATGTGGGTATGAACGGGGTGTCCATAGGACTTTTTAAAAAGGAGTCGCCAGCCTTCATTATATTTAAAGCAAATAACTCGACTGTTTTTTCTTCAGTATGAGAATCAAATTTAAATCCGTTCATTTCAGCATCACTTCTATAAATATCGATTAAATCTAATGCATATCGATAATATGTGGCTTTTAATGATCTAAAAGTTTCAGGGCTAAACGTATTTCCTTGTGTTGCTAGTTTTCTAATTAATGTTTTAATAATATCTAAAGACATTCTCGATAGTCCTTTGTTTTCATTATTTGCTGACAAGTCCTGATGTTTGTGATCATATTTATCTGCTAAATCAACTTGACAAATATTTTGTGGGGAAAAATTTCTTTGCATTTCAGATAGAATACCAACTTCAATACCCCAATCTGATGATATCCTAAGCTCAGGTAAAACATTTCTTCTAAAAGAAAACTCACCTGCAAGAGGGTATTTGAATGACTTCATAAATTCTAAATAATCACTTCTTCCAATAGTTTTTTCTAACGCAGTTAATAAAGGAAATACTAGTAATCTTGCTACCCTACCATTCATTTTTCCTTTAGCTATTCTTGGGTAATATCCTTTACAAAACTCAAAATTAAAAAAAGGATTTACAACAGGATAGAATAACTTTGCTAACATTCTTCTATCATAGGTTTTGATATCACAATCGTGAAGAGCAACAGATCTTGCTTCATCGCGTGCAATACACATTCCTAGACAATACCAAACATTTCTTCCCTTTCCCATCTCATTCGGTGCTAACCCTTTCTCTTTCAGTTCTTCGTGTAATTTTTTCAATCGAGGTCCATCATTCCATAAGATTGTGAAAGGTGTATTTAATTTTTTAAAAAATTTCCAAGCTTTAATAGCTTCAGATTTTGTAGCCCTATCTAAACCAATAATTATATGATTAAGATATTTTGTTTCACCAATTTGTTTTACAATATTAGGTAAAGCATTTCCTTTTAGTTCAGAATATAGGCTTGGTAAAATCAATTCCATTTTTCTTTCCTTAGAAAATTTTAATAATTCTTTTTCTATGTCAGCAGTGGTTTTAGTTCCAAAATCATGAAGATTTGAAATTATTCCATTTTGAGAAAAATCACCCATAACAAAACTTATTCTTTTAAATTTATTTTTTCTAGTGCTAATTTGACTACCTCTGCCCATCCCTCTGGTGCAGGTTGTTTTGATTTAATCAAATTTATAATTTTTAGATCTTTATTTACAAACTTATCATTTTTTACTAAACACGGTATCTCTGAATTTTTAAGCATTTCTAAGTCATTGTAGCTATCACCTACTGCTATAGTTTTTGGTTTAGTTTTAAATTTTTTTTTAACCATTTGAATTATTTTCTTCATGGCATCAGCTTTATTAATTCTATCTCCTAAATTTAAAACTCTTCCTCCATCCTTAAAATCTAAACCAATTTCTAATAACAAGTTTTTTAGACGCAATTTTTCCTCATTATTTCCCTCAAATTTTAAGGGTATTGTGCATGATCTCTTAAAGACTTGTTTAAGTTTATTTTCTGGTAAGCCAAAAATTTGGCTCTGTTCTGAAATTGATAGACCTGAAATAACTTTACATTTTGATTTTAAATCTTGATTAATATTTTTATCGAAAATAATTTGAATTTCATGAATATTTTTAGATAAAATAATTTTGTCTGGAAATTCTTCACTTAAAAAATTAAGATTATGAATAATTGATCCATTTTCACTGATAAATGGAAATTTAAAATTAGCTTCATTATTAAACTCTATTATTTCATCCTTAGTTTTACTTGAATTTGGAATAATTATAATATTTTCATTTTTTAGGACATTTAAGAAAGTTTTAATGCCGTCAAACTTAAAAGTATCACGATCTAAAAGTGTCCCATCTAGATCAGTAAATATTAAAATAGATGAACTTGAGTACATTTCAATATTTTAACACAAAAATATTTAGATTATACTTTTATAACTCTAGTATCTTTTTCTTCTAAATTGTAATAAATCCTTAACAAATAACAATTAAAAGGGAGATCAGATGTTTATTAAAAAATATCTTAAATGGATAAGCACTTTTTTAGTTTTAACAGGCATTTTATTAACTAATTTAAATATGTATCCAATAAATATAATGTTTCATGGTGCTGGAGTTGTCGGTTGGACGATAGCTGGTTTTTTATCAAAAGATAAAGCTATTCTTACAAACTTTGGATTACAGATACCTTTATTTATGGTTGGATTTTATCAATTGTTGTTTTAATGAAAAATAAAATTTTTATAGGTGAATTTATAGGTAGTGCCTTTTTAGTCATGGTCATTGTTGGTTCTGGGATAATGGCTCAGAATTTAACTAGGGACTTTGCAGTCATGTTATTAGCAAATACACTAGCTACTGGAGCGGGTTTATTTGTTTTAATTAGTTCAATAGCTAATATTTCAGGTGCTCATTTTAATCCTGTGGTCACAATGGTAATGTATTTTACAAAAAAAATTAAAAAAGATTTAATAATTACTTATATAAGTGCACAAATTTTAGGTTGCTTATTAGGAGTAATGCTTGCAAATTTTATGTTTGATTTACCCCTCATAGAGTTATCAAGAAAAGCAAGGCCCGGGATTAATATTTTTATTGCCGAACTAATAGCTACTTTTGGTTTGATTTTTATAATATTTGGTTCGCTTAAGAATGGTACTGTTGGAGTGGCTGCATCCGTTGCAACTTATATTACTGCTGGGTACTGGTTTACTTCATCAACTTCTTTTGCTAACCCTGCGGTTGCATTAGCACGAACTTTTACTGACACATTTACAGGTATTAATTATTTAAACACACCTACTTATATTTTCGCAGAAATACTCGGTGCCTTATTAGCTTTATTTGTAATTCAGAAAATTTTTTTTAAAAAATAACCCCGTGAAATGCAAGTGTGAAACTACTTATTTTTTACTTAGATTTTTGAAATATAATGTTATCAAATTTATAGAATTTATTAGTTTACCAACAGTTAATTAGTTTGCAAAAATTCAAAAAATTTTTATAAACGATCCAAGCCCTATTCTAAAAAAAAAAAAATAAATTCTTTAGTAGATTAATTTTTAACATCATTTAAAACTTTCATTAAGAATGACGATTCGGATGTCAAGAATAACAATATAAAAATGACAAAAAGGAAATAAAATGGAACTTACTTTAATATACACGATTATAGGGTTCGGGTTAGCAGGTTACAGTGTAATCGCTAACGACTCTATACAAACACTCGGAACATTTATTGCTTCAAAGCAAAAATGGTTCAAATGGTACATATTAGCAAGTGCTGCCTCTCTAGTAATGATTTTTGCGATAACTTGGGGTTGGTACAGTTATGACGGAGATATTTCTTACGGAAGATTAACAAGAATACCTTTCCAAGAAATTCAATGGTACCACGCGGTTGCTCCAGCAATTCTGTTATTACTTACTAGAATTGGTATTCCAGTATCTACAACTTTTTTAGTTTTATCTGCATTTGCCTCAACAATAGTTTTAGAGAAAATGCTTGTAAAAAGTATAGTGGGTTATGGTATAGCAGCAACAGTTGCTTACATCAGTTGGATAGCAGTATCTAAATTTATTAATGAGAAATTAGATGAAGTTAAAGGTGAAACATGGATTGCATTTTGGCGTAATTCAGTTTGGGTATCATCAGGCTGGTTATGGTGGGTTTGGTTATCACATGATGTTGCAAACATTGCTGTATACTTACCTAGACAATTAGATTTATCATTACTTTTAATTGTATTAACTTATTTTACCGCTCTTCTTTTTTACATCTTTTACATTAAAGGTGGTCCAATACAAAAAGTGGTTTTGGAAAAAACTGGAACTAGATACGCTCGTTCAGCTACTATTATTAACGTAATATATGCTGCCGTTCTTTTTTACTTTAAAGAACTGAACGATCTTCCAATGTCAACAACATGGGTATTTGTAGGTTTGTTGTGTGGTAGAGAGCTGGCAATTTCTACAATGAATAAGGACTATAAATTCAAATATGTGTTTCCACTTATAGGAAAAGACTTTGTGAAAATGATATTTGGTTTAAGTGTTTCGGTAGCAATAGTGCTAGCAATTCATTACTTTATAATTCCTAAGGGATTATATTAATAATCAAGACTATTTTTTCTTCTGGAGATCTTCATAAATTTTTTTGAGATCTTCAGGAGATAAATTTTTATCTTTCAACTTATCTAAAATCTCCTCATCTTCTTGACTAACATTCTCGTTTCTTTGTTGTTCTTTTACTTCGCTTCTAGCTTCAAAGCCTTTTTTAATATGTTTCGCTGATACAAGAATTACGATAATAGCAATTATAACTGCTAAAGATAAAAACAATAAAGTCATCTTTAAATTATACCTGAAATTTAGCTAAGTGTTAAATGAGTTTCGTTAGTATGTAAATTTGTAGCAATAGTATTAAAAAAGGTAGGATAGTTCTAATCAGCTCCATTGTATGGTTATATTCATCAAGTTTTCTCTCTAACCAGTTTCTTTGATATTTTTTTTTCGGCATACGATTATTTACATTAAGATAAAAATTTTTTCAAGTTTTTGACCTTAAAACCAAGAAATATTTTTGGATTTACAAATTTCTTGAACTTTTTTTGGGTAGTCAGTGATAATTCCGTCTACGCCGTACTCAATCATCCTAATAATATCTTTCTCTCTGTTTACAGTCCAAACACAAGTAGCAAGTCCATGCTTATGTGCTAGCTCCACATTTTGTTTTGTAACATCGCGGTAAAAAACGCTCCATACATGTCCCTCTATAGATTTTATAATATTTGGTAATAAAAATAATTCTTCCATTGGATAATTTTTAACCATCCAAGGAGAGTTCTCGTAAACATTTTTTTTAGTTGTAGGAAGATCTTGTTGCAAAGTAATAAATCCTCTTAAAATATTAGGATTTTGTTTTTTTAGTTCATATAAGATTCTCCAATCATAAGACGCAATTAATGTTCTGTTTTCTAAATCATGTTCTTTAATATCTTTTAAAATTAAAGAGACCATTTTTTCTGGATTTGGTGTAACATTTTCTTGAGTTAAAGTTGATTTTATCTCTAAATTTAAAAAAACATCTTTGTGTTTATCTTCGGCAACTAATTTGAAGAAATCAGTTAATTTTGGTATTTTTTCACCTTTAATAGGTTTTTGATTTTTAAATCTTTTTGCATACTTTGTTTCAGGCTTTACACTTCCAATAGTATACTTGCTAATTTCTTCATAAGTAAGTTCTGCTAATTTCATACTTTTATCTGTGATCCAGTTTCCTGAGGCATCTTTAACTAAATCTGGGTTTAGTCTGTAATCATGAAATATTGTCGGAATATTATCTTTTGAAATTACAACATCAAACTCAACAGCTTTAATACCAAGATCAAACGTATATTTGAAACCAGAGATTGAGTTTTCAACAATATCACCTCTAGCTCCCCTGTGGCCGTAAATTCTTATGTAATTAGGTTTCGTTAAAAATGGATTGATCAATTAATCCTCAAATCAGTATTAGTATCAAACAGGTGTAGTTTGTCATTTTGAATGGAAAGATTTATATTTTTTCCAATAGTGTCTTCTTTAACAACACCTGAGATACTTGCAACTAAAATTTCATTACTATTTTCAAGTTTACCATGGATAAGTGTATTCGCTCCGATCAGCTCTACAAGTTCAACTTTTAACTTGATTGGACCATTTTGATCTAATGCAAAATCTTCAGGTCGCATACCTATATTTACAGGTCCATTAAATTTTGAATTTACAGAAAGTGAGGCTTTGTTTGCTAAAATTAATTTGTTACTTTCGCAATTACCTTTTAAAATATTCATTGCTGGACTTCCAATAAATTGAGCCGTGAATAAAGTTTTGGGCTTTGTATAAACTTCTAAAGGTGTTCCAATATGCTCTACATTACCTTCGTTCATTACAATCATACGATCTGCCAATGTCATAGCTTCAACTTGATCATGTGTTACATAAAGAGAAGTAGTTTTTAATTGAGTTTGGAGTTTTTTAATCTCTAGTCTCATTTGAACTCTCAATTTTGCATCTAGATTTGATAAAGGTTCATCAAATAAAAAAGCTACAGGATTTCTTACAATTGCTCTTCCCATCGCAACTCTTTGTCTTTGTCCGCCAGATAATTGATTTGGTTTTCTTTGGAGTAGTTCCCCAAGCTCTAAAATTTCAGCAGCTTTTTGAACCCTAGTTTCAATTTCGTCTTTAGGAATTTTTGCAATTTTTAAACCATAGGCCATATTATCAAATACAGACATATGAGGATAAAGAGCATAATTTTGGAACACCATAGCAATATTTCGCTCCATTGGTTCAAGCTCGTTTACTTTTTTATTATCGATTAAAATATTTCCTTCATTAGCATCCTCAAGACCGGCAACCATTCTTAACAAAGTTGATTTTCCACATCCCGAAGGGCCTACAATTACAATTAGCTCACCATCTTTCACATCAATGCTTAGATCATGGATAACCTGAGTTTTTCCGAAAGATTTTTTTAAATTTTGTAAACTAATTTGAGACATTATTTATCGCTTTCTAATAATCCTTTAACAAAAAACTTTTGCATGCTTACTACTATTATCACTGGGGGCACCATAGCCAACATTGCTGTTGCCATAATCGTTGGCCAATGAGCAAAGTCATCTCCTGTTGGTATCATTGAGTCTATTGCCATTACAATAGTTTGCATGTCCGGATCGGTTGTCATTAAGAGTGGCCATAAATATTGGTTCCAACCAAAAATAAATAAGATTACAAATAGAGCTGCGATGTTGGTTTTGCTTATGGGTACTAATATATCTATAAAGAAACGCATAGGGCTGCATCCATCCATTCTAGCTGCTTCAACCATTTCATCTGGAATAGTCATAAAAAATTGCCTAAATAAAAAAGTTGCTGTTGCTGATGCAATTAATGGAAAGATTAATCCTGTGTAAGAGTTTAATAAATTTAAGTTGGCAACAACTTCATAAGTAGGAACTATTCTTACTTCTACTGGAAGCATTAGAGTAATAAAGATTAACCAGAAACATAAATTTCTAAATGGAAATCTAAAATACACAAAAGCAAAAGCTGATAATAAAGAAATTACAATTTTTCCAACAGTAATTCCTATAGCCATAATTGCTGAATTAATCATCATTTGCATGACAGGAACTCTAGCTCCATAACCCTCAGGAGCCCCCCTAAACAAAGCGTTTGCATAATTTTCAAAAAATTCTCCACCAGGTATTATCGGTAATGGTGGTTGTATTATTGCGTCTTGGGTAACTGTTGATGCAACGAAAGTTAACCAAACTGGAAAGAAAATGAATAACACTCCTAGAATTAATCCAAAGTGTGTTAACCAATATCCTGATTTCTTTTTCTCAACCATTAATAATGAACCTTTCTTTCTATATATTTAAATTGAATTACAGTTAAAATTCCGACTAATACTAAAAGAATTACAGACTGGGCTGCACTAGATCCAAGGTCTTGGCTCACAAAACCATCTGAAAACACTTTATATACAAGTATTGTGGTTGATTGTTCAGGTCCGCCTGAAGTAATCGTGTGTATTACCCCAAAAGTATCAAAGAAAGCATAGACAATATTTACTACTAATAAAAAGAATGTGATGGGTGAAAGAAGAGGGATTACAATCGTACCAAACCTTTTCCAGAAACTAGCGCCATCTATTGCTGCTGCCTCAATGATTGATTTTGGAATAGCTTGTAATCCTGCTAAAAAAAATAAAAAGTTATAACTTATTCTTCCCCATGAGGACGCTAAAATAACTAAAAACATCGCTTGATCACCTTTTAAAGTGTGATTCCATTCATAACCTAAAGCTTTAAGATAATAAGAGGCTAAACCAATATTTCCATTAAACATAAACAACCATAAAACCCCTGCGATCGCTGGTGCTATAGCGTAAGGCCAAATTAATAGTGTTTGATAAACACCTGCTCCCTTAATTAATCGATCTGCTAAAGCTGCTAGATATAAACCTATAGCCATGGATGAAACTGAGACAGCAGTAGAAAAAATTATTGTGGTTTTAAAACTAGCTAAATAATAAGGATCAGATAACAAAAATCTAAAATTATCTAAACCTACAAATTCTGTTTTTAATCCAAAAGGGTCAGGTAAAAACAAAGAATTCCAAATTGCTTGCCCTGACGGATAAAAGAAAAAAATAAAAGAGATGATAAGTTGTGGTGCAACTAAAATAGCTGGTAACATCCAACCTTTAAAAAATACTCTTTTTTCCATTTGATATTAAGAAATATTCTAGGGGTTTTCACCCCTAGAATATCAAATTGATTTACTTGTTAGCTCTTTCAAATCTTCTTAAAAGAACATTACCTCTTTTTACAGCGCTATCTAAAGCTACTTGTGCAGTTTTTTTACCGCTATAAACTCCTTCCATCTCTTCATCGATAATTCCTCTTATCTGATCAAAAGATCCAAGACGTAAGCCTTTAGAGTTTTGAGTAACTTTATTTCTCATCATCTGTATTCCAGCTAAATCAGTTCCAGGATTTGCTTTGTAGAAACCTGAACTTTTAGTTTTTTTAGCGGCAGCTGTTGTTACACCTAAATAACCAGTATCTTGGTGCCACTTAGCTTGAATGTCAGTTCTAGATAGGAAAGCTAAAAATGCAGCTGTGCCTTTATTTTCCTCTTTAGATTTTCCAGATAGAGCCCATAAAGATGAACCTCCAATTATTGTATTCTGAGGTGCTTGTGTTGCTCCATAGTAAGGTAAATGTCTAATACCGAACTCAAACTTGGCTTGTTTTTTTATACCAGCGTATCCTGCTGAAGACTCTGTCATCAACATACACTCTCCGGCTCTAAAATTTTTACCAGCTTCGTTTCTTCTTCCCATGTATTTAAATTTACCTTCTTGAGCCCATTTACCCAAAGTTTGGATGTGTTTGATATGAACTGGGCTGTTGAATGCCAACTCAGTATCTAAACCAGCAAATCCATTAGATTTAGTTGCAAATGGTATATTGTGATAAGCTGAAAAATTCTCAAGATGGACCCAACTGTGCCAACATGTACAGAAAGGCATATCAATACCTTTCGCTTTTGCAGCATCAAGTGCGTTCCCAACTTTTTTCCAAGTGCTTAAATCCATTTCTGGATCCAAACCTGCTTTTTTCATTAAGTCTTTATTTACCCAAAGGACTGGTGTTGATGAGTTATATGGCATAGATAACATTTTGCCATCTGTAGTAGTGTAGTAACCACTTACCGCCGACACGAATCCATTTGGATTAAATCTTTGACCAGCATCTTTCATAAGTTCGTACATAGGAACATAGGCTCCTTTAGCTGCCATCAAACTGGCAGTTCCAACTTCAAATACCATTAATATATTTGGATGTTGACCAGCTCTAAAAGCTGCAATACCAGCATTTAAAGTTTCGGAATAATTTCCTTTTCTAGTATGAACAACAGTATACTTGTCTTGGCTTGCATTAAATTTTTCCACTTGTTCATTAAGTAGTTCACCTAATCTTCCACCAAAAGCATGCCACCATTGTATTTCTGTTTTTGCTTGAGCAGCAGTTCCTGCAAACATTGCAAAAAGTGCTATCGAGCAAATCAGTGCTTTTAATTGTTTCATTGTGTATCCCCCAATATTATCTTTTTGAAAAAGCTAGCATAAAAAAAATATAATGAGGAGTCTGAATATAAATTTAAAGATTCTACTATAGGTTTTATTTTACTTTTCCTAAAGTATTTAAAAGGACAACTCCCATAATTATTAATACTAAACCTGAGATACCATAAATATTTGGGGTTTGATTATATTTGAAAACTCCAAACAAAGTGACTGCAGTAATTGTGAGAGCTCCGTAAGTTGCGTAAGTAAAACCTACCGGTATTACACCCATAGCTTTTGAAAGACAAAATATACAAACAAACATATTTGCTACAACGAAAAGAGTTGGCCCAAGTTTAGTAAATCCCTCGGTAGTTTTTAAAAAGCTATTAGAACAAATACCAGTTAATATAGCTAGAATTAAAAAAATATATCCTGATAATAAACTAATACTTTTCATTGTGCTTTTGCAAACTGTCCACCATCTCTAAATCTCCATAACCATTTTTTCATTGCTTCTTCAACATCAGATGGTTTTACGTTAAGGTCTTGTAATGTTAGATGATTATTTGAAACAACATTATCTGCCTCCGATAATATTTCACATTGGTCTCGAGTTAATATTGGAGGTATTGGAAGCAAACTCATAACACTACTTTGAATTTTTGCAATTGGCATCGGCATTTCAACGACAAATCTTTTCTTGTTTAATGTTTTAGTAATTGATTTTACCATATCACCAAAACTTATAATTTTAGGCCCGCCAATTTCATAAATTTTTCCATGATTATTTTTTGCTTCAATAGCCTTAACAATGGCATCAGCAACATCTGTAACTAATATAGGTTGAAATTTATAGTAAATACCAACTACTGGTATGACCGGTAAAACACTTAATTTAGAAAATAAATTTGTAAAATTATCTTCTGTGCCACACACAACGCTTGGTCTTATGACTACTGTATTTTTAAAGTTTGTTAATGCTTTCATTTCCCCTTGGAATTTGGATCGTTGATATAAAGATTTTGAATTCTCGTTTGCTCCTATTGCACTTACTTGAATGAATTTTTTCACATCTGACTGAGCACATATTTTTGCAACCGCCTCAGGTATGTCTCTATGAATTTTCATGAATTTTTGTTTTCTATTCTCATAAAGAATTCCAATTAAATTAATTACAACATCTGAATTTTTTATAGACTCTTTCAATTCATCAAAATTATTAGAATTCCAATCAATGAGCTCTATAGAGCCTGGAGTGGCTTGAGTCTTTAAATACCCTTTTTGAAAAGCATTTCTTGTAGAAATGATGCATCTATAGTTCTTCTTAGTCAAATTTCGAACAAGATATCTTCCTATAAAACCACCACCACCTAAAATTGTGCAAATTTGATTTTTCATGATATTTAGAAACTATATATGAAAATAATTAAGATAAAAGAGGACATAACTTCTGAGATAGCTAGTTCATTTAAGAACAGTATTGCAATAGATACAGAAGCTACAGGTTTGCAGATACCTGAAAGAGATAAGTTAAGTTTAATACAAATTTGTGATGAAAAAGAAAATGTTTACATTATTCAACCGAACAAAAAAACTTTTAAGGCCCCAAATTTAGTTTCAGTCCTTGAAAATGATAAAATTTTAAAGATAGGTCATTTTTTAAGATTTGATAAGAGTGCTTTAGAATATTTTTTAAAATGCAAATTAAAGAATATTTTTGACACTAAAATAGCATCAAAAATCGTTAGAACATATACCGATGCTCACGGATTAAAAAACCTAGTTCAAGAATTCTGTAATAAAAATTTGGACAAACGCCAAGGTAGCAGTGATTGGAATAAAGATATAAGCGACCTTTCAGAAAAACAATTAGAGTATGCCGCAAATGATGTAATTTTTTTACATAAAATAAAATTTGAATTAGAGAAAATGCTAGTAAGAGAAAATAGAATGCAATTATTCAACAATTGTCTCCAGTTTTTGAATACTAGAGTTGAACTAGATCAGAATGGATTTAAGTTTGATATTTTTGAACATTAATGAAAAAAAATAATTACATAAATTTAGCAAAAAAGGCTGCTAAAAATCAAATTAGAGAATTAAATAAAATAAACAAAGTATTTAACAACTCTTTCATCAAAGCGGTTGATTTAATACTAAATTGTAGAGGAAAAGTAGTTTTTGCGGGTATAGGTAAATCAGGATTGATTGCACGTAAAATTTCAGCAACATTTTCTAGCGTTGGAATTCCAAGTTTTTTTTGTGATCCAGCACAAGCTCTGCATGGAGACATGGGTCAGATTGAAAGAAAAGATATATTAATTATATTTTCATATTCTGGGAACACTTCCGAACTTTCAAATATGCTAAGATATGCAAATCGTTATAGAATAAAAATTATTGGAGCTGCCTCAAAATCTGACAGTTTGTTACTAAAAGCTAGTGACATTAAACTTTTATTACCAAAAGTAAAAGAGTCCGATGTCATCGGTATGGTTCCAACCTCAAGTACATCTTTAACAATGTTATTAGGTGATTGTTTAGCCACTACAGTCATGTATAAAAAGAAATTTTCAAAAGAAAAATTTAAAATTTTTCACCCCGGTGGTAATATTGGGGGATCTTTGCTTTTAGCAAAAGATATAATGGTTACTGGAAAAAAACTTCCTGTAATCAATTATAAAAAAAGAATTAAAGAAGCTTTAACAGTTATAAATAGAAAAAAACTTGGGATAGTTGTTGTATTAAAAAATAATTTTATAACAGGACTTATATCTGATGGAGACTTACGAAGAGAAATAAAATCAATTTCAAAAATAACTAATTTAGAAAAAATCATGACAAAAAATCCTCTGATAGTTAATGAAAATATGCCAGCCTCGAAAGCATTAACCATCATGAATGAAAAGAAAATAACTAGTTTATTGGTGGTTTCAGATAAACACTACAGATTAAAGAAAAAAGCTAAATTGAAAGGAATAATTCACATACACTTTCTCTTACAGCACGGTATAAGATGATGGAGAGAAAGAAGAAATTAAGAATTACTCAATTTATTTTATTGTTTGTTGGAATACTAATAATTTATTTTACATACTATAACCAAGAATACAAAATCGATGAAACGATAATATCTGAAACAACGAGGGAAAAACTAAAAGAGCAAGTTTCTAAAGAAAATTTAGAAGGTAAAGAAAAATTTATTAATATCGAATATACAGGTTTAGATCTAAGCGGTAATAGATATTTACTAAAATCTGAAGAAGCTTATCTAGATGAAGTGTCACCAGAAATAATATACATGTCATCTGTCGAGGCAATCTTTTATTTTAAAGATGATACAGTTTTACGAATTTGGTCAAAAAAAGGTATTTATAATAACAAAACTTTAGATATGAAGTTTATCGACGATGTAAAAGCAAAATATTTGAATAGCAACCTCTTTGCTCAAAAAGCTGATTATTCTAACTCAGAGAGATATCTAAGTATTTATGACAATGTAAGAATTGATGATATAAGAGGTAACTTAATAGCTGATAAACTTTTATTTGACATAAAAAAACAAAAATTAAATATTACCTCTTTTAATAACGGTAATATAAATGCTAATGTAAAATTAAATGAAAAAAGGTTTTAGAATATTAAAATTTAAAAAAGATAAGCCAATTTTTGAAGTAAAAGATATAAGTAAATCTTTTGATGGAAGGCCGGTTTTAAAAAAACTTTCGCTTAAAGTTTTTCCCGGTGAGTGTGTGGGCGTCCTTGGTCCTAATGGATGCGGAAAAACAACATTGTTTTCTATAAGTATAGGAGAACAAACTCCTGAAGGTGGAAAGATTTACTTAAATAACAAATCAATTGAACAAATACCTATACATTTAAGATCAAAAGAAGGTTTAGGATATCTTCCTCAACAAAGAAGTGTTTTTGATATGAGTGTATATGATAATATTCTTGGAATAGCCCAAATCAGTATAAAAGATACGAGTCTTCAAAAAGAGATAACAGAAAAATTACTTGATGAATTTAATTTACAACACTTAAGAAGTCTAAATGCTTCAGTGTTATCTGGAGGGGAAATTAGAAGATTGATGATGGCCAGAGTGATGATCAATAAACCAAAGATTGTTTTATTGGATGAGCCATTAGCAGCCTTAGATCCTTTAGTAATTCAAGATATACAGAAATATATATTAAAAATTCAATCTAGTGGTACAGCCATTCTTGTTACCGATCACAATGTTAAAAATTTATTTGATATCACTGACAGAAGCTATGTTCTTGGTGAACATACTGTAATAGCTGAAGGGACCTCACGAGAACTATTAAAATCCTCAAAAGCTATAGAGCATTATTTTGGATCACAATTTTCATAAAATTAATGTTTTTGAAAAGATTTAATTTAATTAGTAAAGAGTCGATCAAACCATTTAAAAAAGTAATAAAAGTTGACTCTGATAAATCCTTATCAATTAGAAGTTTTTTAATTGGTGCAATCAGTCAAGATATTTCAAAGATAAAAAATGTATTGGAGTCAGAAGACGTTTTTTCCACTATTAATTGTTTGAAAAATCTCGGAGTTAAAATTAAAAAAGAAAAGCCTAGATTTTACAATGTGTATGGTAAAGGTTTAGGTTCTTTTTTTGCCAAAAAAAATGCTCTATTAAATTTTGGTAACTCAGGTACTTTAGCAAGATTGCTTATCGGAATACTTTCTTCAACACCTAATATTGAAATTAAGATTAAAGGCGACAAATCATTAAATAAAAGAAGTATGAAAAAATTAATTTTACTTATGTCTGAATTTGGAGCTGAATTTTTACCTAAAAATAAATATAATTTCCCTTTAAAACTTATTTCTACCGAGATGCCAATTGGAATTAGTTATAAATCAGGAGTTTCTGCTCAATTAAAAAGTGCAGTGATTTTAGCAGGTTTAAATTCTTATGGCACTACCGAGATTACAGAAATTGAGAAATCGAGAGATCATTCAGAAAATTTGCTTTGTTCAAATTTTAAAGCGATTAAAATTAAAAAAGGTAAAAAAAAAATTATTAAAGTCTTTGGAAAAAAAGATTTAAATTCAATAAACATCGATATACCAGGGGACCCTTCTAGCGCTGCTTTTTTTACTGCACTCGCGTTAATGAATAAAAATTCATCTCTTAAAATAAAAAAAGTTGGTTTAAACCCTACGAGAATTGGTTTTTACGAATTATTAAAAAAACATGGAGCAAAAATAAAATTTTCTAATGTTAAGAAAAATAATAATGAATTTCATGGAGATATAAATATAAAAAGTTGTAAAATTAAGCCGATTAAGGCTTCGAAAAGTTTCTATGTTAAAGCTACAGACGAATATCCAATCTTGTTCGTAATAGCAGCATTAACTCAAGGATTATCAACCTTTAAAGGAATTGAAGATCTAGCTAATAAAGAGAGCAATAGAATCAAAGAAATGCAAAAGATTTTAAACCAAATTGGAATTAAAACTATTGCAAAAAAAAATGAAATAAAAATTTTTGGCAAGAAAAATTTAAAAATAAAAAAAAGAATTATTAAAGTTCCTAGCTTGGGAGATCATAGAATATGTATGGCTTCTCTAATTCTTTCCTTGCTGTTAGGTGTTAAAGTTAAGATTAATAATTTTGAGACAGTTTATACCTCATCACCTTCGTTTTTAAAAATAATTAAGTCCCTTGGAGGAAAATATGAAGTCCAAAAATAAAACTATTCAAATAGCTTGTGATGGTGGTGGTGCAACAGGCAAATCAACAGGCGCAAAAATGATAGCCAAAAAATATAATCTTAAATTTCTCTCCTCAGGTTTATTGTATAGATACGCAAGTTTTATTCTATTGAAGTATAAACCAAAAAATCAAAAAAATTTTTTAAAAAAAAAATTTAAAAAATTAAATTATAAAAAGATTAATAATATTAACTTACATACTCAAGAAATATCAAACAACAGTGCAATTATTGCTAAAAAAAATAGTGTAAGAAAAATATTAAAAAATTTTCAAATTACTTTTGTTAAAAAAAATAAATATTGTTGTATTGAAGGAAGAGATATAGCAACAAAAATATTACCTCACTCAGACTTAAAATTTTTCTTTAAATGTAATTTAAATTTGGCTGCTTATAGAAGATATAAGGAATTAAAAAAAAAGAATAATAAGATTAACCTTAAAGACGTTAAAAAAGCCTTAAGAATAAGAAATAATCTTGATGTCAAAAGGAAAAACAGCCCTTTAAAAAAACACAGAAATGCGATAGAAATCGACACCGGAAAATTAAACAAACAAGAGATGCTGAAAAAAATGTCAAAACACGTGCAAAAATTATTAGACTAATATATGTCAACTGAGCAAGAATTAAAAAAAACAAATCCCTTAAGACAAGAGTTCCAAAGTCTATTAGATGAAGATTTCAAAGATAGAAAATTAAAAGAAAACGAAATAATAAAGGCCACAGTCACAGAAATAATGAAAAATTTTATAGTGGTGGATTGTAAAGCTAAATCTGAAGGCATGATACCAATTGAAGAATTTAAAAATGATGATGAGCTATCAAAATTAAAGATAGGATCAACTATTGACGTATATTTAGAGCGTATTGAAAGCGCTCGTTCTGGAGAGATAGTTCTTTCAAGAGAAAAAGCCAGGAAGTATAAATCATGGAAGCGCATGGAAAAAGTTTTTGAAACGCAAGAAGAACTAACCGGTTATATAACTGGCAAAGTAAAAGGTGGATTTATTTGTACTGTAGACTCTCTAGCTTGCTTTATGCCTTCCTCTCAAATAGATGTAAGACCATTAAAAAAAATTGATCACTTGATGAACACTCCAGTGAAAGTGATTGCAACACGTATCGATCGTTCGAGGGGCAATGTTTGTGTATCTCGTAGGGCTGTATTAGAAAAAAGCAAAAGTGCTGAAGTTGCTGAAGCTTTAAAAAATATAAAAGAAAATTCAATTGTAGAAAATGCAATCGTGAAAGCAACAACGGATTGGGGAATTTTTCTTGACATAAACGGCGTTGATGCCCTTCTCCATGTTTCTGACTTGAGCCATGGAAGAGTAAAGAAACCATCAGATCTTGTAACAATAGGTCAAAAGTTAAAAGTAAAAATAACCAAAATTGATCCTAAAACTAATCGTGTCTCAGCATCTATTAAAGCTTTAACCGAAGACCCATACGAGAAGATAGAAAAAAAATATAAAGTCGGTGAAATTTATGAGGGTACAGTTACTAAGATTATGGATTATGGATGTTTTGTCAGAATTGAAGAAGGTATCGAAGGACTTATACACTCAAGTGAATTAGACTGGACGAATAGGAATATAAAGCCAAGCAAGATACTTTCAGTCTCACAAAAAATTAAGTTTAAAATTGTAAATATAGATAAAGACTCTAAAAGAATTTCTTTATCTTATAAAGCAACTTTAGATAATCCGTGGGATAAGATTAAAGATAGCGTAGGAAAAGAAGTAAAAATTAAAATTAATAATGTTACTGATAAAGCAATATTTGGAGAATTGTTAGACTCTAAATTGACAGGTATGTTGCACTACAAAGAAATCTCCTATGATGAAAATATTGATAACTTAAAAAAATATAAAAAGAATGATACTTTGAGTGTACAAATTATTGACATAAAAGACGATAAAATAAGATTTTCAAAGCGGGTTTTGGATAAAGATCCATTAGATTGGTTTAAGGACAATGGTAAAAAAATTGGAGACGTTATAACTACAAGAATTCATGAAGTCTTAAAAACTGGAGTAAAAGTAACAGTTGATAAAGATAAAAAACTAATTTTTACTATTAGAAAATCTGATTTAGCTAAAGAGACAGCTGATGCAAGGCCAGAAGTTTTTTCACCTGGCAATGCTTTAGATGCTAAAATTACAGAACTAGATTTAAAAACGAGAAAAATTAAGTTAAGTGTTAAAGCCGCTCAAATAGATGAGGAAAAATCTTTAATAGCAAAATTTGGTGAGGGTGCAACAAAATCAGGCGCTACGCTAAAAGGAATTTTTGAAAAGGCTATTGGTGGTGGAAAGAAAAAGAAAAAAGAAGAAAAATAGTTGTCAAGACCTCAGATAATTAAACAATTAAAAAAGAAATATCCAAAACTTAATCACAAACAGCTAAATTCTATTATTGATAACTTTTTTGCCAGCATAGAACTTGCTTTAAAAGAAAACAAATCAGTTGAATTAAGAGACTTTGGAACTTTTTTCGTCAAAGAAATTAAGGCAAAACATTCTGCAAGAAACCCAAAAACTGGGGGGCTGATTTATGTTCCAAAAAAGAATAAGATAAGGTTTAGAGCAAGTAAAAAATTAAAAGAATTTTTGAATCAATGAAAAAGATATTCATAGCAGTCGATACTACTGACCTAAAAAAAGCTAAGAGAATAATTGCTCAATCACAAAACAAAAAAATTAAAATTGGCTATAAATTTGGACTTGAATTTATGAATTCAAAAAGAGGAAGACATTTTGTTTCAAAATTGAGAAATAAAATCATTTTTGTTGATCTTAAATTAAATGACACTGTTAACACAATGTTATCAGCTGTAAAGGCGTTAAAAGATTTAAAGATAAATTACCTCACTGTTCATATTTCCTCGGGTTTGGCTGCTTTAAAAGCTGTAAAAAAAGTTTCCCGATACAAGATTGTTGGCGTATCTACTTTAACATCACTTAATAATAAAGATTTAAAAACACTAGGGTATAATAGATCTATTAAAAATCTTGTATCCCATCAAGCTAAACTTGCAAAAAGAGCTGGACTAGATGCTTTAGTATGTAGCCCTTATGAAGTTGATATCGTAAGAAAGGTCTTCAAAAAAGAAATCATTACTCCTGGAGTTCAAATAGGAAAAAAAAACTACGATCAAAAACGTTCTATGGAGGCCAAAAAAGTCAACTCTGATTGGCTAGTTATCGGACGATCCGTTACGCGTGGAAATATTAAAAATAATATTCAAAAACTAATAAAATCAATATAAGAGAATTGATAATGAAAATTAAAAAAGGCATATCACTAATCGATCAACACGATAAAAATTTTTTGTATGGTGGTAAGTTTGGTGGAAATTTTATTCCCGAGACACTTAAGAAACCTATTGATGACTTAACCAAACTATTTGCGAAGCTTAGAAAAGATAAAAAATTTCTCAAAGAAAGAGATTACTATTTTAAAAATTATGTAGGAGCGCCAACCCCTTTTATTAAATTAGAAAATTTAACTAGACATCTAGGTGGGGCTCAGATTTATGCTAAAGTTGTTTCCGAAGCTAACGGAGGAGCTCATAAAATATATAACGCAACTGTTCATTGTCTAATAGCTAAAAAAGCAGGCAAAAAATATATAGTAGGAGACACTGGAGCTGGGTATGCTGGAAAGATGCTTTCGATGGCAGCTAAAAAATTCGGCCTTAAGTGTAAAATATTCATGGGAGCTAAAGACATCAAAAGACAGAGACCTAATGTTGAAGCAATGAGGAAAAACGGGGCCACTATCGTCCCTGTAACCTCAGGAAGTCAAACATTAGTCGATGCTGTAAGTGAATGTATGCGTTATTGGGTTTCAAATTGTGAACATGTCCATAATTGTATTGGATCTACAGTAGGCCCAAATATTTTTATTAAAATTTGCGCTTGGTCGACAGCACAAATTTCAAGAGAATTGATATTACAGATTAAAGAGGAATTTGGGAGAATTCCAAAAAAAATGAAATTACTTAATTGCGTAGGTGGTGGCAGTTCCGCTATGGGTTTTTGGAATGAATTTATGGATACCGATGCAGAATTAGTGGGTATCGAAGCAGGAGGACCAAAAAATAGTAAACTTCATGCTGCACCTTTAACTAATGGGTCGAAGATAGGAATTTTACATGGCGCTGCTCAATATGTTGTTCAAGATAAAGAAGGTCAAATAGGATCAACTGAGTCTATTTCAGCTGGTTTAGATTATCCTGGAATTTCTCCGTTGCATTGTTTTTTAAAAGATGCAAAAAGAGCAAGATACACATCTGCTAGCGATGAAGAAGCTTTAAAAGCTTATCGATTAGTTTCGAAATTAGAAAATATTTCTCCGTCTTTGGAACCTTCTCACGCTTTCTCTGAAGCTATTCGACTTGCTCCAAAATTAAAATCTTCTGATGTGATTATTGTCAATTCTTGTGGAGATAGTTTGAAGGATAAAGATATTATTAAAAAAAGATTAGGGTCATATGTAAGATGAAGTCAAAAATTACTTTAGCTTTCGAAAAATGCAAAGAAGAAAAAAGACCTGCCTTAATAACCTATATTGTTGCAGGGGATAATAATGAGAAGAATTCTCTAAAAATTCTTAATGCAATTTCAAAACATGCAGATATTTGTGAGTTAGGTATTGGACACAATTGCCCTGTAGCCGATGGGTACCAAATACAAAATAGCTCATATAGAGCATTAAGAAATGGAATAACTCTTAAAGCAACTTTTAATATTGCTAAAAAATTTAAAAAAAATAGTCCAAACAAACCATTAATTTTAATGGGATATTACAATCTAATTTACCAAATGGGCGAAGATAGTTTTTTAAAAAATTGCAAAACCTCTGGGGTGGATGGACTGATCGTAGTTGATTTGCCTTTTCCAGAAAATAAAAAATTTGCAAAAAAATGCAAAAGAAAATCAATAAATTTTATCCAATTATTATCGCCAACTACTTCTAAACTTAGAATGAAAAAAATCATAACCCAATCACACGATATGAGTTATTATATTTCGATGGTGTCAACTACTGGTGGTAAACTTAAAGTTTCCCCAAAAAAAATTCTTCAAAATTATGATAAAATTAAAAAATTAAATCGTAAAAAAAATCTAGTAATAGGTTTTGGTATAACTAATAAAACCATATCCTCTTTAAAAAGAGCTGATGGCCTAGTTGTAGGTAGTCAATTATGTAAAGCTATTACTGATTCTATAAGAAAAAAACAAAATCCTGTAAAAAAATTGAATAAATTGGTATACAGTTTAAAGAGAAAAATTGCATGAATTGGATAAAGTCAAAAATTTTAAGTTTCGTAGAGAAAGCAAAAGATAAATTTCAAAAAGTTCGTCCTTCAAAAGAAGATCAGGATAAATCTCTTTGGGTTAATTGTCCTGGATGTAATAATATGCAATTAAAGGAAGATTTGAAAAAAAATTTTAATATTTGTAAGTGTAATTTTCATTTTGATCTTGATCCAAAAATAAAATTTGAACATCTTTTGTTTGACACGGGAGAATGGGAAACTATTTCTTGTCCAAGTTGGAGTAACCCAGATCCCTTGGATTTTGTAGTAAATGGCAAAAAATTCATAGATAAATACAAAAACTATCAAAAGAAAACTGGACAAGAGAGTGCGCTATTAATTGGTCATGGTAAAATTGGAGGTCTCAAAGCTGTAGCGGTAGGATACAATTTTGCTTTCGGCGGATCAGCTTTTTCTCAAAGAGAAAATGAGCACTTTTTAGCAGGAGCACAATTTGCATTAGCGAATAAAGTCGATATTTTTGTTTCCATTTATCAATCGGGAGGAAAATCTGTTCAAGGAAATTTAAATAGTCTTAAGTCAATGTCTACAGTCCAAATGGCACATTCAATGCTTAAGCAAAAAAATATCGTAAACATTGGAATACTAGAGAGTAAAATTACAGGAGGAACTTTTGTTGACGCTTTTGGTAACGATTTTTTATTCTCTATTAAAGGTAGTACAGATAATTTGTTTTCTGGAAAAAGAGTCTCCGCAAGTGTTCGTTCATCGGACTCTGCGCAAATGCCAGAAGATTTTGGTACAAGTGCTTTTCTGGCAAGGTCAGGCATGTGTGACGGTACAATAAACTCAAGATTAGGAATGAAAGAAAAAATTGTAACATTAGCAAAAGTTTTATTGAAAAAATCTGCGGCTCAAGATAAAAATGAGTCAAATGTCTCAGTCTCTCAATCTATATCGTCAGCTAGCTAATCATAAGCTTTTTAATAAAAAAATTAAATTTGGTCTAAAGAGAATAAAATTGGCTTTATCTAAGCTAGATCATCCGGAAAAAAAACTTAATAATGTAATTAGTGTATTAGGTGAATCAGGCAAGTTTACAACTCTATTTACTTTAAGAAGTTTTATAGAGGCTAATGGTCAAACTGTATCCACTTATATCTCACC
Organism: uncultured Pelagibacteraceae bacterium; assembly: GCA_902522955.1. Lineage (GTDB taxonomy): Bacteria > Pseudomonadota > Alphaproteobacteria > Pelagibacterales > Pelagibacteraceae > Pelagilacustribacter. Next base: position 165,847 of record CABYXR010000001.1, read on the forward strand.
TTCTATTCAAGATATTAGAGAAAGATTTTACATGGGAAAGAGATATCTAACTTATAAAGAAATTAAAGAGACTATTAAAAAAATTGAAAAATTAAAAGTTCCTTTAACTGTGTATGAAGTTCTTACTTTGGTGTATGTAATAAATTCATCTAAACTAAATGTAGATTACTTTATTATAGAGACTGGAGCTCTTTGGAAAAATGATTGTTCGAATATCTTTTCTTACCCGCTTGCACAAGTTGTTACAAATATAAATCTTCAACATAAGATATTTCTAAAAAAGAAAACTCTTAATGAAATAATTAAAGAAGATGTAGGGTATTTGAGTAATTTTACAAATATTTATATAGGACAACAAACACCTTACGTATTAAAAAAAGTTAAAGGTTATTTAAAAAAGAATCAAAGTAATATTCATTACCCTAATTCATGGAGATTAATTAAAAAAAAAAGTATTTATTTTTATCAAGATAAGAAAACAAGGATTAAACTCAATGCCATTAACGTTCATTCAAAAGGAATGTTTGAAAATATAGGTCATGCAATAAAAATAGCCCTAGATTTAAAAATAAGTAAAAAAGTAATTGAAAAAACTTTGCCAAATTTAGCTTTTCCTGGAAGGTTTAACTATCTTAAGAGCGGTAAAATCAAAAAGATTTTGCATAAGAATGAGATGATTATGATTGACGGAGCCCATGCTCCAGCGGATGCCAAAAATTTATATGATTATCTAAAGAAAATAAAATTACCAAAATATGGTATTTGGTCGATGACAAAAAATAAAGAGCCTGATTTGTTTATTAAAGAATTTAAAAATATATTTACTAAAATAATTACAATACCAATTGAAAATGAAAGTGGATCTGAGTCTGCTAGTAAACTAAATAAGGTTGCCATTAAGAATCAACTTATTTCAGAGGAATGTAAAAATTTTTTAGAAGCTTTAAAAAAGATAAGTAATAATGAGAAAAAAATTATAGTTTGTTTTGGTAGCCTTTATAATTGTGGAAATATATTAAATAAAAACTAAGAAGTTGTAATCCAATTTTTTAATTCTTGTTTTCCTGGCCATCCAACTTTTCTGGAAACTTCTTTTCCTTCCTTAAATTTTACAAATAAGGGCACACCTTTACAAGAAAGCATAACTGGGGTATTTGCAGACTCTTCAATATCTAACTCACCGATCTCAACATCATCTTTTAATTCTTCTGCCAACTCGTTGCAAGGCGGTATCGCCATTTGGCATGGATTACACCAAGTGGCCCCTAGCTTTAAAATTTTGGTTTTGTTCCCAGTTTTAATAAATTTCTCGTATGAGTCGTCTGTTACTTTAATCATATTTAATAAATAATTATTTCTACTTTAAAGTCAATATGACAAACAAAAAAAATATTGCTTGTTTATAACATTTGAATTTTATTTTTTAAGCTATTTCTTTTTTTTTATTAGTACTTGACAGAGCTTTTTCGTAAACAATTCTTATCTCTTTAATCATTGCATCAACTTCATTCATATAATCAAGTTTTTCTTTATTTATATCATTTTCAGCTCTTATACTATCAATCAAATGCTCTGCCATAGGTATAGTTGTAAAGTTCTTTTCTTCTAATCTTAAAACTCTTTCAGCTGTTTCTAAGTGAATTCTATTATAAACTTTTTTTGGAAGAGCCTCAGGTTCATTTTGATAAATCAATCTTTCTCCAAAATATTTAAATCTAGGGTCATTAATTTTTATTACCTCATCATATCTTCTATCCCATTCGATAGTGTGAAATTTTTTAATAATATCATTGTCCAGACTATTTTTATCTAAAAATCCACCGCTATAAAGTTGGTTGTGAGGGTCTTTAGCAGTTGCCTCGTCTTCTTTATTTTTATACTTAAACTTTTTTTCTTCTGCAATTTCATTAATCGCCTTTTTGCATTTCTCTGCAAATTCTGGATCACCTTTAATTAAATTTGCTCTTTCAGTAAGTTTTTGCAAACCAATCGTTTTAAAAGGTTCTGCTTTTAATGCGTAATCTATATTGAGAATTACTGGATGTTTTAAAGGTATGGCTCTAATAAATTTACCTGGTTTTTTCATTTTCTCTTTTAGAGACTCATAATTAAGTGACATTAAATCTTTAGGGTCTGTTTCTAAACAATAAACCATTGGCCAAGTATATTGAGGATGGTCAAATAAATAAGTGCAAGCAAAAGGCCTAGATTTACCGAAATAATACAAAGCAGTTGTAAATAATTTATTTTTCACAATTGCATCTTTTGCTTTTTGTTTTGAAATAGTCATTAAAGATGAGTCAAATATTGGTCTCGCTGTTTGCTTAATTTTATTTATAATCTTGGCGCTAATTTCACAATCTTGGGTCGCAGTGTGAAATTTACTTTTATCTGTATCTGGAAAATTTTTCATTCCTAAATCCTCTAGTTTAAAAACTGGATTGTTGGAGCTTGAGAAAGATGTTACTAGTGATTTTGGATAAAAAAGTTTAGCTGCTCTGGCAAAAGGAAGAAAGTCAGCTGCTTCATTTCCATTTGTTTTGAGAATATATATAGGAAGTAGTGATCTATAATTTTCTTTTTCTGCAAGAGGATAATCATATCCGTGTCCATTCCATGTAGCCCAAATACAAGGTGACCATTGATTAATCTTTTTATGCATCTCCAACATAAGTTGGTAGTGACTTAAATTAGACTCTTTTAATTTCTTAAGACCTTTATTTACCCATAAACTATAAGGATCTGGAATATAACCTGGAACATTTCTACAAAATAATTCGAAACGGTCTAATTCTTGGAACTGATCATTATAAAGAATTCCTGAAACAGAAATAATTTTACCAGTAGATGTAGATGCTGATTGAGCTTCAAAATCTAATAATGCTATATTAGCCATTGCTTATTGAACCGTCTTGTTATCGTCATCATCGTCATCATCAACAATAATTGGAATTTGTTTTTTAGGAGTTAAGCCAAGCTTATTCATTCGTTTTATTCTACTTAAAAAACTACCACTGCCATCTTTAATTTTTTCCATCACTTCAGAAACTTTATCAGATGTATTAGCAATAGCTTCTTGCGCTTTTTTAGCGCTACCATAAATATCAACTGCTTGGGCGCTAACAAGATTAGCTAATTTAATTATGTCAGCTACATTTTTACTTTGTTTGTCAGCTTTCCAAGAATACTCAGCAGTTTTTAACATATAGTAAAAAATACTAGGGGAAGCTAAGGTAACTTTATTTTTTATAGCATATTCAAACAGTTTACTTCCGCCCTGTCTTGGAAGAATTGATATTGCGGACTCATTAGGACAAAACATTATGACTGTATCGACTGTTTTAATTCCCTTTATACCTTGGTAGTTTTTCTTTGCTAAAGTATCAATGTGAGTTTTTAATGATAATTTGTGTCTTTCCAAGGCGTCCTCTTTTTCTCTTTCATCTGTTGCATTTACGTATTCATCCCAAGCTTTTAAAGATACTTTGGAGTCAACTATTACATCTCTTCCATCAGGAAAATGAATAATAACATCAGGAATTTTCCTTCCGTCTTCGTCGTTAAAACTTTTATGGACTTCAAATTCTTCTCCTTCAGTAAAACTTAAATTTTCAGTCAAAATTCTAGTAAGAACTAATTCACCCCAAGAACCTTGATTTTGTGATCCTCCTGTAACAAGAGTTTTTTTAATATCTTCAGCTGCTTTTATTACATCAGCTTCGCCAGTTTTGATATCTTGAAGAATAGTTTTGATTGAACCTCTCTCAGTAGCATTTGAGGTTTGAAAACCATCAATTTTTGCTTCTAAAGACTTAAGATTTGTAGCTAAATCACCAACATTTTCTTTTTTAGAAAATATATTTTTTATAACCCAACCAATAAAAATACCAGCTATTAAACCAACTAATGTTTCTAAACTAAATAAGTTTATCATCGATTTCCTTACTTATTTTTTTTTTGTCAGACATAACTTTTCTTTTTGTTCTGACGCCTATAGTGATGTGAGGAAAATTTTAATTTTCAACAAAACACATTCTAATACAATTTATATAAGCGTTCGTTTATGATTCTAAATATAAACACTTATTTTTCAAAGTCAAGATAAACTTATTCTAATTTCAATTTAGTCAATTTTATTTTTAAAAGACTACCACCTAAGTATTTTTTCTTTTTTGACTTTCTGTTCTTAGTTGTCCACATGCTGCTAGAACATCATCGCCTCTGCTTCTTCTAATAAAAGACATAAAACCCTTATCTTGGATATATTTAGAAAATTTTTCTATATCTTTTCTCTCAGTGGGCTCAAACTTCACTCCAGGCCATCTGTTAAATTCTATTAAATTTACTTTACTCGGAAATTGAGCCATTAATTTAACAAGCTGTTTTGCACACTCCTCTGAATCGTTTATTCCTTTAAGCATCACGTATTCCAAAAAGATTGGTTCTTTAACAACTGAGGTATAATATTTTAATTGTCGAATTAAGTTTTGAATATTAAATTTTTTATTAATTGGCATGATTTCTTCTCTCAATTTGTCGTTAGGAGCATGCAAACTTAAAGCCAAATATGTCCCAATCTCGTCCGCCGCCTCAGGTATCTTATTTGCTATTCCTGATGTTGAAACCGTGATCTTTTTGTTTCCATAATTTAAACCGTTTTTGTCTTTTAAAATCTGAATAGATTTTTTTAGATTTTTTAAATTTATCAGAGGTTCTCCCTGGCCCATGAATACAATATTGCTTACTATTTTCTGATCACTCCAGTCCCTAAGCTTATTCTTTACCAATATGATTTGACCTATAATTTCAGAAGCTGATAAATTTTTTACTAGTTTTTGTGTTCCAGATCTACAAAACGTACAAGTTAAACTGCATCCAACTTGTGAAGAAACACATATTGTTCCCCTAGTTTTTTCAGGAATATAAACACATTCAACTTTATTGCCATCAGACAATTCTACTAAAAATTTTTGTGTTCCATCTTTTGACACGTAAGATTTAACAATCTTTGTATCATTAAATGAAATAGTCTTTTCGAGTTTTTGCCTTAACTCTAAAGGGATAGTTGTTAAATTGCTGAAATTTTTTAACCCTTTTTGGTACACCGCATTAAATATTTGCTGTGCCCTCATATTTAATTTCTTTTCTTCAACTCCTACTTTTAAATTGAGAAAAGATTTTAAATCTTCATAGTTTAAATCTAATAAATTTTGTTTCATTCTATTAAATTAAACTTCTACTGGTTGAGAGGGGTATTGTAAAACCCCTCTCTACAAAGATTAAAGTTTATTTGGATCAGTTTTGAGTGCTTAAGAACTTTCCCAGCATTTTTGCCGGCCTTAATCAAATATCCGCTAGTTCCATTAGCATTTGCCTCAGGAGACTCCACTGATTTATTGAGTTGCTGAGCAAGTTTAACCTCTGACTTTTTTCGGCTGAACTTACCAAGCAAACGTGAAAATCTATCCATCACATCTCCTTTCTTTCAACCTACTTTTTAACTCTTTATAGAGTCCTGCATGTAGATGCAGCGTCTTTTTTTCCATGACATATGAATAATCAAACTTTATTATAAGTGTTATAATTGTCAATGGATAATAAATTATTAGGAGTGATTATTATAGGTTTTGGTATCTTGTTGCTTTTCAGTGAGCAAGAATATTCCTTTTGGTTTTCTGCAATAGCGCTGGGTATAGGAGCAGGCTTTGTTATTCGTAAATCAAAAAAAAACGATGAAGAAAAATGAAATGTCAAAAAAAATATTTATAGTTTATGGACATCATAATACCAAAAAAAGTTTTAATGCTTCGATTAGAGATACATTTATAGATGAAGCTAAAAAAAATGGTCATGAAATTGATTTAATAAATTTACACGATGAAAAACCCATATCTTTTTATGATGGATCTGAACCAGATGAACAAATATTAGATTATAGAAAAAGATTGGAAAAAAGCGATGTACTTTTTATGATATCTCCTTGTTATAATTTACGAGCTACTGCAATATTAGAAAACTGGATTGATAAAACTCTCGCTCCAAAATTTTTTTTTTCATTTAAAAGAATAGTTGGAAACTGGGGCTATCCTATAGCTGGTGCAATGAAAGGTCGACAAGCGATTATGTCGATGAGTTATGGCGGTAATTGGTTTAGTATTCAAACTTGGTTTCAAAATATTCCTTTCAGAAGAATTAAGGCTGGAGTTTTAAAGCTTGGAGGAATGCGGACACAATATATACGGTTCTATGAGGTGTTACCTGGAATGTCTCAAAAAATATTTGATAAACACATGGATAGAGTTAGAAAATTAGCTAGACAATTATAGACATGTCCAAAAGATATTCAGGAAAAAGCCAAAAAGATCGTAGCTTTATGAAAAAAGCAAAATTAAGCTTTAAGGAAAAAAGAAAATTGAAAAGAGAAAAGAAAAAATAAATGTGTGGGAGATACGCTGTTAAAAAATCAACTCTATTAGTGGCTAATAGTTTAGTAAAAAAAAACATAAATGTTGATTTAGAACAGGATAATTTTAATTGTTCGCCAGGTGGAAAATATCCAGTAATTAAATCAGCTACCAACGGAAAATATTTAGAAATGACAACTTGGGGACTAAAATTTTCATGGGCAAAAGAAGATTTTAGACCTCTGCACAATGCGAGATTAGAGGGAATAGATACAAAAGTAAGTTTTAAAAAATTAATAATTAATTCAAGAGCTATAGTTCCTTGCTCAGGTTATTATGAATGGAAAAAAACAGATAATAAAAAGATCCCCTTTTATTTTACCAAAGTTGATGACCAAGATATTTTTTTAGCAGGTATTCACGATAATGGACAGTTCTGTGTAATTACCAGGGATGCGGAACGAAATAACTCAGAAGTACACCATCGACAACCCGTTATTGTTCCAAAATCTCAAATCAACAATTACTTTAACTTAAATAATAATGCAGTTGAATTTTTAAATAATACTATCCCTCCAAAATTAAAGTTTTTCGAAATCTCGACAGATGTGAATAATCCTGCTAAAAACGATCCATCAATAATAAATCCAGTAAAATAAATGAGCAATATTTCAATATCTCCAGGTAAAAATAATGTTGGAGCTTATGTAAATGATCTAGATCTAAACGATCTTAAAGAAAATCAAACAAATCTAATTAAAGATATTCTCAATAAGTATGGAGTTGTTTTTATCAAACAACAAAATTTAGACTCCAAAACATACCAAAACTTTGCTCAATCTTTAGGTCAATTAGTTGAATATCCAAGATTAAAAGGCTTAGAGAACTATCCATTTATAAATGTCCTAGAGAGAAAACCGACAGACAAAAGCATTGCTTTTGGAGGATCTTTTTTACATCAAGACACTTCTTATTTAGATAAAGACAGGCCTCGATATACAATGCTTATGGGCATTGAGATTCCTGACAATCAAGGAAATACAATCTTCTCTTCGGGTTTTAATTCTTATAAAAAATTGCCCGAAGAAATAAAAGAAAAGATAAGAAATGCTAAAGGTGTTTTTTCATCTGCAGGTCCAATCTCAAAAACTCGAAGAGAATTAGAAGCTCGCTCTGGTATCAAATCTGCTCAAGTAATGGAAGCTGAACATTCAATTGTTCATGAAGTAAATGGGCAAAAATCTCTGTATATTTCGCCTGGTCATCTTATGAAAATCAAGATCAATGAAAAAGAGAATGAAGAAATCAAAAAATATTTAATTGATCATGTCAATAAAGATGAATTTATATTTTCTTATAAATGGGATAAAGGGGATATAGTAGTTTGGGATAACCTAAGCATTATGCATAAAGCTAGTGAAGTTAAAAACTGTACACGAGTGATGCATCGTATTACTATAAAATAATTTAATCTTTTAAAGTTGTAATGTGACCCATTTTTCGACCAGGTCTTATATCTTTTTTAAGATAATCAAAAAAAAATTCATTTTGTTTAAACTTTTTTTCTCTAAACTTTAATATTTCATCGCCTAAGATATTTAACATTTCTGCATTAGAAATTTTTTTGTTTTCCATATAATCAAGATCGCAAACTGCCCTTATGTGATTGGTGAACTGACAAATCTCATAGCTGTTAACAGAATGCCAGAATCCATTATGACATCTGTTTGCATATTCATTGAAAAAAAGATTATCTTTTTCATCAACCATAAATTCTAAATTTAGCGTTCCTAAATATTTTAATTTTTCTGCAAATTTGACCGTAATTTCTTGAGCTTGATTAAATATTTTTTTGCTGATATTGGCTGGAATTTTCGAATTTCTTAAAATACCATTTTCGTGTTTGTTTTCTGTGGGTTCATATATTGAAATTTTTCCGTTTTTGTACCTAGTCGCTGCCACAGATATCTCTTGCTTAAAATCTAGAAATTTTTCCAAAATATAATTTTTACTAAAATCTATTTTAGGGTCAATTTCGTCAGTAGACTTAAATCTAAATTGTTGTTTACCGTCATAGCCTCCTGAAACAGATTTCATTATGCAATTGCCATATAATTGAATTCCCTCTTTTAAATCCCTTAAAGAATTAACAGTTTTCCAATCAGTAGTTTTAATTCCAAGGTCGTTAGCAAATTTCTTTTCTAATATTCTATTTTGTGCAATTCTAAGGGTATCTGGTGAGGGATGGACTTCTTTTTTTCTAGAAATAATTTTTAAGATCTCATGAGATAGATTTTCAAAAGCATAAGTGCATATATCTACTTGATCTATAAAATTTTCTATTAATTTTTTGTCTTTTAAATTGCCATAAATAAACTTATCGCAAAAATGTTGAGCTGGACCATTTTTATCATCTGTTAGTATTACTGTTTTTATTCCTCCAATTTTTTTTGCAGATTTTACAAGTTGAGTTTCTAATTGACCGCTATATAAAATTCCTAGCGTGATATCTTTTGACATTTATTTTGGTTTTTTTTTGATGGATTGAGTTTGAATGCGTTTCCATTTTTCTAGATTAGATCTTATTTTAGTGTCAAATGTCCCAATAATTGAGGCTGCATATAATCCTGCATTAAAAGAACCATTTATTGCCATTGTTGCAGTTGGGCAACCTCTGGGCATCTGAACTATAGATAATAAACTATCTAATCCTTTCAATTTTTTGCTTTCAATCGGGACTCCAATTACAGGCACAGTTGCTAATGATGAAACCATGCCTGGCAAATGAGCTGCTCCCCCTGCTCCTGCAATTATAACAGCAAAACCTTTTTTGGCAGCATTTTCTGCAAATTCAAACATTCTTTTAGGGGTCCTGTGAGCCGAAACTGTCAAAACCTCATAATTAATTTTTAAAAGTTTCAAAATTTTTTCAGCATCTTTCATAACAGGATAGTCAGATTGTGACCCCATTATGATTGCTACTTTATTATTTTTTTTATTGAGTTTCACAAATCAACTTAACAATTATTTTAATAAAAACAATAGAGTTTTGTTTTCTTTTTTTTGACTAATTTATGCCAATCAAAACACAGATTTTTCCAACATATTGTAGATATGAAAATATTATCTATTTTAGCATTGATGATTTTTTTAACGAGCTGTGCAGGAGGTAACATCTCTAAAGTAAAATTTGGTAAACGTTGTACTGCTGCTGACGAAAATGGTCTTAAAGAGAGTTCATACGTTTGGGTGATTAGTAAAGATGCCTTAAAATCGTTCGATAAAAGAATAAATAAATCAAATTGCTCTAAAACCTAAATAAATATTTAATTTTTAATATTTATGATAATAAGGGGTTTATGAATAGACATTTACCCCTTATTATAGCTCTTATAATTTGTCTTTTTTTTAATTTTAATTCAATGGCAATGGATAAAAAACCCTATCATCATATTTATAAAGACGGGAAGCTTTTTGCCTTTAGAAATTTAGAGGGTGGACCCAAAAGAGATCCTAATTTTAAATGGAACTGGAAAGTTTTTAGAGATGAAAAAAAAAAATTAGAGATAAATTTCCCTCCTGAACATGTAATTAATAGAAAAGAGGTTCTAAAAAATCTTCAAAAATATAAATCTGACTCATATGTCATGTGGCTCGATCATGCGAGTTTTATTATAAAGTTAGGAGACACAACAATTATTACAGATCCAGTTTTTGAAAAAAATTATGGACCTTTATGGTTTGGGCCTAAAAAATATATCAATTCTCCTTTAACTCTAAAAGATCTGCCAAAAATTGATTTATTTTTAGGCACTCATAATCACTATGATCATTTCTCAGTTAGAACTATTAAAAACTTCCCCTATAAAGATGCTAAAGTTCTTGTGCCTCTTAAACTTGGAAAATATTTTACTAGAAATGGTTATAAAAAAGAAAATGTAAATGAGATGGATTGGTTTGATAAGATTAAAATTAATGAAGATATAACTATTACAATGTTACCAGCACAACATTGGAGTAAACGTTGGATTTGGGGAGATGGAAATACAGATAGGAGCCTTTGGGGAAGTTTTTTAATTGAGTATAAAAATAAAAAAATCTTTTTTGCATGTGATACTGGTCCTGCTCCATTTTATAAACAATTAGGTAAAAAATTTGGTTCTATTGACTTAGCTTTTGGAAATATTGGGGCTTATAATTTTTATCCAATAATACCTGTGAAAGATAAATCAGTGTTTCACACGAACCCAGAGGAACTTTTATCTTTAATGCGAGATTTAAAGGTAAAAAAAGTAGTTGGGATGCACTGGGGAACTGCGATCTTAAGTTTGGAAAAAATTTGGGAACCTCCAGTAAGATTTAAGGCAAATGCGGAAAAATTTGGTTACAGTAAAGAAGATGCGATTATATTTAAAATTGGTGAAATTAAAAAACTTGAGGACTTAATTAACTAGCTTTTTTTTTATTTCTTTCTCTGTCAAGAAGTTGGGTCAAACTCTCAACCATAATATCACTTGCCTGAAATATCTCGGAAGGTTTAAATTCTTTTGAAAAATTTTTCTCAGGATTTGATTTATCTTCAATTATAATATTGCCGTCAGCTGACTCTGAATTTAAATAAATCAATATTAACCAATCCTCGTCTGGAGAGTCATCAAACTTAATTAGAACTTCACCTCTTTCCATCCTAAAATCTAAACAGCGAAAAATACTTAAGTATTTAGGAACATATTTTCGGTTTAATTGGAAGCAAAGACTATGAGCGCTACGCCAAAAAGACTCGAGAGCATACTCTATTTTTTGCCGTTCTAAATAATAATTTTTTTCTTTTTCTAAAAGTACTGATCTGTCATCTTCCTCTGATACATTTATTCCTAACTGCTCTACTCTTTCTCTAATTTTTTGATCTCTTAAATCTTGATATCGTTTTTTAATGGCAATTATTCTTTCTTCTACTTCCTTGTAGTTTTCTCGTTGCTGACTCAGTACAAATTTTTCTATTGATCTAATTTCATTTGCTTCTCTTTGGCGGAATTTTTCAATTTTTTTCTCAAGTTTAATTTGTTCCAAGAACTTTCTTTGTCTTTCAGCTTGTTCTTTACGAACTTCGGCCTGCTCCTCACGTATAAACTGTTTTAAATCCTTCTTTCTTTCTTTCTCAAGTTTTATTTCTTCTTTAAGTTCCTCCACCTTCATTCTTAAAACAATATCTCTTTCAACTTTTAATTTTTTTTGTAATTTTAATTTCTCTTTTTCCATTTCCTTTATCTTCAGCTGTTTTTGCTTTTCTCGTTCTTCTACTATCACTTGTTTTATGACTGATACTTTTTTTGAGATGCCTATAAAAAAGTTTTGAAGATATTGATCTATGTTAAAATTAAATTTTACTAAAGATTTTATTTTATCATTTATTTGTAAAAAACTTAAAACTATAGCTCTAGCTTTTTCACCTCGTTTTGAATATCTCTTTTTTGAAGATTTGATTGAATTTTTTTTTGGTGATTTTTTTTGTTTTATTTTTTTTTGATTTTTTTTCTTTTTTACTTTTCTTCTTTTATTTTTTGCTTTTTTTAAAAAACGTTTTTTTGTTTTTTTTGATCTTTTTTTTTTGGTAAATTTCTTTTTCTTTTTTTTCATTCCTGTATTTAATTAAATATCAGGTTTTATGAATTATATATATAGTCTCGTGTGGAATGAGCTGATTGAAAGTTCTTCACAATTTGTAATTGAAAAACAGCTAAGTCGCGATATCGAAACGCTGCCGCACAACTTGCTAAATAAAATTCCCACATCCTACAAAATTTTTCATCAAACAAATCCTTAATTTCATTTCTTTTCTCCATAAATTTATCTAACCATGCTTCTAATGTTTTATCATAATGTCTAATCAATGTTTCAGTATCAGCCACAATTAACCCTGTTTTTTCTATTGGTTTGATCAGTTGACTTAAAGAGGGACAAACTCCTCCAGGGAAAATATATTTATTAATAAATTGATTGGGAGCTGATGGTTGATCAACTACGCCAATAAGATGAAACAAAAATATTCCATTAGATTTTAAAATACTATTTATTTTCTTAAAGAACGTATTATAAAACTTAACACCCAAATGCTCTCCAAAACCAACCGATACAATACGATCAAAATTACCCTTCACTAACCGATAGTCTTGTAATTCAAATTTTACTTGATTTTCCAGACCGAGTTCTTTGGCTTTGTCTTTACAATACTTTATTTGATTGGTGCTTAAAGAAACTCCTGTAACTTCACAATCAAATTGTTTTGCTATTTCAAAACAAAGACCTCCCCATCCACAGCCAATATCAAGTACCCGTTGGTTCTTTTTTATATCTAGTTTTTTTATTATATGTTGAATTTTGTTTTTTTGAGCTTCCTCTAAAGTTTTAGTATCTTTTTTCCAATAACCACAGGAATACTGTCTAGATTTTTTTCCTAACATTACGTCGTATAGATATTCTCCTTTTTTTCCTCCAACATCGTAATGTGCTTCTACATTTTTTTTTGCTTTACCTGGAAAGTTGTAATTGGATATAAATCTCCAGCCCTGGTAAAGTTTTTTAAAAAATAAACTAGCAGTATTTACTTCTTTTCTTCCCAAATTTTTTATCAAATCCATCAAAAATTCTTTCAATGACGCATTTTCAATTATAATTTCTCCTCTCATGTAAGCTTCGGGAAACTCTAGCTCTGGGTTTAATAAAATTTTCCAATTTAAATTTTGTTTTAATAGTTTCAAAGTGATTGGGTTACTAGTTCTTGGATTTGGGCCACAAATATATTTTTGACCTTTAGAGTCTATCAGGATAATTCCACCGTCCTTGTATATTTTTGAAAATACTCTTGCCAAAATCATTTTTATGCAGCTATGTTTTCTTTTTGATTAAACTTTAAATCGCTAAGTTTTTTTAATAACTCTTTTTTTTCTTTTTCGCTTAAAAGTATTAATGGAGGAAGTAAATTTTTGAAACAATCATTGTTTGATGAAAAATAAGAATGTAGAGCAGAAATTAGATTAAATTTATCAAAAGTTTCCCTCACTGCAATTAATTTTTCATTTTGCGTTTGTTTCTCTTTTTTTTCAAAATCATCAAAAACTTTTCTGGCTAATGAATGGGTAACTTGTGTAACTGCTGAAATTGTTCCTGCGCAGCCAAGTTCAAGACTTTTTAAAAGTTTTGCTTCTGACCCTGGAAATACTAAAAAATTTTTGATCTTCAAATTTTCGTAAAGGTTATAACTTGAATCTTTTACACCTATTATATTTTTTGGAAAATCTGTAACTAATTTTTTTACAAATAACGGGGTAAATAAAAATGAAGAAAGTTTTTCAAAATTATACAAAATTATTCTAATTTTTGGAACTTCTTTAACTATATGTTTGTAAAATTCGTATACACCTTTTTCAGTATTTCCCTTATAATAAGCAGGTGGCATAATTAAAAAATCTTTAAAATCATATTCAAACGCATATTTTATCAAATCTAAAGTTTCATTTAATGAGTTAGACCCTGTTCCTAAAAAAAATTTTTTTCTTAGTTTGTGGCTTGCAATTTTAGAAATCAAATTTTTTTTTGAATTTAAATCGATTAATTGGCTTTGGCCGGTAGACCCAAAAAAAATAGCTCCATGTAAACCGTTATTTATTGACTCCGATGCATGATTTATTGTTGCTTCTACATTTAAAGAGTAATCCTCATTTAAAATACTACATGTTGCTGAATAAATGCCTTTAGTGATCATAATCTTACCTAATTTATTGTATCTAAGTTATATAGTTAAAATCAAGCATGAAAATTCTTTGTATAAATGTGAGGAAAGGGATAGGAGATCAGATAATTTTCCTCCCATATATTCATGCTATTTCTAAAAAATTTAAAAGCCCCATTTCTTTACTAGCTAAAAAAAATTCTAAAGCTAAAGAATTATTTTCAGATGACAGTTTAATAGATGAAATAATTAATTTAGAAGAAGATATGGATGGAATTAAAGGTATTCTAAAACTGTCTAAAGAATTGAAAAATAGAAATTATGATAAAATTTTCATTTTTAACTCCTCTTTGAGGTATAACATTGTTGCTCGATTAGCAGGTATTAAATCAATTTATCAATATCCTCTTTTTAGGAAAAAAGATAATATTGTATTAAGTGCTAAAATTTTTACTGAAGATATAATAAGTAAAGTTGTTTCGACTGAACCTAATCTAGTCATAAAAAATGATAATAAGTTAGATGAAAGATTTAAACATATTTGTTTAGGAGTAAGTGCTTCGGGTCCAACAAAAAGATGGAATATTAAAAATTATATTAAATTAGCAGAGAATATAAATAAAAAAGCTAAATGTAAATTTTATATAGCTGGAGGAAAAAATGATATTGATTTAATAAACGAGTTTAAAAATTCAGAGATTAAAAATAATTTTATTTCTTTTGAAAATTTAAGTATTAAAGAAACACTGCCCATTATAAAAAATATGAATTTGATGATAACAAATGATACTTCTTGGAGCCATATAGCAGTCTCATTGAAAGTAAAAACTCTTACCTTGTTTATGGACTCGCCAGTCATGGCTTACGGCCGATATTCTTCAAGAATGACCACGATCGAACCGTTTGGAGAAAAAGACACAACAACTCATGATACTCTTGGTAAAGATAAAATTTCATTTGATGAAGTTTTTAATAAATCAATTGAGATGCTTGATTAGCTAAAATCACTTTTAATAATTTTATCAGTAGCTTCGTTTACTAACTGACTTAATCTTTCTGTACGTATTTCTCTATTTAAATCTGGATGAATTTTTTGTTGTAGCTTTTTCGCAGCAGTTAAAACTTCTTCTTTTGAACAACCCTTTTTTAAACCTAGTAATTTATAGGCTTCATCTAAAGATACGCTTGAAGATCCTTGCGGTTGATTGAATTGCCCTTGAGAAAATTTACCTGAATTTTTCAAAAACTGTATTAGCCTCCAAAGCTGAAACATTTGTAAAGCAGTGAGCCCTTTAATTTTTAATCCGCTTAAAATTACAAATAGAAACGGTAAAGAAAATATAAATTTTCCTCCAATTGTAAAAATTGCTGCAATTATCAATGATAAATAAACAATAATTTTTTTAATAGTCAATGCAATTTTTTTTGAACTTGTTTTGGTAAACCAATTTAAAAATAAATAAACAATGACAAAAATGGTTATTCCGATTAAAAGTAAATTCATATAATTATCAATATATGAATATACCAAAATTAAAGAAAATTAAGAGTGAGAAAAAGTATCACGATATAACACTCATAGATGATTATTCGTGGGTAGATCAACCTAATATTTTAGAGGTTTTGAAAGACTCGAGTAAATTACTTCCGGATGTAAGAAAGTATATTGATGAAAATAATAAACTCACAAAAGACTACTTTGTTGATATAAAAAACTTTCAAAAAAAACTTTTTGATGAAATTAAATCAAAGATAAAACTTAATGATACCTCTCTTAAATTTAAGGATAAAAAATATTTTTACTGGGTTAAAACAGAAGCACAAGGAAATTATGGAAAAAGAATTCGACAACTTATTGATGGTTCTAAACCTGAAGAAATTTATTTTGATGGAGATATAGAAAAGAAAAAATCTGGATCAGAATATTTTGGACTTGGAAATGTGAGTGTTTCTCCTTGCGATGAATTTATGGCATATTCATTAGACTTAAAAGGATCTGAATATTATACAATATATATAAGAAATCTAAGTACCAATAAAAATGAGAAAGACTTAATAGAGAATACAAGTGGAAATGTAACTTGGGCTTTAGATAGTAAAAGTTTTTTTTATTCAAAATTGGACAAATTTCATAGACCAAGAAAAATATACCAACACATCTTAGGAACAAAAATTGAAAATGATATTCTAATTTTTGAAGAAAATGATGAAACTTTCACCTGTGGAATAAGTTTATCATCAGACGAAAAATATTTTATAATCTCAACTTCTGATCATATTACAACTGAGGAATATTTTTTTTCCTCGAGCTTAAAATCTCTTAAGCCAATATTATTTAAAAAAAGAGAGAAAGATGTTAGATATTCACTAGATACATGGAATGATTATTTCTATGTTCATACTAATAAAGATGCCCGAGACTACAAAATTTTAAGAAGTAAAATTAATGATAAAGACAAATTAGAAGAATTTATACCTTCTAAAAAAGAAACCGTTATTGGAGGACTAGAATTTTTAGATAATTATATAATAAGAGGTGAAAAAGCAGATGCAATATCAAAAATTTTTGTTAGAGATATAAAAACAAATTTAGAGCAAGAAATAAAAATTTCGGATGAAGTTATAGGTTCGCCAAGTATTTCTTTAAAGCAAAAAAATACAAATACTACGAAGATAAGAGTGGGTTGGGAAAGTCTATCAACGCCAGGTAAAGTGTATGAATATGATATTTTAACAAAAGAAAAAAAACTTGTTAAAGAAGTAGAGATACCATCTGGACATAATCCTGAAAAATACATTGTAGAGAGAATAAAAGCAAAATCTCACGATGGAAGAATGATTCCTATAAGCCTTATAAGATTAAAAAATTCTAGACAAGATGGAAAATCAAAAGTTTTACTTTATGCCTATGGAGCCTACAAACATAGTATAGACCCTTCTTTTAGCGCTTCAAGATTTTGTTTAGTAGATCGCGGTATAACTTTTGCAATAGCTCATATAAGAGGAGGAGGTGATTTAGGAGATGTTTGGCATGAAGAAGGTAAGATGAAACTAAAGAAAAATACTTTTTTAGATTACGTTGCATGTGCAAATCATTTAATTGAGCAGAGATATACTTATAAAGGTGGAATTTGTTTCTACGGGGGATCAGCAGGAGGTTTGACTGGTGGAGCGTTAGCCAATATGGCGCCTGAATTATTTTTTTCAATGCTGTTATTGGTGCCATTTGTAGACACTATGACTACAATGTTGAACGAAAAACTAC
Source organism: uncultured Pelagibacteraceae bacterium (assembly GCA_902522955.1). Classification (GTDB taxonomy): domain Bacteria; phylum Pseudomonadota; class Alphaproteobacteria; order Pelagibacterales; family Pelagibacteraceae; genus Pelagilacustribacter. The sequence continues at coordinate 183,245 of CABYXR010000001.1, forward strand.
CTTTGACCCCTTCTGAGTGGGAGTTATGGGGAAATCCGATTAAGAGTAAAGAATATTTTGAATATATTTTATCTTATTCACCATACAATAATATATCTAATAAAGATTATCCTCCGATGTTAATTACTACCTCATTGTTCGATAACAGAGTTTTATACTCTGAGCCCGTAAAATATATAGCTAAACTTAGAGATTTAAAAAATGATCAAAATATACAATTGCTAAAGTGTAAAACTGAAGCTGCTGGCCATGGTGGTATGAGTGGACGTGATAACGCAATAGAAGAACTTTCAGAAGAATACAGTTTTATATTAAAAAATGCAAATATTGAAAATTAAATTTAAAAACAATTTTTACTGCTAAACCCAACTATTTTATTTTTAGGATTGAGCTCAAATTTTCTCTCACATTTGATATTAAATTTTTTAGTCTCATATACATAGTTTCTATTTCTTGTGTCTAAAAACTCTACTTTATCAGGTTGACCATAATATATCTTAAGATCTGACTCGCTTTTATTTAACCACTTACTAAGCTCTTTTTGCTCAAGTGCAGTTTTTTCATCTATTTTTTCAGAGACAGTTTGGCATGCAGAAATTGTCGAAAAAATAATAAAAATAAAAAAAATTAATTTTAATTTATTCATAAATTTTTCTTACTCTACACCTTATACTTATAAACAGAAATATTACCTTCAGGTTGTAAAATCATAGCTGAAAACACTTTTAAAAAGATTTTACCAGCAAATTGGAGTATTTAAAGTCAACTGGAGGACTTTTCTATGATGGAAAAATATTTTGAGTATAAAAAACATAAAACTACTTTTAAAACTGAAGTAATTGCAGGAGTAACGACTTTTCTTACTATGGCCTATATCATGTTTTTAAATCCTTTTATTCTTTCTGGTGAATTTGCTGGACCGGAAAAAGGTTTTTTTGATTTTGGAGCTGTTTTTACTGCAACAATTTTAGCTACGGCAATAGCTTGTTTTATAATGGCATTCTATGGAAAAACTTGGCCGATAGGCTTAGCTCCTGGGATGGGTATTAATGCATTTGTTGCATTTGGAGTAGTAGCAGGTATGGGTTACACACCTCAGGCAGCGTTAGGTGCTGTTCTTGTCGCTGGAGTATTGTTTCTAATAATATCTTTAACTCCAATAAGAGCTTGGTTAATAAATTCAATTCCAAAAAGTTTAAAGCTTGGAATTGGTGCTGGAATAGGATTATTTTTAGCAATCATTGGTCTTGAAATTATGGGTGTTGTTGGAGATCATCCGGTAACTCTTGTAACAATAGGTGATATAAAAAATCCTTTGGTGTTGCTTGCTTGCTTAGCGTTTGTAGTAATGATTGTTCTTGAAAAAATGAAAGTCAAAGGCAATATTATTATAGGTATCTTAGTTTTTAGTATTATTGCTTGGGCGACTGGACTAGCAAAATTTAATGGAGTTGTAGGATCTATTCCTCCTATGACTTACCTTTTTGATTTTGATCTAACTGCAGCTTTAACAGCTGGAATGTCAACAGTAATTTTTACATTACTATTTATAGATTTCTTTGACACAGCCGGTACTCTAACCTCTGTAGCAAACGTTGCTGGAAAAGTTGATAAAAAAGGTAAAGTTAAAGACATTAATAAAGCAATGCTGTCTGATAGTGTTGGAACTGTTGCTGGTGCTTTGATGGGCACAACAACTGTTACAAGCTATGTAGAGTCTGGAGCAGGAGTAAAAGCAGGTGGTAGAACTGGAATGACTTCGCTGGTTATCGGAGTTTTATTCTTAGCTTGTTTATTCTTCTCGCCTCTAGCAACTAGCTTGCCAAAAGAAATAGATGGAGCAGCGCTATTGTATGTAGCCATTTTATTTGTAAGAAATATAACAAATATTGAATGGGATGATATAGGTGAATCAGGTCCGGCAGTTGTAGCAATGATTACAATGCCCCTTACTTATAGCATAAGCAATGGTATTGCTTTAGCATTTATCTCTTATGCTTTAATTAGAATCCTTTCAGGTAAATTTACAAAAACTTCCCCAGCTATTTGGGTTATCGCAATATTAAGTGTAATAAGTTTTTACGTAGCTTAAAAATTCAAGGGCCAGTTAAGACTGGCCCTTACTAATATGTTTTTTAACTAAATCTTCAACTCTAATTTCTTCATATCGCTCAAAAGGTTGAACAATCCAAGGATTGCCATTTAATTTTTGAGCACAGAAATCTGGTTCAAAAGTTGAGTCTTTCTTTTTCCAAAGTACTGCTGTCTTTATATCTTTAATATTTCCTTTTAGTGGAGGATAATTTTTTAGCCAATCAATACTTTTGTTTAATGTAACTCCAGTATCAGACAAGTCATCACATAAAAGAATATTTCCTTTCATGTCTTGAACTGTTGAGCTCATTTCTCTTGAAAATACTAGCTCCCCTTGTTGATCTTCTATTCCTTTTCCAGAATAAGACTCTACAGCTAAATAGGCACATTTTAATTTAAAAATCCTACTAAGAACATCAATGATAGGTGCTCCACCTCTCATTATTCCAATGAGCATATCTGGCTTATATCCACTTTGATGAATTTGAATTGCTAACTTTTCTGTAATAAGATTATATTCTTTCCAATCTATGATGAGTTTCTCAGCCATAGAAAAAACTAAATTATTTTAAAGGAGTTGTAAATAGACATTTCCAAATGGTAGATGGTTTCTAGTATTGTATGGGTTCGTTATCTATAGATCTCCACAAATACCAAGTAGCTACCGAACAGTAGGGTGTAAATTTTTTATAAAGCTTATTTAAAAATTTTTTCGGTGGAAAGTATTTCTTTTTATAATTATTTGAAATAGCTCTAAGTAATCCTATATCTTGGAGAGGCCAAATATTCGAACGGTTAAAAGTAAAAAGCAGTATCATCTCGGCTGACCATGTTCCAATTTGTTTTAAATCAGACAAATATTCAATAGCCTCCTCATCTGTCATTTTTTTTATCAAACTCGGTTTAAAAGTTTTATTCAGTATTCTTTTAGCTAAATCTTTTATTCCTCTCACTTTTTGTCTGCTCAAACCACAACTTTTTAAGCTACTAAATGATAATTTATTCACCGTTTTAGCATTAATTTTATTATTACATTTTTTTTGAAACCTTAAAAAAACAGAATTCGCAGCTGCTACACTAATTTGTTGTCCTATTATACTTTTGCAAAGAGAGAAAAAAACATCGTTACGTGTTTTAAGATTTCCATCTTTATAGTTTGTAATTAGCTTTTTCATAACTTTATCTTTTTTCGATAAAATTTTTTTTGCCTTAGCCCAATATTTTGGGGGTCCGCTCATGTTCGTGGAGTAACTATTTGTTTTTTTAATTTATTCTCTCTCATGAAAATAATCAAAGAACTAGTTATAACTAATGCTGCTCCTAATAAAGTTAGAATTTTAGGAACCTCACTCCAAATGAAAAAGCCAAAAATAATAGCAAATACCAAACTTAAATATTTAATTGGAGTTACCAGTGACGCCTCTGCTAATCTATAGCTTTGTGTCAACAATAGATTGGCTACGCTTCCACATAATCCAAGTATACAAAACAATAAAAAATCTAGAGGTGTTGGCATTACCCAATCGCTAAATAAAATTGTACTTAAACCCAGTAAAGTACAAAGCAGTGTAAAATAAAAGGCGATCGTGTAATTAGCTTCGGTTTTGGAAAGAGATCTTACGCTGATAGCTACACATGCAAAAAAGATGCAGAAAATAATAGGAGTAATGTAATAATAATTTAAATCTATGAAAGCAGGCTGTACGATTAAAAGCATTCCTAAAAATCCTAATAATACTGCTAACCATCTTTTAATTCCTACTCTTTCTGATAGAAAAATAATAGATGCTATTGTAACGAATATTGGTCCTCCAAAAGTTAACGAAACTACATCAGCCAATGGTAGTTCTCTTAAACCAAAAAATAATGCAATTATGGCTAAAGCGCCAGTTACAGCTCTGAAAGCATGAAGACCAGGACGTGAAGTTTTGTAAAAAGAGAATAGTTTATCTTTTGGTATTATAAAAAAAATTGGAATGAACCCAATAAAAAATCTTAAAAAAAGTACTTGCCCAATTGGATAGTAGTCTAACCACTTAACGCAGATATCCATTATAGAGAAGCAAATAACACTTCCAACCATGTACAATACGCCTATTTGATTTTGAGTTAACAATTTATTATTCTCCAGTCTAAAATATATTAAATAACTTATGCAGAAATGTACACTAGCTCTAGGATGTTTTTGGAAACCTGAGGAAAACTTTAAGAATAAACCAGGTATTATTCAGACTGAGGTTGGTTACGCTGGAGGACAAAAATCTGAAGTAACTTACGAGGAGATTTGTGTTGGAAACACTGGTCATGCAGAGGTGGTAAGACTAACTTATGACGAAAAAATTATTCCATTTAAGAAGATATTAGATTTATTTTTTGAGATGCACGATCCGACACAAAAAGATATGCAATATCCAGATGTTGGTACTCAGTATAGAAGCGAAATTTTTTACGAAACAGATGAACAAAAAAAGGTTGCTGAGGAAACCCTAAGTGAAAAAAATCCCGAATTTGATGGCAAAATTCAAACCAATATTTCAAAAATTAAAAATTATTGTAAAGCTGAAGAGTATCATCAAAGATATATTGAAAAGAAAAGTATATGAAATCTTTGGTATCAACTGAATGGTTAGATAAAAATTTAGAAAACGTAAGAATATTTGATGCGAGCTGGCATCTTCCTGTGGTTAAGAGAGATGCATTTCAAGAATATAAGGAGAGTCATATAAAGAATTCCAGTTTTTTTGATATTGATAAAAACTCTAATCAAAATTCTTCATTACCTCATATGCTCACAGATAAAGAAGAGTGGGAAAAAATATTGTCAAAATACGGTATAAATAATTCAGATCATGTAATTATTTATGATAATTCTGATGTAATTAGTTCATGTCGTGTTTGGTATAATTTTTTATATTTTGGTCACAATTCGAACTTGATATCCATTTTAGATGGAGGTCTTAAAAAATGGGTTGAGGAAAAAAGGTCAACTTTTAAAGAAATTAAAAAATTTGAATACAGTAATTATCAAGCTACTGAGAATTCTTCTCTAGTTTTAAATAAAAATCAGATTGACTCCAATATTAAAAATAAAGTTTTCGAATTAGTAGATGCTAGAAGTAAAGAAAGATTTCAGGGGGATCAACCTGAGTTTAGAAAAGAACTTAAAAGCGGAAACATTGAAGGATCTAAAAACCTTCCTTTTATTGAATTGATTAATAAATCAGATAAAACTTTTAAGGAAAAAAATAAATTAATTGATATTTTTATAAAACACAGAATTGACATTAACAAAAACCTTGCATTTACTTGCGGATCAGGCGTTACTGCGTGTGTTTTAGGTCTAGCTAATTCTATCATAAGTGGTAAAAAACCAGTTATCTATGATGGCTCTTGGGCAGAGTACGGATTAAAATAATAATGAAAACATCGTCAAAATTTAAAACTTTTTTAATTATATTTTTTATTGTTATATTTGCAATAATTGCAGCCCGTCATTTTATTGGATTGCATTTTCAAAAAAAATTCAGTGTAAGGCCTGCGCCAGGAGTAGTTGTTAAAGAAGTGGAGAAATCTAATTTTTATAAAAGTATTGAGACTTTTGGCACTGCAATCGCTCAAAAATCTAAATCATATAGAGTTACAAAGAACGATGTTGTTGGCAATTTAAATATTGAGAATAGATTTGTAAAAAAAGGTGAAATTATAATTGCACTTAAAGATGAAAAAAATATAATTGCTGATTTTGAAGGTAAAATTGGAAAAAGAGAAATTGCTCAAGGTGTTCTTGGGTCAAATAGTTTAATAATAACCTTAGATGATTTAAAAAAAATCATAATAGATATTAAAATTCCTGAAAATTATGTAGGGGTTCTTAAACCTGGATTAAAAGCAGAAATTACAAGTTCAGCGTTTGATAAGGTGTTTAAAGGTAATATTGAAACTATTAGTTCTCGGATAGACCCTTCTACAAGATCCATTTTAACAAGAGTAATAGTAGATAATTCAAAATTTGAAATTATACCGGGTCAATTAATGACTGTTAAAATTATTTATGAAGAAACTGATGAAATTGGTGTTCCTGAGAGTGCTGTAACAATACAAGGAGAAACAGCTTTTGTTTACATTGTAAATAATGAAATAGCTGAAAAAAAAGATATTAGAATAGGAAAAAGAAATTTTGGTAAAGTTTCAATTATATCAGGAATTAATGAAGGTGATTTAGTAATAAGTGAAGGTGTATCAAAAGTAAGAGATAAAGCAAAAGTTAAAATTATAAACCCTTAAAATGTTTTTAACAGACCTATCTATAAAAAGACCTGTTGTTGCTTCTGTTATGAGTTTAATACTTGTAATTTTTGGATTAGTAACTTTTCAAGAAATACCCACTGATGAATTGCCAGATGTTCAGCCGCCTGTAGTCACTATACAAACAGAATATAAAGGTGCCTCTGCTGAAATTGTAGATACCCAAATAACACAAAAAATAGAAGACTTTGTCGGAGGAACCCCTGGTTTAGAAACAATTGACTCTTTTAGTGAAGATGAAAGTTCGAGAATTACTTTAACCTTTGAAAATGACTTAGATCTTGATGATGTTGCCAATGACGTTAGAAGTTCAGTTTCTAGAGTTTTAGATAATTTACCTGACGGAGCTGAGCAACCTGAGATCTTCAAACAAAGTGGGCAAATGAGAACTACTCTTTGGCTCTCTTTTAGTTCTGAGACTATGTCGGACTTAGAGTTAACTGATTACGCTGATAGGTATTTAACGGATACTTTTTCTACCGTTGACGGCGTTGGAAGAGTTAGACTTGGAGGTCAAAGAGAACTTTCTTTACGAGTTTGGTTAGATCCCTTAGCTTTAGCTGCGAGAGATTTGACAACACAAGAAGTTGAAGCTGTTTTAAGAAAAGAAAATGTTGAGTTTCCAGCAGGGCGAATTGAGTCTAAAGATATAGATTTAACAATTAAACTCGATAAAGCTTATGAAGATGTTGATAATTATAAAAATTTACCACTAAAAAGGGCTAAGGATGGATCAATAATCACTTTATCTGATGTATCAAGAATTGAATTAGGAGCTGAGTCAACGAGAACTATTTTTAAGGGTAACGGTAAACAAGTTGTTGGGATTGGAATATATCAGCAGTCAGATGCAAATACCATTTCTGTTGCTAATGGTATTAAAGAAAAAATGAGAGAATTAGAGCCAAGTCTACCTCAGGGTACAACTTTGGAAGTGTCTTTTGATAGAAGTAATTATATCAAAACTGCTATAAAAGAAGTTTATAAAACTTTAATAATTGCATTAATTCTTGTTACAATAATTATATACTTATTTTTAGGTAATATAAGAGCTTTAATAGTTCCTTTGATAGCATTACCAGTTTCTTTGATATCAACTTTCCTGTCAATCTATGTTTTTGATTTTTCAATTAATTTATTTACCTTGATGGCTTTAGTGCTTGCTATCGGGATAGTAGTTGATGACGCTATAGTAATGCTTGAGAATATTGTTAGAAGAATAGAATTAGGCGACACTCCTTTAGTTGCCGCTTATAAAGGAGCAAAGCAAGTCTCTTTTGCTATTATAGCAACTACCGTAGTTCTAGTTGCTGTGTTTGTTCCTTTAATATTCATTAAAGGCATTACAGGTGTATTATTTACACAGACAGCAATTACACTCGCTTCAGCTGTAATCATATCAAGTTTTGTTGCTCTCTCACTAAGTCCAATGCTTGCTAGCAAGTTTCTTCAAAAGAATATGAAAAAGTCTAAAATGGTTATCAAATTTGAGAATTTTTTAAAAAATCTAACTTACCTATATAAGGTTTCATTACTAGAATGGATTAAAAAAAGAAAAGCAATAACAATTTTTTTGTTAGGTACGCTAGCTCTTACTATTTTCTTTTTTAATTTTGCAAAAAAAGAATTGATAGCGCCTGAAGATAGAGGTGCTTTTTTTGTAATAATAAAAGCTCCTCAAAGTTCTGGATTTAATTTTACCAAAGATAGAGCAGAAGAAATTGAAAAATTATTACTACCAAAAGTTGGAAATGGCGAATATAGAAGGTTAATAATGCGAGTTCCTGGATTTGGAAAATCTGCAAAACAGGTTAATAGTGGTTTCATTATTGTGCTTTTAGAACCTTGGAAAAAGAGAGATCGTCATGGAGTAAAAATTATGAGAGAGTCTTTCAGTGAAATAGGAAAAGTACCAGGAGTATTAGCCTTTCCAATAATGCCTCAAGGGATAAGAACCGGTGGTATAGAAAGTCCAGTTCAATTTGTAATTTTAGGAAATACTTACAAACAATTAATTGAATGGAAAGAAATTATTAAGAAGGAAGCAAGAACAAATCCTGGACTAACATCGATTCAAGATGACTTTGATTTGAATAAGCCTCAACTTAACGTTAAGATTGATCAAAAAAAAGCTGCTGATTTAGGTGTGTCTACAGAAGATATTGGAAAAACTGTTGAAACAATTTTTGGTTCAAAAAGAGTAACAAATTTTACTAAAGACGGAAAAGAATATTCTATTATTTTACAAGGGGATATTAAAGACAGACAAGAACCAGATAGTATAAGTAAAGTATTTGTCAGATCCAAAAATAATGGGAAACTTGTTTCTGTATCTAACTTAGTAACTTACAATGAAGAAGGGCAATCTCCATTTTTAGCAAGATATAACAGACAGAAAGCTGTAACTATTTCAGCAAGACTCGTTGGGGATTACTCTTTAGATGAGGCATTAAAATTTTTAGTTGGAGTTGTTGAACAAAATACTCCACAAGCTAGAATTGCCTATAAAGGCGAAAGTGAAGAATATAAAAAAACTAACACGGAACTTTACGTGATATTTGCTCTTGCTTTAATAACAGCTTATTTAGCTTTGAGTGCACAATTTGAAAGTTGGAGGCATCCATTGACAATAATGTTAACTGTTCCAATGGCAATACTAGGAGGCCTATTAGGTCTTTTAGTGGTTGGATCTTCGCTTAACGTTTATAGTCAAATTGCATTAATCATTTTAATTGGTTTATCAGCAAAGAATGGAATTTTAATTGTTGAGTTTGCTAATCAATTAAGGAAAGAAGGAAAAAATCTTGAGGTTGCAGTTTTTGAGGCAGCTTCGATTAGATTAAGGCCAATTTTAATGACAAGTATATCTACAATTATTGGTGTTCTCCCTCTTATTTTGGGAACTGGTCCAGGTGCAGCAAGTAGGTTGACAGTTGGTATAACAATATTCGGTGGTATGCTATTCTCAACTTTTTTTACTTTATATGTAATTCCTACTGTTTATACTATAGTTGGTAAAGGAACTCAGAGGATAGATGCAGTTGAAATAGAATTAAAAAAACAGCTTAAAAAATAATATATTTTCTCTTATCTAGATTCTTTTTGCAAAGCTTAAGCTGTTTTCTATATTTACTTGCCATATCTTTTACGGACTTAGCATAAATAATAGCTTTTTTGTCTTTAGAATAATTTTTATAATCTCCCCAGCCTTTATAATAAGCTAAATACTGTCTGTAGGCATCTTGCTTAGATATTTTTAATATTTTAGAAGTTTTGTGAATATACCAACCTATAAAATCTACTGAGTCTTTAAAACGAGCTCGTGTTGCTAATGGATTGTTTGTTTCTCTCTTGTACTGCTCCCAGGTTCCTTTTACAGCCTGGGAATAGCCAAAAGAACTAGATGGTCTTTTAAAAGGTATAACTTTAAATAATTTTTTCCTAGGAGGTTTAGCTAACCAATTAAAATCACTCTCTTTTTTTACAAAAGCAAGTTGTAAGTGAATAGGTGCTCCCCATTTCTCATATGAAGCTTTAGCATGTTTATACCAAAGATATCTTTCTTCAAATATTGCACAACTATTTTGAGTATTTTTTGGAATTGAAGAACAAGCAACTAATAAGAAAAAAATTCCAATAGATAAAATTTTTTTAAAAAGAATCATTTCTTAAATTATATAAGAAATTAATTTAGCTTTCTCCATTTTTCTGGTTTAATAAAAGTCCCTTTCCACATTCCCAATTTTTCTTCTTTCGCATAATTTTCGTCAAGTATATATAGTTTTGAATATTTTCTATAAGCTAGTGCATAACCATTTCGTACCATCCATCTGTTTAAATTTATTTTACCTTTAAAACATTTTCCCAAATATCTCTTATATCTATCTTTCCCTAATAAAGTACATTTTACAGGTTTATTACCAATTTTTTGTATCAGTTTTTTTTTAGATATTTGTCCACAATAATAATCTTTTTGAAAATTTAAAAAAATTATTTGGAGATAAGATTTTTTACATTTTTGTCTCATTTCGGGGGCGTCAATACCTTCTAGTCTAATTTTATAAGATTTAATATTAATTGTATCTCCATCAACTACTTTTGGAACTCCAATAATTTCTGATGCTTGAATATTTTGAAAAAAAAATAAGATTAATATTATTATTATGTGTTTATTCATAAAATTATTTTTTTTAATAAAAATATTAATATTACTCCAATCATATTAGCCAATAAATCATAAAGCTCGAAAGCTCGATTAGGAATAAAATAGTGTGAGATTTCTAAAAGAATAGAAATAAAAAAAATAAAATAAAGATTAGTAAAAATTCGGATCTGTTTTAAATTACAAATCACAGCTAAAGTTGTAATGTACATAAAACAAAATAAATGATTAATTGAAGTCCCTATAGGGTTATCAACAAAATTTGGTTGTTTTCCTAAATCTCCGTAAAAAAAATATCCAATAAGACTGCCTGGAAATAAATATAAAATGAACAACGCTATTAAAGAGAAATAGTAAAGATACCCAACCATCTTTAAGACATTATTTTTCATTATAAGTTTAATATTACATAATATCTGGTATTTATCTATTATGAGTAAATTAATTCTTACAAGACATGGCCAAAGCGTATGGAATGCAGAAAATAGATTTACGGGATGGGTTGATGTTGATTTATCTGAAAAAGGAATTTTAGAAGCTCAAAAATCTGGTCAATTAATTAAAAATCTAAATATTAATATAGATGTTTCCTATACATCTTTTTTAAAAAGAGCGATTAAAACGCTTACCACAATACTTCAAGAAAATGGTTTAGAGCTTAAATTTAATACCTCTTGGGAATTAAATGAGAGACATTACGGATCTTTAACTGGATTAAACAAAGAGGACACTAAAAAGAAAATTGGTTATGAACAGTTTAAAAAATATAGAAGATCTTGGGATGTGCCGCCGCCACCCATAACCGAAGATGAGAAAAATCTTTCTTTATTTTCTCCATTAAACGCAAGTATACCAGTAGGAATGATACCTTTTACAGAGTCCTTAAAAGATACTTATAATCGAGTTATCCCTTACTATGAAAAAGAAATTCAAAAACATATAAAAGAAAATAAAAATGTTTTAATATCAGCTCATGGTAATTCACTAAGAGCACTATGTAAGTATTTATTTAAAATTTCTGATGAAAAGATTAATGAATTAGAAATTCCAACAGGAAATCCTCTTATAATAGAATTTGATAAAAATGTCAAAATTCAAAAATATTATTATTTAGATGAGACTAGAGCTAAAGATATTATCTTTAATCATTGAAATAAATTAGATATTTTATCGTACATTGCTTTTGTATTTAAGTGATGAAACTTTTGTTTGCTCTCATTTCCAAATAAAGAATTTTCCTCAATTAAGTAGTTCCAAATTTTGTTCATAGAAAATATTTTATCTTTTATGGAATTAAAAACGCTTTGGTCTAAAATTTGAAGACCAGTAAAAATGAATTCATTGCTATTGTCTCTACTAATCAAATCATTCTGGAGATTAAAATCTCCCTTGAATGAACTATCAAAACTCAAGTTTTTATTGACTAACAATAAACAAGGTTTTTTCTTTTTAAAGTAAAGATCTTCTAAATCTTTTAATTCATTACAATAAGCATCACTCCATAAAGTATCAGGATTAACTGCTACAAAAGGTTTTTTAAAAGATCTTGTGGCATGAAGTATTCCGCCTCCAGTATCAAGTAAAATTTTCTGCTCATCGGAGATCATAATTTTTACTTTATATTTCTTGCTATTAATAAAATCTTTTATTTGATCTGGTAGATGATGGACATTAATAACTATTTCCTCTATTCCATGATTTATTAACAATTCAATAGCTCTCTCTAACAAGTTCTTGTTACCTATTTGGATTAATGGCTTTGGAGTTTTTAAAGTAATCGGCTGCATTCTTTTTCCTAATCCAGCTGCTAAAATCATGCCATGTTTAATTTTCATATTTTAACCTTTTTTAATTTTTTTAAAGGTAGATACTCTTTAAATAATATATTCAACTTAGAAAAAATTGGATTTCTCATTCTTTTCTCAAGAAGTGACCAAGTGCGAGGTAAATATTTTAGATAGTTTGGTTTTTTGTCTCTTTTATGAAGACGTACGAAAATTCCAAGTATTTTTAAATTTCTTTGAACAGATAAAATATCAAAATCATTTTTAAGATAAGATTGATCCTTTACTTTAAATTTTGATTTTTTTACATAGTGCTTAAATAAATTATCTTGTAAGTTGTTAGGCATTTTAATCCTCACGTCATCAATTAAAGAAGCAACATCATATAAAGGATTTCCAATTATTGCATCTTGACTATCAATAAGACTTAATCTTTTTTGCGTAATCATTACATTTGATGCGTGAAAATCTCTATGTGTAAAACAATTGTTTTTAAAATAAAGTTTTTTATAAATATTATTAAGCTCTTTTTTAAATATTTTTTTTATTTTTCCAATCCTTAAATTTCTAGTACAATACTTTAAATGCCAATCAAAAAATAAATCTGATTCTTTGTGAAGGTTGCTAAGAGAATATTTAGTAAATTTTATTTTTTTTCCACTAAAATAATATTTATTTTTGAGTTTTATCTTTTGTAGTTTAATAATTAACTCGATTAATTTTTTGTAATCTTTCGATTTATCTTTTTTATTTTTAATATAATCATAGAAAGATTTATCACCTAAATCTGAAATTTCTATCATATTGTCCTTGTAATAATTTTTTAAAAGTTTAGGTGATAAAATATTGTGGCTATTTAAAATTTTATTAACAACTGAATAGACAATCAAATTCTTAAACTGTTCTTTTTTTGCAAAAACTAGTATTGATGACTTGTTATATCTAATTATTCTATAAAATATTCTAAAAGACGCATCACCAGAAATTTTTAATAATTTATAATTTATTTTCATTACAATCTTTCCATTTTCCATGCCCAGAAAGTCTCAATTTTCTCTCATTATTTTTGTCAGAATAACTTAGATGAATTTCTAGTCTATTTTTTACTTTTGCTTCAACTAATTCTGGCCATTCAATTATTTTTATACTATCAAAATCTTCTTTAAATATACCAAGCTCATCCAGCTCTTTACCTTTTTTAATTCTATATAAATCATAATGCATCACTTTCAGATTTTTAATTTCATACTCATACAATAAATTAAAAGTGGGACTTAAAACTTCAGTTTCTTTTATTTCATTTTTTTTTTGCAAGTAATTAATAAAACTTCTAGTAAAAGTCGTCTTTCCTACTCCAATTTCTCCTATTAAGAAAATACAATCATTATTTGATATTTTGTCAGCAATTTTATTCGATATTGATTTAAGATGATCTAGAGATTTAACAATCATTTGCTACTTATCTAGTAGCGATAAGTATCTGGTTTAAAAGGCCCTGATGGTTTAACGCTAATATAGTCTGCTTGTTCTTTTGACATTTTAGTTAGTTTTGCTCCAACCTTTTCTAAATGCAGCATAGCTACTTTTTCATCTAAATGTTTAGGTAAAACATAAACCTTTTTTTCATATTTATCTGAATTATTCCACAATTCAATTTGAGCTATAACTTGATTAGTAAAAGATGCGCTCATAACAAAACTTGGATGACCTGTTGCACAACCTAAGTTTACCAATCTTCCTTCTGCTAATAATATTATTCTTTTTTTGCTTGGCAATTCAATTTCATGGACTTGTGGCTTTATTTCATCCCACTTATAATTTTTTAGCGCTTCTACTTGTATTTCGTTATCAAAATGGCCTATGTTACAAAGTATTGCTCTATCTTTCATGTTTCGCATATGGTCTGCGGTTACAATATCTTTGTTTCCTGTTGCTGTTACAACTATATCTGCATCTTTAATTGCATCATCCATTATTACAACTTCATAACCTTCCATTGCGGCTTGAAGTGCGCAAATTGGATCTGTTTCTGTAACCAAAACTCTTGCACCTGCCTGTCTTAAAGAAGCAGCACTACCTTTTCCGACATCTCCAAAGCCTGCTACGATAGCAACTTTTCCTGACATCATCACATCTGTAGCCCTTTTTATCCCGTCAACTAAACTTTCTCTACATCCATATAAATTATCAAATTTTGACTTTGTGACCGAATCATTAACATTAATTGCAGGTATCATTAGCTCGTTATTTTCTTCCATTTTTTTTAATGCTAACACTCCTGTAGTTGTTTCCTCAGATACTCCTTTTATATTTTTGAGTAAATCTTTGTATTCTTTGTGCATTAGAGCGGTAAGATCACCTCCATCATCTAAAATCATATTAGGTGTCCAATCTTTTTTTCCTTCTATTGTCTGTTTTACACACCACCAATATTCTTTTTCGGTTTCCCCTTTCCAAGCAAACACTGGTACTCCTACTTTTGCAATAGCTGCCGCTGCATGATCTTGAGTAGAAAATATATTGCAAGAGGACCATCTACATTCTGCTCCAAGGTCAACTAATGTCTCTATTAATACTGCTGTTTGAATTGTCATATGCAAACAACCTAAAATTCGAGCTCCCTTCAGAGGTTTTTTCCCTCTATATTCTTTTCTAATGGCCATCAAGCCTGGCATCTCCGTTTCTGCAAGAGAAATTTCTTTTCTCCCAAAATCAGCTAGGTTGATATCTTTTACTTTAAAATCTTGAGACATATTTTAATGTTATTTAACAAGATAACTGAATGTTATCAAGTAAGATCGCTAAGAAAATTTCGGCAACAATACTTCTACTTGAGCTCCTTGTTTATTTACTCTATTTGAGGCAGATATTGTACCTTCATGTAATTCGACTATATTCTTTACAATGTTAAGTCCTAAGCCTGAATGCTTTCCAAAGCTTTTAGGTCTATTGCTATAAAAACGTTTAAATATTTTTTGGGGAGATGTTTCCGAAAAACCAGGGCCTTCATCTTTAATCACTACTAGAACGTTATTTGAAGTCTCTTCCATGCAAATTTCAATTTTTTTATTATCCTCACTGAAAGAGATAGAATTATCTAATAAGTTAGCTACCACTTGTTCTAATCTATTCTCTATACCTAGAATAAAATAACCATTTTTCGAATTAATTTTCTTTTTGATATTAATTTGAATATTCTTATTTTGATTTTTTAAGTCATGTCTAAAATCTTCAACTACGTTGTCTATGACATCAAATAAATTTACTTTACTCATTTTTTCTCTAGACCACGAAGCTTCATCTTTTAACATTTGAGAATAATCTGTTATAAGTCTTTCAATTCTTTCAACATCATGGTTTATTATTGTTAATAATTTTTCACTTTCCTTTTTTGTAGTCGTTTTATCTAATAACTCTGAAGCACTTTTTAGAGAGGCTAAAGGATTCCTTATTTCATGTGCTAAATCATTTGAAAAGGTTTCAGCTCTTGTTGTCCTTTTTTGTAACTCTTTGGTCATTTCGTCAATTGACTTTGTCAATTTTCCAATTTCATCTTCTCTAACAAAAAAATTTTTAATATCAATAGGCTGAGAAGATTTTTTTTTGATTGCTTCACTAAAGGAAACTAATAAACCTATTGGCTTTAAAATATACTTATTTAGAAAAAGAGAAAATATTAAAATAACCAAAGCTACTGCTAATACCGTTCTTATTATAAAAGCTCTTCTCTCTTTAACTGCATTTAAAATATCATTTGCTTCTTCAGATACAACTATATAACCAGCTTCTTTTTCCTTAAGTTTTATTCTACTTAATGTACTAACAAAAAAATTATTTTGTATCTTTTCTGAAATTGTAAGTGTTTCATTCTCATATTCATTAAGAATTGTATCTCTTATAAGATTTTTATTTTGATCTACAATGAGTTTTTCTGAATTATTTTTTTCTTTAATTTTTCCGTCTAAAGTTTCCTCTATAATTATTTCAGATCTTTCAAAAACGTTTTGATCTAAATCTAAAATGTTAGTATCACCAATTAATTCTCCTTCTATATCGTAAAATTGAACTCTATCTAAACTTTGAAAAAGAAATCTCGTTGAAAGTAAAAATGTTTTTATATTTTTTGAATTAAATTCAACATTTAATCTTTCTAGGTGGTCTACGGTATTATTTATTATAATTGAATGATTTGCTGTTCGCTTTTTAATTAAATTTGGCTCAATAGCTTTTAAGTAGATTATAGTAAAAAGTCCTAAAATAGAGAATACGCTAAGATTAAATAATAAAAATTTTCTTAATATAGATGCAGATTTTTTTTGTCTCATTAACTAACATTCCATCTATACCCACTTCCATATCTAGTTTCAATCGCAGAAAATTTTTCATCTACTTTTTTGAACTTTTTTCTGATTCTTTTGACATGACTATCAATAGTTCTATCCTCTATTTCTGTATTTTCTTTATAGGCAATATCCATTAAATGAGCCCTTTCTTTTATTACACCTGGTCTTTTAGCTAATTCTTTAACAATTAAAAATTCGGTTGTGGTAAGTTTGTCTGGCAATGGTTTTCCTCCCCATTCGCACTCTAGTTGCGAAGGGTCTAATTTTAATTTCCCATGATTAATAATATTTTTTGTATCATCTATAACATTATTTTTTTTTCTTAATTGAACTCTAATTCGTTCAATTAAAACTTTTGTTGAAAATCCTCCTGATTTTTTTACAAAATCGTCTGCTCCAAGTTTTAATCCTAATAATTCATCAACTTCTTCATCCTTGGAAGTTAAAAAAATAATTGGTATTGACATTTTCTTTCTCAATTTTTTTAATAACTCCTCTCCGTCCATTCTTGGCATTTTAATATCTATTACAGCCAGGTCAGGTGGATTTCTAGTGAGACCAATTAAAGCTGACTCTCCATCTATATAAGTTTGAACAGAAAAACCCTCCCTTTCTAATGCAATACTTATACCAGTAAGAATATTTCTGTCGTCGTCTACTAAAGCAATAGTTTGTGTCATAGGTTTATTCTCATAATCTTAATGTCAAAATTTAGGCGTTTAATGAGCTTCTCCCCAATTGTTTCCAGAATTTATACTTACCTCTAATGGTATTGAAAACATATGATGCTCTGAACTTGATATAGAAACCATAGCGTCTTTAATATCTTTTTTAATTTTTTCTTCATCTTTTTTAAGGCACTCAAAAATCAGTTCATCATGTATTTGGAGAAGCATTTTAGCTGTGTTTTTTTTGTCCTCTAGAAATTTATTAATTTTTATCATGGCTAATCTTATAATATCAGCTGCAGATCCTTGAATTGGAGCATTGATTGCTGCTCTTTCTTGAAAACTTCTTACACTAAAATTTTTATCATTTATTCCTCTAAGATGAATTCTTCTTCCAAAGATATTAGTTACATATCCTTGTTTTCTGCAAGTCTTAATTGTTGAATTCATATAGTCTTTAATTTCGGGAAATTTTTTAAAATAGGCATTTATAAAATCTAAAGCTTCTTGGTTTGACACGGAAATCTGCTTTGCTAAACCATATTGGGTAATACCATAAATTATACCAAAATTAATTGCCTTTGCTTTTCGTCTAAGATCTTCTGTAACTTTATTAATGGGCGAGCCGAAAACTTGACTAGCAGTTAAAGAATGAATGTCTTGATTATTTTTAAAAGCTTTCTTTAATGCCTTAACATCAGCCATGTCTGCTAAAATTCTCATCTCTATTTGATTATAGTCAGCTGAAATAAGGATATTGTTTTCTTCAGCGATAAAAGCTTTTCTTATTTCTTTGCCGTCCGGAGTTTTAATTGGAATATTTTGGAGATTGGGATCACTTGAGGCAAGTCTTCCAGTGTTTGTCGCAGCCAAAAGAAAAGATGTATGAACTCTTCTTGTTTTAGAATTTATATGATCCTGCAAGGCATCGCTGTAAGTACTCTTTAATTTAGACACTTGTCGCCACTCTAAAATCAAATTTGGAAATTTATGACCCATAGATGCTAAATCTTCTAAAATTTTAGCGCTAGTTGCTAAACTGCCCTTTTTAGTTTTTTTTAATTTTGCTATTTTGAGATCATTATAAATTATTTCTCCTAATTGTTTTGGCGAACCAATATTAAACTCTTTACCAGATAGTTTGTAAATTTGTGTTTCTATTTTTTTTAATCTTTCTTCAAATTTATTTGATAATTTTTTTAAATATGCATCATTAATTTTTATTCCATTCATTTCCATATTTGACAACAGTTTTACCATGGGCTTCTCAAATAATTCATAGATTTTAATAAGACCTTCATGGTTTACTCTTTCAGACAATAATTCATAAAGTCTGAGTGTAACGTCTGCATCTTCAGCTGCGTATTCTGTTGCTTCTTTCAAATTAATATCTGAAAATTTTAATTGTTTTTTTCCTGTTCCTACTAATTCTTTGTATGAAATGGTCTTATGCGCTAGATGTATTTCGGAAAGAGTATTCATATTGTGCCTGTTATTTCCAGCGTCCAAGACATAGGATAACAGCATTGTATCCTCAATTGGACTAATATTTATTCCATTATTTTTTAAAACTATTAAATCATACTTAATATTTTGACCAACTTTTTTTATGCTATCGTCCTCTAATAAAGATTTTATTTTTTTTAAAACTAATTTTTTATCCAAACACTTTATTTTATCGTGACCAATTGGAATATAATATGCTTCGTTTGGGGCGCAGCTAAATGAAATACCTACTAGATCAGCTTCCATAGGATTTAGAGATGTGGTCTCAGTATCAACTGAAATAATTGATTTTTTATTTAAATTGTCAATTAATTTTTCTAAATCTTTCTCATCCAGAATACTTTTATAAAGTTTAATATTTATTTTTGAAATATTACTCTCGTTAGATTTAGATATTTTTTTAGTCTTACTACCTTCTCCATAAACACTTATAGCTTGACTAAGCAATCTGTTAAATTCCATGTCTCGTAGAAAATTATATAAAATATCTCTTTTGACCTCCTTAATAATGAAGCTATTAGGATCATCTTTGACTGGAACATCATTTTTTAATGTCACTAATTGTCTACTCAATAAAGCTTTTTCTTTATTAGCCATTAACGTTTCTCGTCTTTTATTTTGAGGTATTTCGGAAGCTTTTTTAAGTAAGGTATCTAGATTTTTATATTTATTAATTAATTCAGCAGCGGTTTTAATCCCGATTCCTGGAACACCTGGAATATTATCTGAACTATCTCCAGCTAAAGATTGTACATCAATTACTTGATTAGGTTTTACTCCAAACTTTTCTAGAACTTCTTTTTCTCCAATAACTTTACTTTTCATTGGATCGTATAGTCTAATGTTATTAGAAACTAATTGCATTAAATCTTTATCAGAAGAAATAATAGTTACCTTAGCACCTGCAGATGTAATTTGTTTTGCATATGTCGCAATTAGGTCATCTGCCTCATAATTCAGAAGTTCAATTGAAGGAAGATTAAAAGCCTTAACTGATTTTCTTATATATTCAAATTGTGGAGCTAAGTCATCAGGGGCTTCAGCTCGATTAGCTTTGTATTCGCTATAAATTTCATTTCTGAAATTTTTTCTTGCTGAGTCAAAGATTACAGCAAAATGTGTTGGTTTTTGATTTGAATCATCTGATCTTGCATCTTCAAGTAATTTAAAAAGCATAGAACAAAAACCACTTACAGCTCCAGTGGGTAACCCATCACTTTTTCTAGACAAAGGTGGTAAAGCATAATAAGCACGAAAAATATAACCTGATCCATCTATGAGGTAATAATGATCTGTTTTTTTTATTGAACTCATATATATATATTACATTAGTTTTTAATCTTTATTGAATCAAACTATGAATAAATTTGCTTTAACTGTTGAAAATCTTTCAAAAATTTTCTTAAATTCTAAAAATAAAAAAGAAAATACAGCACTAAATAATTTAAATTTTAATGTTAAGCAAGGAGAGGTATTTGGATTATTAGGCCCAAACGGAGCGGGTAAAACCACTTTTTTAAATATTTTAGGTGGAACAGTGACTAAAACAAAAGGAAAAATAGGAGTTTGGGGTTTTGATATTGATCAAAATCCAAGACAAGTAAAAGCTTCAATAGGTATAGTTCCTCAAGAAATTAATTTAGATGCTTTTTTTAGTCCAAGAAAATTACTTGAATTACAAGCAGGTCTATTTGGAATAACTAAAAAAGATAGAATTACAGATATTATTTTAAAAATGGTAGCTTTAGAGGATAAAGCTAACGCTTATTCAAGAAGTCTTTCAGGTGGAATGAAGAGAAGATTGTTAATAGCTAAAGCTATGGTGCATCAGCCACCTATTCTTATTTTGGATGAGCCAACAGCAGGGGTTGACGTTGAGTTAAGAAACAATCTTTGGAATAATGTAAAAGAATTGAATAAAGAGGGTGTTACAATTATTTTGACAACACATTATTTATTTGAAGCTCAAGAAATGTGTAATCGAATAGCAATTATAAATAAAGGAGAGCTAGTTGCTCTTGACACAACAGAGAAACTTTTGGATAGAATACAATCTAAAAGAATAAGTTTTAAAGTAGAAAATATTAATTCCTCTATTAAATTGCAAATGAGGAATGTAAAATTTGAAATAAACTCAAGTGACACCTTATCAATAACATACGAAAAAAAATCCCTTAATTTTGAAGATATTATCAATTATTTAAAGCAAAATAATATAAAAGTGCTTGATATTTTCACTGAAGATGGAGATTTAGAGGACGTATTTGTTCAGTTAACAAAAAAGTAGATTTAATATAAAAAAATATATAAAGTTAATATTATGGATATAGTTAAAAATTTCGCTAATTCAAAATTGTTAAAAAGAGTATTCATCGCATTGCTTGGAACAGTGCTATTAGCTATTTCTTCAAAAATTAAGATTCCTTTTTATCCAGTGCCAATGACAATGCAAACTTTAGTAGTTTTAATCATAGGAATTGCATTTGGGTGGAAACTTGGATTAGCAACTATCACTCTGTATCTTTTTGAAGGCATAATAGGTTTACCTGTATTTTCTGGAACGCCAGAAAAAGGAATTGGATTAATTTATTTTACTGGTCCAACTATGGGGTATCTTGTGGGATTTCTTGTGACAGTATTTTTATCAGGTTTCTTTAATTACGAAAATAATTTATTCATCAACTTTATCAAACTATCTTTTGCCACAAGTTTTATTTATGTCTTTGGTGTACTCTGGCTAGGTGGAATAATAGGTTGGGATAAACCGATATTTCAATTAGGAGCCCAACCATTTTTATTAGCGGAATTATTTAAAATCTTAATTGCAACATTTGCAATAACTCAGATAAAGAAAATAAGAAACTTTATTTAGGCGATCTCTTTGAAAGTATTCTTTGTAAAGTCCTTCGGTGCATCTTAAGTCGTCTCGCTGTTTCAGAAACGTTTCTGTTACAAAGCTCGAATACTCGATGAATATGCTCCCATTTTACCCTATCAGCTGACATTGGGTTCTCAGGTGGTTTTGCCTTCGACTCGGGTGAAGCAAGCAAAGCTGCCTCTACATCATCTGCATCCACAGGTTTAGCCATATAGTCAATGGCTCCTGCCTTAACTGCAGCAACCGCAGTTGGTAAATTCCCGTATCCGGTTAACATCACAATCCTACAATCCTTTTTGATTCTAGATAGTTCTTTTACTACGTCTAGTCCATTTCCATCCTCTAGCCTTAAATCAACTAAAGCAAAACTAGGAGTGTCTTTTTTAGCTATTTGAAGTCCCTCAGACACCGTTTTAGCCTCTTTAACGAAAAATCCCTTCTTTTGCATAGCTCTAGCCAGCCTTCCTCTGAGAGGATCGTCATCATCCAAGATTAGCAAGGTTTTATCAGAAAAATCTGAAAGGTTTAGTTGCTCGGCGTATTCTTTTTGTGATCTCATATTGGACCATATATAGTCATTAAAATCATTTTTACAACTGGATAAAATAGCTTCTTTTTTCTTTACATAGAGTCAAAAAGACCTTAAATGCGAATATGTAAGGTTTTTTTTATTAAAATTTTTTAAAAACCTTTTGTGTAAACAAATGAGGGACACATGAAATGCGAAAATTTAAAAACGTTAACGAATTAGTTAATGCACTAAAACCAGACTATCCCGTATATTGCATACGGCCAGAGTCGATTAAAAAATCAGCTAAGTTCTTTAAAGATAACTTTCCAGGTAAAGTGCTATACGCTGTGAAAACTAATCCTAACGAGCAAGTTATAAAGCAAGTGATTTCAAGTGGTATTGAAGATTTTGATGTAGCTTCTTTAAATGAAATAAAATTAATTAAAAAGATAAAAGATAGAGTAAATTTATTTTTCATGCATACCATTAAGACGAGGGAGAGTATTTCTTCTGCATATTTTGAATATGGAGTAAAAAATTTTGCGTTAGATAATAAGGATGAACTAAGAAAAATTTTGGATGCCACAAACCAAGCAAAAGATTTAAATCTTTTTGTTAGAATAGCAGTCTCTAACGAACATGCAGAAATTGATTTATCAAGAAAGTTTGGCGCACTTCCTTCTGAGGCCCTAGGTCTGGTTAGATTATGTAAACAATATTCAAAAAAACTTGGAATAAGTTTTCATGTTGGCTCCCAATGTATGCATAAAATATCTTATTCTAAAGGTATCCAAGAAATTGGTAGCATTATAAAAAAAACTAAAATACTACCTGATATAATAAATGTGGGAGGTGGATTCCCATCAATTTATCCTGATTTAAATCCTGAACCAATGATAAATTACCTCAATGAAATAAAACAATCTCTAAAAAATTTAAAACTAAATAAATTACCTGATATAATTTGTGAACCAGGACGAGCGATAGTTGCGGAAAGTGGTTCAACTATTGTGAAAGTTATTTTAAGAAAAAAACAAAATCTTTATATAAATGATGGTACATATGGTTCACTATTTGATGCAGGAGTTCCAAATTTCGTTTTGCCCTCAAAAATGATAACTAGTGGCAGAATACACTCAAAAAAATTAACCTCATTTAGTTTTTTTGGACCTACTTGTGACAGCCTAGATTATATGAAAGGTCCTTTTTTATTGCCAAATAACATAAAAGAAGGCGATTATATAGAACTTGGTCAACTCGGTGCATATGCTTTAACTTTCAGAACAAAGTTCAATGGCTTTTATTCGAATGAAATTTTTGAACTAAACGATAAACCAATTATATCTTTGTATTATGATACAAGTAAAGTTGATTACTTGGTTGCCTAATGACAAAAAAAGAGAGTCCAAATCTTGGACATAATAAAAAATCATTTTTAAAAAATCCTGTAGAGCATATAGATATAACCTCCTTTGACGCTAGAAAAATTATTGATGGCATGAGTAAAATGTCGTTTACTTCTAGAGACACTGCTAAAGCAGCTAAAATCTATAATGAGATGATTTTAGATGAAAATTGCTCAATCTTTCTTACAATTGCAGGATCTACTTCGGCTGGTGGTTGTATGAAAGTATATTCAGATTTAGTCAAATATAACATGGTTGATGCAATAGTAGCTACAGGAGCGTCAATAATTGATATGGATTTTTTTGAAGCTTTAGGTTTTGAGCACTATCAAGGATCTCAATTTCAAGATGATACTGAACTTAGACAAAACTATATAGATAGAATTTATGACACTTACATTGATGAGGAAGAGCTTCAGGTCTGTGATCAAACGATTTGTGATATTGCGAATTCTTTAACTCCTAAATCCTATACCTCAAGGGAATTTATAAATGAATTGGGTAAATTTTTAAAAAAAAATGCAAAAAAGAAAGGCTCACTAATAGAAACTGCATTTGACAATGGAGTTCCGATTTTTTGTCCAGCTTTTACTGACAGTTCAGCAGGCTTTGGTCTAGTAATGCATCAAGAACAAAATCCAGAAAAACACATAACAATCGACTCTATTAGAGAATTGAGAGAATTAACTGAAATAAAAATTAAATCTAAGCAATCAGGTTTGTTAATGGTTGGTGGAGGTGTTCCAAAGAATTTTGTGCAAGACACAGTAGTTTGTGCAGATCTAATAGGTAAGGAAGTAGATATGCATAAATATGCAATACAAATTACAGTTGCTGATACAAGAGATGGTGCTTGTAGCAGTTCAACCTTGAAGGAAGCCAGCTCATGGGGAAAAGTAGATATAGCGAAAGAACAGATGGTTTTCGCGGAAGCTACAAGTGTTCTTCCTCTTATAGCCAGTGATGCTTACCATAGACATAACTGGAAAAATAGAGAAAGAAGAAACTTTCAAAAAATTTTTAAATAATAATATGAGTAAAGTTAGATTAGCTTTGATACAGATGAAAATGTCATCTGAAAAGAGAAAAAATATGGCAAACGCAGTTTCAAAAATTTACAAAGCAAAAAAAAAAGGCGCAAGTATTATTTGTTTACCAGAATTATTTTTAACAAATTATTTTTGTCAAACTGAAAAGCACTCAAATTTTAATTTAGCAGAAAAAATTCCTGGATCAACTACCGAAACTTTTTCTCTATTAGCAAAAGAACTTAATGTAATTTTAATCTTATCATTGTTTGAAAAAAGGACATCAGGTATATATCATAACACATGTGTAATAATTGATGAGAATGGGAAAATTAAAGGTAAATATAGAAAGATGCATATACCTGATGATCCACAATATTATGAAAAATTTTATTTTACTCCCGGAGATCTTGGTTTTAGATCCTTCAAAACATCTAAAGGTAATTTAGGAACCTTGATTTGTTGGGATCAATGGTTTCCAGAAGCTGCAAGACTTACAGCTTTAAAAGGAGCAGAGATAATTTTTTACCCTACAGCGATAGGCTGGCATCCAAAAGAAAAAAAGAAATTTGGTAAGATACAACTTGATTCTTGGTTATCAGTCCAAAAGGCACACGCTATTGCAAATGGGGTATATGTTGCTGCAGTAAACAGAACAGGGATAGAAAAACAAGGCTCAAAAAAATTACAGTTTTGGGGCAATAGTGTTATATTTGATCCTAGTGGCAATGTTGTTAAACAAGCTAAATTGTCTGAAGAAATTCTCATTTGTGATGTTGATTATAGAAAAATAGAGTCAGCAAGAAGACATTGGCCTTTTTTTAGAGATAGAAGAATAGAACATTATAAAGGTATTTTAAAAAATCCAAGAGATGCTTAGTAAATATAAAGACAATGGCTACAGGATGCCAGCCGAGTGGGAAAAACAAAAATCTACTTGGATAGCATGGCCACACAATAAAAATGACTGGCCAAAAAAATTTAGGTTAATTCCTCCCATATTTGCTGAAATTATTTCAAAGATTTGCAGGTCTCAAAAAGTAAATATTCTTATTGAAAATAAAAAAGATAAAAAAAAGATAAATTTATTGTTAAAAAAATTCTTAACTAACCTTAAAAATATTGATTTTAGAGTATGCAAAACTAACAGAGTTTGGTTAAGAGACTCCTTTCCAATTTTTGTAAAAAATAAATCAAATCAAAAAGTTTTATTAAACTGGGGTTTTAATGCTTGGGCAAAGTATAAAGACTTTAAGTACGACAACAAAATTTGCGATAAAATTAAAAATTCACTTTGCTTAAAATCTTTGGAACCTGTTGCAAAAAATAAAAGGATTATTTTGGAGGGTGGGTCCATTGATGTTAATGGAAAAGGTTTGCTTTTAACAACTAAAGAGTGTTTGCAAAGTAAAATACAAGAACGAAATCCAGGTCTTAAAAAAAAAGAATACGAGAATATATTTTATAAATTTTTAGGTATTAAAAAAGTTCTTTGGCTAAATAAGGGAATAGTTGGAGATGATACTCATGGTCATATTGATGACATAGCTAGATTTATAAATGAAAATAAAATTTTTGTCGCTTATGAGGATAATAAAAGTGAAGCCAATTATAAAATGTTAAAAGAAAATTACCAAATACTTAAAAAGTCAAATAGAAAAAAAAATCTTAAAATTATAAAGATTCCTATGCCAGATCCAAAATATATTGATGGTGTAAGAGTGCCTGCATCATATCTTAATTTTTATATCGCCAATAAAATAGTTTTAGTTCCAGTATTTAACGATCATAAAGATAAAAAAGTTATTAAAGTTTTTAAAAAACATTTTAAAAAAAGAAAAATTATCCCTATTGATTGCTCTACGTTAATTTGGGGTTTTGGTGCAATTCACTGCATGACACAACAAGAACCTAATTAAGATAAGTTTTTGCTTTCAAATAAAATTTTTACTTTTGCACCTTTATCTTTTGTATTAGAAAAGAATAATTTAGCTGATCTTCTCTCTAAAAGAGTCTTGCCCAAAAAAGTTCCTAAACCAGTTCCAGCGTTTTGATTGACCTGAGTTGATTTAGATTTAATGTAAGGTTCTCCCAATATCTCCATAATATCATCTGGAAAACCAGGCCCATTATCATTTATTTCTATTTCAATAATTTCTTCGTTACTAGCTAAATTTATTTCAACTTCAGATTTTGCAAACTTTACAGCATTACCTATGAAATTCCTTAATCCATAAATAATTTCGGGCGAACGTGAAATAAAAATTTTGTTTTCATCTTTATCTGAAATTAAAACTATTTTTTTTGAAGATGTTTCTTTAAAAGAATTAATTATTTCTTCAAGTAAGTCTTCAAGTTTTGTCTTTTTAAAAAAATCATCGTCCTTTATTTGTTTTTTTGAAATCTTTTTTAAAATTTCACCACATCGTTTTGTTTGAGTAATTAATAAATCTAAATCTTTTTCAATTTCTTTATTATTTCCTAATTCTTTTTTGAGTTCAGTCGCTACCACATTAATCGTAGCTAGTGGAGTACCTAAAGAATGGGCAGCAGCAGCAGCTTGTCCTCCAAGCGACTCTAGTTCGTATTCTTTTGCTAAAACCTGTTGAACTTTATTAATTGCATCTGTTCTTCTTTTGCTTTCTCCTGAAAATCTTATTCCAAAATAGCTCAAAAATATAAGTCCAATAATTATAGCCAAAATATATCCAGTTAAATATAATTTAGGAAAAGTCTCAGAATGCTCGTGTATCCCTGGTAATGGATAATGAAAAATTGACAGTAAATACAGTAGTGCGATAGTAAAAATTCCTAAAAGAACAGTAGTTCCCATACTTAAAAAAGTCGATGAAACAATAGCTGGAATTATCAAAAGAATTGAAAAAGGGTTAGAAATACCCCCAGTTAAATATAACAAAGCTGCTAGTTGAATTAAGTCATAGAATAGAAATATACTTGCTTTAAAATCTTTTATTAAAATTGATTTAATTTTAAATTGTAAATACAAATTTGTTAGAAGACCAAAAAATAATATTAAATACGCAACAAGGTATAAAAAATCTAATTTTAGATAAAAATAAACCAAAGTAATTGCTGAAAACTGGCCTACAATTGCGATCCACCTTAAAATTACCAGGGTTTTTTTATCTAAATTAAGGTTTTCTCCTAACCTAAAAATAGTGGATAAATTCATCTTTTACTTAAATATCAAGATTTATAACATCTAAAGCATTGCTAGTTATAAAGTCTTTTCTAGGTGCTACCTCATCACCCATTAAAACTTCTATCATTTTTTGATCTTCTTTAGACTTGTCTTTTGTACCTTTTGTATATTGCACTCTAAGCATTGTCCTATTTTCAGGATTTAATGTTGTTTCCCACAGCTCTTCTGGATTCATCTCTCCTAATCCTTTAAATCTTTGAATAGAGAGCTTCTCTCTCTGGTCTTGCATAAATTTACTATACTCTACGGATCCTTTTTTAATTTTCTTGTCTATTTTTTCAGAAACTTTGAGTATATATTCCTCGAGTGTTTTTTCATCTTTTATATAAACACTTTTATTTGATTTTGTCACTTTAAACAAAGGAGGTTGTGCCAAATATACATGACCATCTTCTATCAATTGATTGAAAGGGAAATTATTAAAAAAAGTTAAAAGAAGAGTTCTAATATGAGATCCGTCAACATCTGCATCCGTCATAATTATAATTTTGTCGTATCTTAAATTATCAATGTTAAAATCTTTAGAACCAGTTCCAAGCGCGTTTATTAGTGTAACAATTTCATTCGATGACATCATTTTAGCCAGAGCTTTTGTAGAATGATCTTCTCCATTGGACTTCCCATTAACATATGTATTTAAAATTTTTCCTCTTAGAGGTAATACAGCTTGGTATTCTCGTACCCTACCTTGTTTAGCAGATCCTCCTGCTGAGTCTCCCTCAACAATGAATAATTCAGTTCCCTCTTTTTTTTGAATTTGACAATCAGCTAATTTTCCTGGTAGGCCTGAAAGTTCAAAGGCTCCTTTTCTCCTAACGCTATCCCTTGCTTTTCTGGCAACATCTCTGGCCATTGCAGCCTGTGTAATTTTTTCTAAAACAATTTTAGCAATCGATGGATTTTGATCAAACCAAGTGGAAACTTTATCATTGATAATATTTTCAACAATCAACCTTATTTCCGATGATACAAGTTTGTCCTTAGTTTGAGATGAAAATTTTGGATCAGGCATCTTAATTGATAAAACCGCGGTCAATCCTTCTTTTATATCTTCTCCAGATAAAGTAATTTTATTTTTTTTGTTATTTCTCTCACTTAGATATCTATTAACAACTCTAGTTAATGCACTTCTAAAGCCAAGTAAGTGAGTACCTCCATCTTTTTGAGGAATATTATTAGTAAAAGGTAGAACATCCTCTGAATAACCCGAGTTCCACTCAAAGGAACATTCTACTAAAACATTATTTTTAGTAGCTGTTACGTAAACAGGTTTTTTAAAGACTTCTTTCTCATTTTTGTTTATTAAAATTGGCTTTTTCTGATTTAAATGTTTTACAAATTCAATAATACCACCGTCATATTTGTGGATATATTCTTTTTCTTTTTTTGATGATTTATCTATTAATGATATACGAATTCCTTTATTTAAAAAAGCCAACTCTCTTATTCTTTTCTCTAAAATAGATGGGCTAAACTTTGTTGATGAAAATACATCTTTAGAAGGTAAAAAATTTATTTTTGTCCCCCTTTTTTTTGTTTTTCCAACTTGTTTAAGAGATTTGTGAGTATTGCCATTTTTAAAAATAATAGAATATTCTTTTCCATCTCTGAAAATATTTAACTCTAATTTTTCAGATAAAGCATTCACAACAGATACTCCAACCCCATGAAGACCTCCTGAAACTTTATATGAGTCATGATCAAATTTTCCTCCAGCATGCAGTTGGGTCATTATTACTTCTGCCGCTGATACTTTTTCACTTTTGTGTAAATCTACGGGTATACCTCTACCATCATCTTCAACTGTGATTGTATTATCGTTATTCATTGTAACTATAATATTTTTACAATGGCCAGCTAGCGCTTCGTCAATGGCATTGTCGATCACCTCAAAAACCATATGATGCAACCCGGAACCATCATCCGTGTCTCCGATATACATGCCAGGTCTTTTTCTTACAGCATCTAGTCCTTTAAGAACTTTAATTGAGTCAGCACTATAAGTTAAATTGTTGTTTGATATTGAGTTTTTTGGCATTTTAATAATTATTTAGACAATTAGAGTATATCATTTTTTTTCATAATAGAAAACGGCATGGGAGTGATGTTGCTTAAAACTATTTATTCCCAACGCTTTTAGCTTAAAATAAATAATTTTTAGTAAATTTACAAAATTTAGATTTTCATGGGCATAATAACGTAATAACTATTTTTATCAGATATATCCTCAATTAAAACTGGTGAGACAGAATCTTTTAAATTCATCTTTAAATTTTTATCTTCAATTTCTGATGCTATATCAATTAAATATTTTGAATTAAAACTTATATTTAGATTATTGGAATTAAAATTTGCTTTGATAATCTCATTTCCTTCTCCCGAACTAGCACTATTTACTGAAAGCTGAACTTTTTCTTTATTTATAACAAGTTTTACGCCCTCTTTTCTATCTAGAGAAACGCTCGCAACTCTCTCGATAGAATTAATAAATTCTTTAGAAGACACTATTAAAGACTTATCATTATTAGTGGGAACAACTTTTTTATAGTCAGGAAATTTTCCATCGATGACTTTTGAAACTAATTTTGTATTACCTAAGCTAAACTTTACCTTATTTTCACTAGACTGCATGAAAAATTTCTCATTTGTTTCTGCTAACAAAGAACAAAGTTGAAAAACTGTTTTTCTAGGTAAAATTAAAGAAGTAAAGTCCTTTACATTGTCTATTTCTACACTACTAGACGATAATCTATGACTATCAGTTGCAACACCTGTAAGAAAGTTTCTACCGTGCCCTTCGGTTAAGTGTAAATATACACCATTTAAATAATGTCTCGTGTCATCATTAGAGATGGCTATTTTTGTTTTATTAAGAAGTTTTAAAAAATTATTTTTGTTTATCTCAATTTCTGAACCTTCAAATTCATCTGCAAAAGTGGGGAAATTGTCTGTTGGTAAACAAAGTAAATTAAAATCAGAATTTTCACTATTTAAACTCAGTTTATTTTCACTTTTTAAATGAAATTTAATTTCAGAGTTTGAAGAAATTTTCCTCAAAATATCGTAAAGTATAGTTGCAGATGTTGTAGTGCTTCCCTCTTTCTGAATTTTAACATCATTAATTTCATCATGAAAAACTATATCTAAATCAGTAGCTACGATTAATAATTTATTATCTTTAAGTTGTAGCAAAACATTTGACAAAATGGGTAGAGTATTTTTTTTTTCAACAACTCCTTGAACAAAATTTAATGACTTTAACAAAAGATCTCTTTTTACAATAAATTGCATTATTGATGTTGCTCAAGTAAAAGACTCTTAATCTGATTAATGTTTTTTTTCATTTCATCATCTTGATCAAATAATCTAGTTATAGTTTTAACAGCATGTATTACCGTTGTGTGATCCCTATTTGCAAATCTTCTTCCAATTTCTGGTAGAGATCGTGTGGTCATCTTTTTTGCTAAGTACATCGCAATTTGCCTAGGTCTTGCTAGAGGCCTGGATCGTCTTTGAGAAAGCATATCACTTAAGGGAATATTAAAATAATTAGAAACTACATTTTGAATTTTATCAACTGTTATCACTTTAATTTGACTAAAAATATCTTTTAAAATATTGCGACAATCACTAACAACTAGTTCTTTATTATTTACTCTACTAAAAGCGATAACGCGATTTAAAATCCCAATTAATTCTCTTATGTTTGTCTTGCTTTCATTAGCAATAAAATTGACAACATCTTCATTTAAGTTAATATTTTCCTTAAATTGATCTTGAATTTCCAGAATTTTCTTATTTATAATATTTTTTTTTAATTCAAGATCTGGAGACTCAATATCAACTACCAAGCCACCAGCAAGCCTAGATTTTATTCTTTCTTGTATCCTATCTAGTTTCATTGGAGACCTGTCAGCTGAGATTATTATCTGAGAGCCTTTATCCATCAAGCTATTAAAAGTATGAAAAAATTCTTCCTGTAAACTCTCTTTTCCTCTAATAAACTGAATGTCATCTATAATAAAAACTGACGATTTCCTGAAAAAATCTTTAAAATTTACCATATCATTCTTTTTAATAGACTTAATAAAATGATACATAAATCTCTCTGCAGAAATAAACATTACATTATTCTCTGATTGAAGTTCTAGTCCTATTGCGTTTAACAAATGAGTTTTTCCAAGACCTACACCTCCACAGATATATAAGGGATTGTATCTAGATAAGTGTTCACACACCTTTTTTGAGTAGGATAATGCTATATCATTACTTTTTCCTTTTATAAAATTATTAAAGTTCAGTTTAGGATTAAGACGATTATAGTTTAAAATTGAGTCTTTTATTTCTGTAATTTTATTTATTTCTTCTATTTTAATTAAATCTGTATTGCTCTTATCTTCTTCTATTATCTTAAATTCAATTCTATTTAAACTAAGTTTGAAATTCTTCACTTGTTCTAAAATTTTGTCTAAATACCTTGATACAATCCAGTCTCTAAAGAACCTTGTTGGTACTCCTAAAATTAAGTAATCATTATATTCCTTAACTAAAGAGATCTTTTGAAGCCAACTAGTGTAAATTTCAGTGCCAAATGTTTTTTTAAAAGCTGTTTGAATTTCATTCCAATCTAAAGTTTTTTCTTCTTCAGAAACGTAAGCGTTTTGTTTTTTAAAATTATTTTTTTCCATGTAATTAATTCTTAGAGAAATTCCTTTAAACGCTTTTTAAAAAACTTTTGCAACTAGCTACAGGTTGTAATGAAAAATATTTTTTTTAAGGTTGTAAAATTAACGTTGTGATAGAAAATGAATTTCTTACAACTACACAAAGAAAAAACTTTTTATTTAAAAAAAATTAGTATGGGATTTTTTGAATTTTTAACTAAATGTAGTTTAAAAAAAAAAAATCAACTTCTAATTGTCAAATTTTTTTTTTAAATTTTTTTGGAGGCTCTTGAAATTTTTCTAGATGCCATTTTTTTACTAATCACTCCAGATTTAGCAACCTGCATTAGAATTGATTGAAATTTAGAATAATATTTCTTGGCTTTTGCCTTATCTTTTGATCTTATTAACAAATCCATCTCTTTAATGGCTTTTTTGAACTTGCTTTTGCGTATCCTATTAATTTGAGTCTGTTTTTTTACTCTTCTAACTCTTCTAATTGCTGATTTGGTATTTGGCATATTTTTAAAATGTATATATCTCAGCATAACAAGGGTCAACTTTTTTTATTACTTTTGGCACTCTGGACAAAAGAAACTTGAACGATTTGATAGTGAAATTTTTTTAATCTTAGCTTTACAATATTTATTTGGGCACTTAGAACCTTTTTTACCGTAAACATTAAAATTTTGCTGAAAACTACCTTTTTTGCCAGAACTATTAGAGAAGTCTTTAATTGACGAACCTCCTAACATAATTGCTTTTTTTAAGACTTTTTTTGTATTTTTTACAATTTTCAATAACTCAAAGTTTTTTAGTTTCTTAATTTTTCTATAAGGTTTAATTTTACATAAAAAAAGAATTTCATTAGCGTAAATATTGCCTACACCGGAGACAAATTTTTGATCCATTAACAAATTTTTAATAATTTTCGATTTTCCTATCAAATATTTCTTAAAATATTTAACATTAAATAAATTATCTAGTGGCTCTGGTCCAAGTATTTTAATATGTTTATTTTTATAAATGCCCTCTTTTGTCTCAAATTTGATAAAACCAAATTTCCTTACGTCATTATAAATGAGTTTTAAATTGTTCTCAAAAATAAAAATTAATCTATCATGTTTTTGATCATTAAAATTTTCAATTTCATAATAAAAACTAGTTTTTTGTATTTTATTTTTTTTTCTTAAAATAAAAAATTTTCCTGTCATTCCAAGATGAACAATCATTACAATACTATTTTTAAAGAAAAATAATAAGTATTTCGATCTTCTTTCAATGCGTGATATCTTAAGGCCAATTATCTTATCTATATCACTTTTTCTGACTTTGTAACGCAAATTAATATCATTTAACTTAATGTCTTTAATGGTCAAATTACAAATTTGATTTTCTAGGGACTTTTTAACAACTTCAACTTCTGGTAATTCTGGCATATAATTTATTTATGAAAAACACTATTCAAGATAAAACTAAACTAGTCAATTCAGTTTTTTCTAAAGTAAATAGAAAATACGATTTAATGAATGACATAATGTCTCTAGGTATTCATCGTGTTTGGAAAAATAAATTTCTTGACTGGATGAATCCTCAACAAGGAAATAGTTTGATAGATGTAGCCTCTGGGACAGGAGATATTGCTAAAATGTATTCTAAAATAGTAAAAAATTCCTCAGAAATATACTGTATTGAACCTAATGAAGAAATGCTTCATGTTGGGAAAAAAAATTTAAACAAATTTAAAAATATCAGATGGCATAAAGCTGCAGCGGAAAAATTACCATTTAAATCAAATACTTTTGATTTTTACTCTATAAGTTATGGTTTAAGAAATGTCACAAATATTAATTTAACTTTGAAAGAGGCTTTTAGGGTAATTAAACCAGGTGGTAGGTTTATGTGTTTAGAATTTTCTAAAATTAACAATGAAATTATAGATTTCTTGTACCAAAATTACTCTAAAGTAATTCCATTATTAGGAAAATATATAGTTGGATCAGCGGATCCATATGATTATCTTATTAGAAGTATTAAAAATTTTTATAATCAAAAAGAATTAATTAATTTAATTGAAAAAAATGGATTCTCGAATGTTGAATATAGAAATTTATCTAATGGTATTTCTGCAATACATTCTGGGTGGAAAATTTAAATGATAGCCAGAGTTATTAGATTATTTAAAATAGCCAGAAAACTCTCAGTTTCAGGAGCAGTTGAAACAGTAAATCAAATCTATAAATTACCACTTTCAATTAATATTTTTTTTAATCTAATTTCCTTAGGTTCAGATAAAAAAAACTTGAATAAAGAAAAAAAGCCAGGAGAAAGACTTTGTATTGCTTTAGAGAGTATGGGTACGACTTTTATAAAACTTGGGCAATTTCTTGCTACTCGACCAGACATACTAGGTGAAGAACTTGCAAAAAATCTTGAAAAATTACAAGACAAAGTTCCAGCTTTTGATACTTATGAGGCTAAAAAAATTATCAAAAAAGAGATAGGTGATCTTCAATTTAAAAATATCTTAGATCTAAGTGAGCCAATTGCAGCTGCTTCTATAGCACAAGTTCATATTGCAAAAATCAAAGAAGAAAACATTGATAAAGAAGTGGCAATAAAAATATTAAGACCAGATATCGAAAAATTATTTAATGAAGAATTAGATGCCTTGATGCTCTTTGCGTACATTATTGAAAATACTTTTTCAAAAGCAAAAAGGCTAAAATTGATTGAAGTTGTTCACCTGCTCAGAGAAATTACAAATATTGAAATGGATTTAAGATTTGAAGCTGCAGCAGCGAACGAGTTATATGAAAATACAAAAAATGATAAGGGGTTTAATGTCCCAAAAATTTATTGGAATTTTACAACCAAAAAAGTTTTAACTTTAGATAAAGTTGAAGGATTTTCTATCCGAGAACAAGATAAGATAGAAGATCTGGGCATAAATTTAAAATTGTTGGCTGAAAATTTAATTCAACATTTTTTAAAACAAGCTGTTAGGGACGGTTTCTTTCATGGAGATATGCATCAAGGAAATTTATTTGTTGATAAACATGGAAATATTATTCCTGTAGATTTTGGAATAATGGGAAGACTTGATAAAAATAATAGAAAATATTTAGCTGAGATTTTATATGGTTTTATTCAAAGAGATTATAACAAAGTTGCAGAAGTTCATTTTCAAGCTGGTTTGGTTCCTCAAGAAGCCTCAAAAGATGAATTTGCTCAAGCTTTGAGATCTGTTGGGGAGCCAATCTTTGGTCAATCAATAAAAGATATCTCTGGAGGAAATTTGTTGGCTCAACTATTTGAAATAACTGATAAATTTAATATGCCGACTCAAACACCTTTACTTCTATTACAAAAAACTATGGTTGTAGTAGAAGGTGTTGCAAGAAAGTTATATCCAGAAACTAATATTTGGGAAGTATCAAGACCTGTATTAGAGGGCTGGTTAAAAAGTATAAAAAGTCCAAAATCTACTTTTGACACTGCTATTAATACCTCAACAGAAATAATAAAAAGAATTCCAGATTTTCCTGATTTTATGGATAAAGCGAACTACGCCCTTCAACTTTTAGCAGAGGGTAAACTAAATTTAGGATCTAGAGTTAACAAAAATTTAGAGATTGAAGAAATGAGGCTTAAAAATTTTAGAAATAATTTAATAATAAGTTTTTTTGGTGTTGTAATTGTTATCTTATTAGTATTTTAATTACATGATGGAATTAAAAAACAAAAAAATTTTAATAATAGTAGGTGGAGGAATTTCTGCTTATAAATCCCTAGATTTAATTCGACTATTAATAAAGAATAATGTCGAAATTAAAACTATACTCACTAAAAGTGGCAAAGAGTTCGTAACTCCCTTATCGCTAACATCATTAACAAAAAATAAAATTTTTGAAGATATTTTTGATAATAATAGTGAAGCAGAAATAGATCATATAGCGCTATCTAGATGGGCAGACTTAATTATAGTTTTGCCAACAACTGCAAATTTTATGAGTAAGTTAAGCTTAGGTAAAGCTGAAGATTTAGCTACTACAGTTATTTTAGCATCAAATAAAGAAGTTCTTTTAGTTCCTGCTATGAACGTAAGAATGTGGCTTCATAAAGCAACTCAAAAAAATCTTCAAACTTTGATGGATTATGGATATCAATTTATTGGTCCAGAAAAAGGTGAGATGGCTTGTGGAGAATTTGGAGAAGGAAAAATGTCTAGTCCAAGACAAATTTTTACTTATCTTAAAAATTATTTTGATAAGAAAGATTACGTTAAATACAAAAAATTTAAAGCTTTAGTCACTTCAGGACCTACTAGAGAATATTTAGATCCTGTGAGGTATATCTCAAATGAGTCTAGCGGTAAACAAGGTTACGAGGTTGCATTGGCTTTAAATAGACTTGGAATTAAGACTACACTAATTACAGGACCAACTATTCAAAATGTTAATTCTAAAGAATTAAATATAAAAAGAATTACAACTGCAAATGAAATGATGAATGAAGTTCAAAAAACTTTACCAGTTGATGTTGCTGTTTGTGCTGCGGCTGTTTCAGATTTTAAGCCAAAACATAAAAGTAAAAATAAAATAAAAAAAAATGTTAATGATTCTAAAGTTATTCAACTTGAAGAAAATTCAGATATACTTAGCTATTTAGGTAAAAATAATAAAAATAGACCTAAAGTGGTAGTTGGCTTTTCAGCAGAGACAGAAAACGTTATTAAAAATTCAAAAATAAAGTTGAAAGAAAAGTATTGTGATTTAATTGTTGCAAATGACGTCTCCGAAAAAAACCAAGGATTTAACTCGGATTATAATAAAGTTTCAATAATCGATAAAAAAGGTAGGGTTAAATCCATTTTTAAAAATAAAAAAAGTTTTATTGCAAATAAAGTTGCAAAAATTATTTTAGATAAGCTTTTAGTTAATGATAAAAATTTTAATTAAGAGATTATCTAAAGAAGCTCCTTTACCTAAATATAAAACTCAAGGCTCATCTGGTATGGATTTATCAGCTAATCTAAAATCAAGCATAAAAATTGGACCAGGAAAAAAAGAAATAATACCAACGGGAATAGCCATATCTGTCCCTAAAGGATTTGAGGTTCAAATTAGGCCACGATCAGGGTTGGCAGCAAAACACAACATAACAGTTCTTAACTCGCCTGGTACAATTGATGCTGATTACAGAGGAGAATTAAAGATAATATTAATTAATCTTGGTCATGAAACATTTAAAATTGAAAAAGGCTTTCGAATAGCACAAATGGTTCTATGTCCTGTCGTAAAAGCAAAATTTGAAGAGGTAGATAACTTAGATGATACCGGGAGAGGTAAAGGTGGTTTTGGTTCTACTGGAACTTAGTAAATAAAATGAAAATGAACTTAGATACATTCGAAAGATTTGAAAAACAAATAATCTTAAAAAAAATTGGTTTAGCAGGTCAAAAAAAAATATTTGCTTCAAGCGTGTTAATTGTTGGAATGGGAGGGTTGGGTTGCCCATTACTATATTATTTATCTGCATCAGGTGTGGGAAAAATCGGTATAGTTGATTTTGACAAAGTTGAAATATCTAATTTAAATAGACAAAGTCTATTTAATTTAAAAGATATAGGTAAACATAAAGTTACTCAAGCTAAGAAAGCAATAAACGCTTTAAACAAAAAAATTAATATAATCACTTTTAATAAAAAGTTAAATAAAAAAAATATAAAAAAGATTTTCAGATCATTTAAGATTATATGTGATGGCACCGACAATTATGAGACTAGATTTTTAATAAACGATTATTGTAAAAAAAATAGAAAAATATTAATATCTTCTGCTATAAGCAAGTTTGATGGACAATTAATGAAGTTTAATTTTAAAAAAAAAGGTCCGTGTTTTAGATGTTTTATGCCTGAAGCGCCTGATGTTGAAAATAATTGCCAAATAGAAGGTATATTCTCACCTGTGGCAGGTATTATGGGTTCTTTGCAAGCAAATGAAGTTTTAAAAACTATTTTAAATTCAAATTACGAAAATAATAAAAATATGATTATTTTTGACTCTTTAAAAACTGAATTTAGGAAATCAAAAATATTAATTAATCCTAAATGTAAAAATAAATGCTGAGAGTCTTAATAATTCTAATTATTTTATCTTTTAAATCTAATATTTCTGCTCAAGAAGATTATTTTTTAACCTTACGTTATGATGAAGTAAATTTAAGGCAAGGGCCGTCAAAAGAATATCCCATAAAAATATTTTATAAAAAAAAATTTTTACCTGTTTTGGTCCAAGAACAATCTGATAATTTTAGAAAAATTAAAGATCATGAAAATAACACCGGTTGGATACACATATCTCAACTTTCAAAAAAAAAGGCTGCTATAGTCATAAATGAGGAATTGATTATGTTTAAAAGTCCAACAATCTACTCTGCTCCTATTGTAATACTTAAAAAAGGAAAGCTTGTTAACATTTCAAAATGTCAGGATATTTGGTGTAAAACTAAGTTAGGTAATTATAAAGGTTGGTTAAAAAAAGAGGGTTTGTGGGGCAGATTTTAATTTTTCATTTTAGATGCCCAAAATTTATCCAATAAGAAATACCATACCGCGTTAGCCAACGGTTCAACTATTGCATCAGTTAATGCAATCATAAAAGAAACGTCAGCTATTAACATCAGAACCGAAATAGCTATTGCAAAATGGCCAATTGTATAAACTATTGTTCTTAAAATTGATCCTCTGTTATTCTTGTAAATATCTTTTGCAGAGTTAAAAATTCCAGAAGTTAATTCAGTCATATTAATTTAGTATTTTTAGATAAGGTCTGTCAGCGTTCATTACCTTAGTCCAGATAGCAACAAAATCTTTCACAAATTTACCTTTATTATCATCTTGAGCATATACCTCAGAATATGATCGAAGTATTGAATTAGAACCAAAAACTAAATCTGCTCTAGAAGCTGTAAATTTAACTTTTTTTGTTTTACGATCAATAATATCGTAAGAATTTTTACCTGTTGGTTTCCATGTATACCTCATGTCGACTAAGTTGATAAAAAAGTCATTTGTTAAGGTTCCAACTTTGTCAGTTAGCACACCTTTGTTTTTTGCTGACTCGTGATTTGTTCCCAAAACGCGCATGCCCCCTACCAAACAAGTCATCTCTTGAGCAGTTAATCCCATTAAAGAGGCTCGTTCTAATAAAAGTTCTTCCGGCATCACAGAATAATCTGATTTTACGTAATTTCTGAATCCGTCATGCAAAGGTTCTAACCATTTAAAATTTTTTATCTCAGTTTGTTCTTGAGATGAGTCACCCCTTCCCGAAGTAAATGGAACTTTCACCTTTGAACCAGCTTTCTTTATTGCTTTTTCTAGACCAACATTTCCTGCAAGAATAATTGTATCAGCTAAAGTCGCTCCAGCTTTTTTTGCAATTTTTTCAAGAACATTCAAAATTTTTGAAAGTTTTTTCGGTTCGTTAGCTTCCCAGTCCTTCATAGGCGCTAATCGAATTCTAGCACCATTAGCTCCGCCTCTTTTATCGGTTTCTCTATAGGTCCTCGCGCTGTCCCAAGCAGTAGTAATTAAATCGCTAGTGCTAAGCTTACTAGCAATTATCATCTTTTTTAATTTATCTACATTATATTTCTTTTTTGGAGACGATACATTACCTTGCCATAAAAGATCTTCTTTAGGAGCCCAAGGACCTATATAATTTTCTTTATTTCCCATTGTTCTGTGTGTTAATTTAAACCAAGCTCTTGCAAATGAGTCCTCAAAAAACTTGGGATTTTTATAAAATTTTTCTGAAATTTTTCTATATTCTGGATCCATAGCCATAGCCATATCTGCATCTGTAAACATTAATCTGGCTTTCTTTTTAGGATCACCTAAATCAACTGGTTTTTTTTCTTCTTCAAGGTCAATAGGTTCCCATTGCCATGCACCGGCCGGGCTTTTTTTGCTTTCCCATTTATAATTTAATAAAAGATCTAAATACTGATGGTCCCATTTATCAGGATTAGTTGTCCATGCTCCCTCAAGTCCTGAAGTTATTTGATTTACTCCAGTTCCATTTTTTTGATTCCATCCAAATCCTTGCTCATGTATATCAGCTCCAGCTGGTTCTGGGCCTAAATTAGTAGGGTCTCCGTTACCGTGTGCTCTTCCGATAGAATGGCCACCAACAGTAAGTGCTGCTGTCTCTACATCATTCATTCCCATTCGACCAAAAGTTTCTCTTACATCCATCGCTGTTCTTACTGGATCTGGTTTACCTTCTACACCTTCTGGGTTTACATAAACAAGTTGGAAATGAGATGCTGCAAGTGGAGCTTCCAAAGAAGATCTATCTTGCGGATCTCCATATCTATTTACTGCGAGTGGGACGGTTTCTTTTCCCCAATAAACATCTTTTTCTGGTCCCCATATATCTTCTCTACCAAATGAAAAACCAAAAGTTTTAAATCCTGCTTTTTCATAAGCCATTGTCCCTGCAAATACCATTAAATCAGACCAGCTCAATTTATTTCCATATTTTTTTTTAATTGGCCAAAGAAGACGTCTCGCTTTATCTAAATTAGTATTATCCGGCCATGAGTCTTGTGGTGAAAATCTATGTGATCCAACATTTGGTCTACCATCAAATTCTCTATAGGTTCCTACTTGGTGCCAAGTTAATCTTACCATTAAACCAGTATAGCTTCCTAAATCTGCTGGCCACCATTCTTGGCTGTCCGTCATTAATTTTAATAAATCTTTTTTTAGAGCTTTAAAATTTAATTTTTTAACCTCTTTTCTGTAATTAAATCCAGGAAGTGGATTAGTCTTAGTATCATGTTGATGTAATATATCTAAGTTTATACTATTAGGCCAAAGTCTAGCAGTATTAGACTCGCCTGCTTTTGTTATACCGCCATGCATAACAGGACATTTGCCGTTTCTGTCTTTTTTATATTCCACACTCATATAAGTATCTAAATTCTAGTTTATAATTATTCTAAACTAGAAAGTCAATAAAAGATAATTATTTTTGGATTCTTATTACAACTTCAAGATTTTTTATTTTTTTTCCTTTAGGCGCCATAGGAACTTTGCTTAATTTTACTTGGTTATAATTAATATCGGTAAGTTCTTTTGTTCCTTCGTCGTAGAAATGGTGGTGCGACTTAATGTTCGTATCATAATAACTTTTATTTTTACTTGTTAAAATTTCTTTTAGATATCCAGCTTCAGTAAATGCCTCGACCGTATTATATATTGTCGCTAAAGAAATTTTTTCATTACCTTTTTTACTTATTTTTTTGTTTAACGAATCGATTGTAAAATGAAAAGTCCTATTATTTTCAAATAAATTTTTAGCTATCAAAATTCTTTGCTTGGTAGGTCTTAGGCCTGAACCTCTCAATTTATTTATAATATCGTTTTTTTGGTTTATAAATTTAGTCATTTATTGAATAATTGTATAATTATTTATATATAATTGTATATAAATCAAGTAAAAACTACTAACTTAACTTATGCAAAAAAATAGCTTTAATTATGATGAGTTAATTGCTTGTGGTAAAGGAGATTTATTTGGTGAGGGAAATGCTAAATTACCTTTACCTCCTATGCTGATGTTTGACAGAATAACAGAAATTAAAAGAGATATTGGTGAATTTAAAAAAGGTTTTATAAAAGCAGAACTAGATATAAAAGATAATTTGTGGTTTTTTGATTGTCACTTTCAAAATGATCCTGTTATGCCAGGATGTCTGGGTTTAGATGCAATGTGGCAGTTAGTTGGTTTTTATTTAGGCTGGGTTGGCGAGCCAGGAAAAGGGAGGGCTTTAGGAGTAAATTCTGTTAAATTTACAGGTGAAGTTCTTAAAAAAGTCAAAATGGCTACCTATGAAATTAGTATGAAACGAATTTTAAAAAAAGAAGGAGCAGTGGTTGGCTTAGCTAATGGTATACTGTCTGCTGATGGAAAAACGATTTATACTGCAGAAAACTTAAAAGTAGGTTTATTTAAATCATGAAAAGAGTTGTCATCACTGGAATTGGAATTGTATCGTGTCTAGGAAATAATCAAGATGAAGTTTACAAATCACTTTTAAATTCTAAATCAGGAATTTCATTTTCAGAAGAATATAGAGAATATAATTTAAAAAGTAATGTTCATGGCAAACCAAATATAAAACTTGAAGATCATGTTGATAGAAAATTTATTAGATTTATGGGTCCAGGATCAGCATACAATTATATATCAATGAACGAAGCAGTGAAAGATTCTGGCTTAGAAGAAAAAGATGTTAGCAACATAAATACTGGAATGATTATGGGTTCAGGTGGACCTTCCATTGAAAATGTTATTTTAGCTGCAGATAAAACAAGACAAAAGAGTCCCAAGAGAATGGGTCCATTTGTTGTTCCAAGAACAATGTCGAGCACTGCTTCAGCAACTTTAGCCGTTCCTTTTAAGATAAAAGGAGTTAATTATACAATAAGTTCAGCTTGTGCTACTAGTGGCCATTGCATAGGTAATGCTATGGAATTAATTCAACTTGGAAAACAAAAAATCATTTTTGCTGGTGGTAGCGACGAAGTTCATTTTGCTATGACAGCTATGTTTGATGCTATGACAGCATTATCATCAAAATATAACGACACTCCTGAAAAAGCTTCAAGACCATATGATAAAACAAGAGATGGTTTTGTTATTTCTGGTGGAGGAGGAGTAGTGGTTTTAGAGGAATACGAACATGCTAAGGCCAGAGGAGCAAAAAT
This sequence comes from uncultured Pelagibacteraceae bacterium, assembly GCA_902522955.1. Classification (GTDB taxonomy): domain Bacteria; phylum Pseudomonadota; class Alphaproteobacteria; order Pelagibacterales; family Pelagibacteraceae; genus Pelagilacustribacter. Next base: position 226,600 of record CABYXR010000001.1, read on the forward strand.
TTATGCTGAACTAACAGGTTACGGGGCAACATCAGATGGCTTTGACATGGTTGCTCCATCAGGTGAGGGAGCAGTTAGGTGCATGAAAATGGCTTTGAAAACTTCTAAAAACAAAATTGATTATATCAATACTCATGGCACATCAACTCCAGTTGGAGATATTACTGAATTAAAAGCTGTCGGTGAAGTATTTACCGAATACAAACCAAAAATTAGTTCAACAAAATCTTTAGCCGGACATTCATTAGGAGCTACTTCAGTTCATGAGGCAATATATAGTTTAATAATGATGAAAAATAACTTTATTGCAGCCTCTGCCAATATTGCTGACATGGATGATGAAGCAAAAAAATATCCAATTATAACTAAAGTTGAAAGAGACGTTAATTTAAATTCAATAATGTCAAATAGTTTTGGATTTGGTGGCACTAATGCCACTCTAGTTTTTGAGAAGGTATAAAAATGGATTTGATGAAAGGAAAAAAAGGATTAATTATGGGTGTTGCAAATGAACGCTCTATAGCTTGGGGTATTTCACAAAAACTAGCTTCAGCTGGCGCAGAACTAGCTTTCACATATTTAGGTGATGCACTTAAGAAAAGAGTAATACCTTTAGCAGATAGATTAAATTCTAAAGTTACTTTTAGTTGTGACGTAGAAAAAAAGGAGGAAGTTGTTAAACTTTTTGAAGATATAAAATCTAAATGGGGTAAAATTGATTTTGTTGTGCATGCTGTTGCTTTCTCAGATAAATCAGAGTTATCAGGAGAATATTTGAATACAACAAGAGAAAATTTTTTAAAGAGCATGCTCATTTCTTGTTTTTCATTTACAGAGGTTTCCAAAGAGGCCTCGAAACTTATGAATGAAGGTGGAAGTTTGATCACACTAACTTATGAATCGACTAAAGCTATTCCAAACTATAACGTTATGGGTGTTTGTAAGTCTGCTTTAGAAGCAAGTGTAAAATATCTTGCGAGAGATTTGGGTACGAAAGGAATAAGAGTTAATGCTATTAGTGCTGGTCCTATTAAAACTTTAGCAGCCTCAGCAATTGGAGATGCAAAATTTTTGTATAAATGGAATGAAAATCACTCTTTTTTAAAAAGAAACGTTGATATTAATGACGTTGGAAATTCAGCTTTATACTTGTTAAGTGATTTAGCAGGTGGTGTTACTGGAGAGATTCATTACGTGGACGCTGGATATAACAAAGTTGGAATGCCAGATCCAAAAAATATCACTTAACCTGCAAAAATTACACTTCTGAATTGAAATAATATTAAACCTTAAATAACTCAAATACCCTTAAATAAGTAATGAAAAATTTTAATAAAAAAGTAAAAGAAAGATTTGAAAATTTTTTTGAATGGGTTAAAGGAGCCAAATTAGTTGAGCTTAAAACTTGTAACGTAAAAGAAGATCCGATTAGACCAGAACTTGATATAAAGTTTAGAACTAGTCATGGTCGAAAAATTTATGGGGTAAAGTATAAAAAAGAAATTTGTGCAATAATGTGTTTTGGTTTTGCAAATGACATACCAAAAACCGTTGATGAACTTGATTTAATGACTAAAGATGCTCATTTACAAAGCACACTTAGAGATCAAAAAGTAGGAAAAATAGCAATTGCTTATACAGTTTGGTCGAAAAAAAAAGGTGGTGGTAAATTAATTGTCAAAGAAGCATTCAAAAAGATAAAAAAATCAAATCATTTGAATAGATTAATAACTCTTTCGCCGCTTACAGATATGGCTAGAAATTTTCATTTACGAAATGGAGCATTCGAACTTCAAGTCAACAAAGAAACACAGAATTTTGAGTATAAAATATAGATTAAGCTACTGCTTGTTTAATAGATAATTTAACTTTTCCTCTATCAAAGCCAACAACTTTTACAGACACTTCATCACCTTCTTTTACAACATCTCCAACTTTAGCAACTCTTTTAGTTGCTAGCTCAGATATATGAACTAATCCATCTTGTTTGCCTAGGAAGTTTACAAATGCTCCGAACTCCATTATTTTAACTACTTTGCCTTTGTAAATTTTACCCATTTCAGGTTTTGCTACTAAACTTTTAATAAACTCGATTGCCTTATTTCTTGAAACTTCATCAGGTGCAGCAACAGTAACCTCTCCGGTATCTTTAACATCAACTTTAGCTCCAGATGTTTCTACTATTTCTCTAATAGTTGCTCCTCCTTTACCAATAACAGTGGCTATATCTTTTTTATCAACTTTGACTGTCTCCATTTTAGGAGTATGTTTCGAAAATTCTTTCCTCGAAGATTTTAAAGCCTTGTTCATTTCTTTAAGAATATTTTCTCTTCCTTCTTTAGCTTGATCTAAAGCTTTTTCCATTATTTCAAATGTAATACCAGTAATCTTTATATCCATCTGCAAAGAAGTAATTCCATCTTTAGTTCCAGCAACTTTAAAATCCATGTCGCCTAGATGATCTTCATCTCCTAAAATATCAGACAAAACTGAAAACTTTTCACCCTCTTTTATTAACCCCATAGCTATACCAGCTACCGGTTCTTTAATAGGAACTCCAGCGTCCATTAGAGATAATGAGGTACCACAAACAGTCGCCATAGATGATGACCCATTAGACTCTGTTATTTCAGAAACAACTCTTAAAGTATAAGGAAAATTTTCTTTTTTTGGCAAAGAAGAGTTAATCGCTCTCCAAGCTAATTTTCCATGACCTATTTCTCTTCTTCCAGTACCTATTCTTCCACATTCTCCTACAGAGAAAGGTGGAAAG
>CABYXR010000002.1 GCA_902522955.1 uncultured Pelagibacteraceae bacterium
CAAAAATTATTAGTTCTTCTTTAAATGAAGCTTTGAAAAATGAAAAACGAAAATCTATAAAGATTATAGTTTGTGGTGGTGGTAGAAAAAATTTAATGTTAATTCAAAATATAAAAACAAATTTAATAAAAAATTTATCTCTGAAAAATATAGATGATTACGGTATTAATGGTGATTTTGTAGAATCACAGGCATTTGCATTTTTAGCTGTTAGATGTATTTTAGGTCTACCAATATCTTTTCCAAGCACAACTGGGTGCGAGAGTCCAACGACTGGTGGTGAAACTGTTGTTTTTTAAATAAGAGCAGTTTTTTCTTTAATATATTTTTCAATTTCAATTGTTAAATCCTTTTCTTTATTTTTAAAAAAATGATTTGAATTTTTAATTTTTGAAAAATTTACTTCCACACCTTTTTGACTTTTAATTCTATTATCGAGTTCAATAATACTTTCTTTGGTTACAAGCTCATCATTTTCACTATAAATAACTTGTCCTGAAGTAGGACAGGGTGCTAAAAAAGAAAAATCATAAACATTTGGCTGAGGAGAAACTACAATAAAATTATTTACCTCTGGTCTTCTCATAATCAATTGCATACATATAAGTGATCCAAAGGAAAACCCTGAAACCCAGCATTGACTATAGTCTAAATTTTGTCTTTCAATCCAGTCTAAAGCAGCTGCAGCATCTGACAATTCACCTTGACCGTTATCAAAAACCCCGTCACTTTTTCCTACTCCTCTAAAATTAACTTTAATGACTGAAAAACCATTTTTTAAAAAAATATTATACATTAATTGAACAATCTTATTGTTCATTGTTCCCCCATATTGTGGGTGCGGATGTAAAACAATCGCAACTGGTGACCCGAATTTAGGATTTTTGTAATACTTTGCCTCAAGTCTTCCTGCTGGTCCTGGAATAAAAATTTCTAAACTTTTTGGTTTCATCTTTAGTAATGATTATTATTTACAAAAAAAAGTTAAACTTTATAGCATGTTTTTGTGCGTCAAATATATTTTTTTAATTCCTACTAAAGGGGTAGGAATTGATTAATAATTATTGTATTACAACGATTATTTATGAAATTAACAACTAAAGGAAGATACGCTGTTATGGCCATGGCAGATCTTGCCTTATACGGAAGATTAGGCCCAATAAGTTTAAAAGAAATTTCTGTAAGACAGAACATTTCTTTAGCTTATCTGGAGCAAATATTTATTAAATTAAAAGACAATAAACTTGTAAGGAGTTCAAGAGGTGCTTCAGGAGGATATATTTTAGAAAAACCAGCATCCGAAATAAAATTATCGAGCATAATTTTTGCAGTAGACGAAGAGGTAAAAATGCTTAATTGTAAAAAGTCATCAAAGAGAGGATGCACAAACAAAACAACAAAGTGTATTACCCACAATTTATGGGATCAATTAGACCAGCATATAAATGGATTCTTTGAAAAAATAAAATTGCAGGATTTAGTGAAACAAAATTCAAATTTAAGATCTTTATGAGCAAACAAAATACAAATATTCCACAAGACTATAAATATGGTTTCACTACAGATATAGATAATATAAAAGCTCCAAAAGGACTTTCTGAAGAAACAATAAAATTTATTTCTAAAATTAAAAAAGAGCCAAAATGGATGTTAGATTGGAGACTAAAAGCATTTAATAGACTTAAAGTTTCAAAGGAGCCAAATTGGCAAAAACCTAAGTATCCAAAAATTAATTATCAAGATTTATATTATTATTCTGCTCCGAAAAGTATGAAGGACAAACCAAAATCTTTAGATGAAGTAGACCCTAAGTTAATAGAAACTTATAATAAACTTGGAATACCTTTAAACGAGCAAAAAAAATTAAGTGGCGTTGCTGTTGATGCTGTATTCGACTCAGTTTCTGTTGCCACTACTTTTAAAGACGAATTAACTAAAAAAGGTATAATTTTTTGTCCAATTTCAGAGGCGATACAAAAACACCCTGATTTAGTAAAAAAATATTTAGGCTCAGTTATTCCAATTTCAGATCATTATTTTGCTACTCTAAACTCTGCTGTTTTTACAGACGGATCTTTTGTTTATATTCCTCCTAATACTAGATGCCCCATGGAGTTATCGACTTACTTTAGAATTAATGCTGCAGAGACAGGTCAATTCGAAAGAACTTTAATTATTGCTGATAAAGGCAGTTATGTTAGTTATCTTGAGGGGTGTACTGCACCAATGAGAGACGAAAATCAATTACATGCAGCCAACGTTGAACTTATTGCTTTAGATGATGCTGAAATTAAATACTCAACTGTTCAAAATTGGTATCCCGGAGATAAAGACGGTGTAGGTGGAATATATAATTTTGTTACTAAACGCGGTGCATGTAGAGGAAAAAATTCAAAAATTTCTTGGACACAGGTTGAAACAGGTTCAGCAATAACCTGGAAATACCCAAGCTGTATTTTACAAGGGGACAATTCTGTGGGTGAATTTTATTCAATTGCTATAACTAATAATCATCAAAAAGCTGATACGGGAACAAAAATGATTCACCTAGGAAAAAATACAAAAAGTAAAATTATTTCAAAAGGGATTTCAGCTGGCAAGGCAGATAACACTTATCGAGGTTTAGTTGACATAGGAAGAAAAGCATCGAACTCAAGAAATTATACGCAGTGTGATTCTCTTTTGATGGGAAATAAGTGTGGTGCTCATACTGTTCCATATATTAAGAATAAAAACTCAACTTCAACAATCGAACACGAAGCAACTACTTCAAAAATTAATGAAGATCAGTTATTTTATTGCAATCAAAGAGGTTTAAACCAAGAAGAGGCTGTTAGCTTAATAGTGAACGGTTTTTGTAAAGATGTTTTACAGCAATTACCAATGGAGTTTGCAGTTGAAGCTCAAAAACTTGTAGGCATCAGTTTAGAAGGTAGCGTAGGATAATGTTGGAAATAAAAAACTTAAATGCATCGATAAACAATAGGGAAATACTAAAGGGCTTAAATATATCTATCAAGCCTGGAGAATTACATGCAATTATGGGCCCCAATGGCTCTGGAAAAAGCACCTTGGCAAATGTTCTTTCTGGAAAAGAAGGTTATAAAATTTCTGGTGAATTGAATTATTTAGGAAAAAGTCTTAATGAAATATCAATTGATGAAAGAGCCCAAAAAGGAATTTTTTTAGCATTTCAATATCCAACAGAAATACCAGGAGTGAATACTAGTAATTTTCTCAGAACATCTCTTAATAAGGTAAGAAAAGCTCAAGGAAAAAAAGAAATAGACGCATTATCTTTTTTAAAATTAGTTAAAGAAAAATCTGATGAACTTGGTATGGACGAAAAAATGCTCACAAGACAATTAAATGTTGGCTTTTCTGGTGGAGAGAAGAAAAAAAATGAAATTTTGCAAATGAAAATTCTAGATCCAAGTTTAATTATTCTTGATGAAACAGACTCAGGATTAGATATCGACGCACTTAAAATAGTTGCAGATGGTGTAAATTCAGCTAGAGATAAGAAAAAATCATTTTTAGTTATAACTCATTATCAAAGATTATTAAATTTTATTAAGCCAGACTTTGTTCATGTATTAGCTGATGGTAAAATTGTAAAATCAGGCACTAAGGAACTCGCAATGGAGTTGGAAAAAACAGGCTACAAAGGTATAAATTAATGCTAGATTTAAAAATTCATTCTAACGAAATTGATAAAATTGGTAAATTTTCTAAAGAGGAAAAAGATTATAGAATTAAAAATTTAAATTATTTTAATGACATCGGACTACCAAATAAAAAAGATGAAGATTGGAAGTTTTCAGATTTAAATGCAATAGTCTCCAAAAACTTTAAAAAATTAAATCTTAAATTAGGAAAATCAGATAATCCAAAAATCAATTTTATTAAGGAGTTTGAACATAATTACATCGTAATAATCAATGGAAAATTAACAGCAAGTGATTTTAAATACGAAGAAAAAAATAAGATAGATCTTAAGCCCTTCACAAATGAAGATTATTCTAATAAAAAAGAAAACAATCCTCTAGTGAATTTAAACCATGCTTTATCACATGAAGGTTTTTTTTTAGAGGTAAAAGAAAATTATAAATTTAATAAAGTTTTGGTTATTTATTATTTTTATACAGATGATCTTGATGAAAATCTTTTAAATAGTAAAAATAAAATAAAGATCGGAAATAATTCTGAGATACATTTTGTAGATTTTATTGTAAACGAATCTAAAAGAAATTTTTTCAATAATATTTACGAAGAAATTATTTTGGAGGAGTCATCAACTTTAAAAAATATTTACCTTCAAAATGACAAAAGCCCAGGATATTTTCATAAATACACAAAAAATAAATTATCATCAGGCTCTAACTTGTCTTCATTTATTTTTCCTACTGGCCTTAAATTTAATAAATTAGATTTAGAATTTGATTTAGAGGGTGAGAATAGCGTATGCAATATTCAATCAGCAGCCTTTTTAAATGAATATGACCATCAAGAAGTAAAAACACGGGTAAATCATCTATATCCAAATTGTAAAAGTTATCAAAAGGTAAAAAATGTTTTAAACGATAACAGCAAAGGAGTTTACCAAGGAAAAATTTTTGTAAAAGACGTTGCCCAAAAAACTGATGCTTATCAATTGAGCAAAGCTGTATTGCTAAATGAGAGATCTGAATTTAATTCAAAGCCAGAATTAGAAATTTACGCTGACGATGTCAAATGTTCTCACGGTTCAACATCAGGAAGTTTAGACAAAGACTCGATTTATTACTTAATGACAAGAGGTTTAAGCAAAAAAGAATCTACTAAACTTTTAGTTGAGAGTTTTCTTAATGAAATAATTGAGTCTATCAAAAGCAGTTCATTAAGAAATTTTATAAAAACAAAGTTAGAGAACCAATTAAAAAATGAACATAAAAAACATTAAATCGGAATTCCCAATTTTTGAACAAAAGGTAAATGGTAAGCCATTGGTTTACTTAGACAGTGCTAATTCATCACAGAAACCAAGAGCTGTAATCAATAGAATATCAAATTTTTATGAAACTGAGTTTTCTAACGTTGGAAGAAGCGTTCATTCTCTAGCTGTGAAAGCAACTAATAGATTTGAAGAGTCTAGGGATAAGGTAAAAAATTATTTAAATGCGAAACATAGAGAGGAAATTATTTTCACCAAAGGTGCCACAGAATCAATTAATTTAGTAGCCTCCTCATTTGGGGAAAAATTTATTAAAGAAGGAGATGAAATCTTAACAACAGAATTAGAACATCATTCAAACTATGTACCTTGGCATTTTTTAAGACAAAAAAAAGGAGCAAAAATTAAATTTGCTCCAGTTAACGACAAAGGAGAAGTAGGAATTGATGAGATAAAAAATCTTATAAATTCTAAAACAAAAATTATAGCCATAACACATATTTCTAATGTTACTGGAGCTATTGTGCCAATTAAAAAGATTGTTGATTTGGCTAATGAAAAAAATATTCCAGTTTTAGTGGATGGAACTCAAGGAGCTCCACATTTAGAGATAGACATGCAAGAACTGGGCTGTGATTTTTACGCTATATCTTGTCATAAAATGTACGGTCCCAATGGACTAGGAATTTTATATGCTAAAAAAAAATGGCTAGATGAACTACCACCTTACCAAGGGGGTGGAGGGATGATTAGCGAAGTGTTAAAAGAAAATGTTACTTTTGCTGATACACCTACAAAATTTGAGGCAGGCACTATGCAGACTGCTGAGGTTGTTGCATTTTCAGAAGCAATTAAATTTATTGAAGAATTAGGAATTAAAAATATTCATAACCATGAAAATGAGATTATGGAGTATGGCATTGAACAATTAAAAAAGAATAATTCAGTGAAAATAATTGGTGACCCCAAAGAAAGAGGCTCAGTTATTTGTTTTACTATGAAAGGAATACACCCTCATGATATAGCAACAATTTTAGATGAAGACGGTGTCGCTATTAGAGCAGGACACCATTGTTGTCAAATTTTGCATGATAAGCTAGGGATACCTGCCACTGCTAGAGCTTCCCTTGGAGTTTATAATTCAAGAGACGATATGGATAAATTAAGTGATGCTATAAACAATTGTAAAAAAATTTTTAAGATTTAAATGGAATTAAAAGAATTATATCAAGAGATAATATTAGATCATGCAAAAAATCCTAGGAATAAAGGAAAGTGCAATGGATATAATCATGATGCTAAGGCACATAATCCTTTATGTGGCGACAAAGTTCATATTTATGCAAAATTAGATGTAAATAAAAATCTTTCTGATTTAAGTTTTGAGGGAGAAGGATGTGCCATTTCACTTGCTTCTGCCTCAATACTTACTGATACCTTAAAGGGGAAAGATTTACAATTTTCTAAAAAAGTGACTGATGATTTTTTGAAAATGCTAAAAAATAAATCAAAAATTACATTGAATAGTTTATCAGAAGATCAAATAACAACAATTTCCTCTTTATCAGGAGTTCAAGAATTTCCTATGAGAATAAAATGCGCAACTATGGCTTGGCATACGTTATTAGCTGCCATAGAGAAAAAAAAATAATATTATGAGCGATTTAAAAGATAAAGTAATTTCAGAAATTAAAAAGATTTACGATCCTGAGATCCCTGTTAATATTTATGAACTTGGCCTTATCTACAAAATAGAAATTTATGATGAAAAAAAAGTAGATATAGAGATGACCTTAACCTCACCAAATTGTCCAGTAGCAGAGAGTTTGCCAAATTCAGTAAAAGATAATATATTAAAAATAGATGGGATTATGGACGTTAATTTGAAATTAGTTTGGGATCCACCTTGGAGTAAAGAGAAAATGTCGGAAGCAGCTAAATTGGAATTGAACTTATGAGTGAACAAATAATTACATTAAGCGATAATGCAGTTAATAGAATTAAAGAAATAATGTCTAAGGCTGAAAACTCTACTATTGGTGTGAGAGTTGGAGTAAAATCTGGTGGTTGTGCAGGCATGTCTTATATTTTGGAATATGCAAAAGATATAAAACCTAATGAGGAAGTCATTGAAAATAAAGGTGTAAAAGTTCTAATTGATCCAAAAGCTGTTTTGTATCTTTTAGGCACAGAGATGGATTACAAAAAAAACCAGTTTTCTTCATCTTTTGTTTTTAATAATCCCAATGAAACTGAACGCTGCGGGTGCGGAGAGTCCTTTAAAACTAGTTAAAATTTAAAAAGATTTAGGGTTGTTTTTTTTTATTTAAGAATTACGTTAATTTTTTAAATGAAAAAAACCTTAAACAAAAACAAATCTACTCTTTTAGAAAAGCTTAAATCTAAATCTAAACGTGAAGCAAATTTATTCTTCTCTCTTTGTGAAGATGATAATGAAATAATTGAAACAAAAAAATTTAAAGATGTTTTGTTAAACTCAGGTTTAAAAGCTAATGATAAAAGACTATTCAATCTTTTTCAAAGTTTAGATGCTCATGGTGATAAAATTGTATTTGAAGACTTTATCGAGATAATTCGAACCTCAGAGTTAATTGTTGAAAAAGCTTTACGTGGTGAATTAGCAATACCGGACTTTAGCTATTTTGCAAAAAATTTAGACAATATGTTTGATGAGGTAAAAAAAATTAAGTCTGGAGAATTAGCTTCGTACATTCCACCTCTAGCTAAAGTTGAACCAGATCAATTTGGCGTTGCGATTGTTACAACAGATGGACAAATATATCAAAGGGGTGACAGCAATGTTGATTTTTCAATTCAATCTATGTGTAAACCTTTCAACTATTGCTTTGCGATGGAGAGACTTGGTTTAGAAAAAGTTCATCAACATGTTGGCCAAGAACCCTCAGGCAGACAATTTGATGATTTAACTTTGTTGGCCAAGACTGCTATAGGTCAAGTTAATCGTATTCCTTTTAATCCAATGGTCAACGCTGGAGCAATAATGACTGCAGGGCTTATAGGTCCTGAGGAGTCTCATAGTCAGAGATTAAGATATATAAGACAACAGTTTGGAAGATTAATAGGTTGGTCTGCAAAAGATGATTTCGGTGCAGAATTACCAAGATTTAACAAAGATATGGCTCGGCAAGAAAATTTTACTGGGTACAACAATATTGCTATGGGTTATCTTTTGATGGCAACAGGTAATTTACCTCATACTAAAAATGAGCTTCATAATGACATACACCCTGATGAAGACGAATTTGATTTTTATACAGAACCTGCTGTTACTGAAGCACTGAAACTTTACTTTAGTATATGCTCACTAGAGATGACGTCTGTAAATTTTGCAACAGCTGCGGCCACACTAGCAAATAGCGGAGTTTGTCCCCTTACTCAAGATCGTGTTCTCAATCAAGAGACAGTAAAGAATTGTCTACCTGTTCTACAAACTAGCGGGATGTATAATGCTAGTGGTACATTTTTTCAACAAGTGGGATTACCAGCAAAAAGTGGAGTAGGTGGAGGAGTTATATTGATAGTTCCAAGATTAATGGGGATATGTATTTTTTCTCCTCGCTTAGATAAACAAGGCAATAGTGTTAGAGGAATTCAAATGGCAAGAAAAATTACATCCAAATATCTAGTTCATACTTTTGATGGCACTATGACAGATACAGATCGTCTTGATCCAAAAATACCAATTTCAAAGTGGCGCGCTAATAGTTGTGGAGAAGCCATTTGGGCTGCAAGTAATGGAAATATTAGAACTTTAGAGCGTTTAGTAAGTGAACAAAGAGATCTCCAAAATGGAGACTATGATATGAGAACACCGTTGCACTTAGCATCAGCTGAAGGTCAACTAGAAGCTGTTCAATTTTTACTTAAACAAGGTGTCAAACCAATTCCTGATCGTTGGGGAGGTTATGGTTATTTTGATGCAAAAAATAATAACCACAAAGATGTTGTAAAAGAATTTGAAAAACTCGATATCAATTATACTCCAGCAACACATTTAGTTGAAGACCCAAATGGAAAAACAGATAAAATGGCAATTTATGATGACGAACTGGCAGTAATTGAATTGTTATTTGCTGCTTTTGAAAATAACGTTGAGGGTGTTCGAAGCCTAGTAGCCAAAGGAGTACCTGTGCATGCAGGAGATTATGACTCTAGAACAGCTTTACATCTTGCAGCTGCTGAAGGTTGCTTAGAGGTAGTTGAGTATTTAGTCTCGCATGGACATCCATTATTCGTTCGTGATAGATGGGGTGCCACACCTTTAGATGAAGCTAAAAGAGAAAAGAGAAAATCTGTAATCAATTATCTTAAAGATTTTAAATAAGCAGTTTAACAGCTATAATACATTTCGTATTCGATAGGATGCGGAGTATCTTGAAAATTATTTACTTCTTGCATTTTTAAATCAATGTAAGCGTCTATTTGATCATCAGTAAACACCCCACCTTGAGTTAAAAATTTTCTATCTTCATCTAAAGCAACACAAGCTTGACGTAAAGATGAACAAACAGTTGGAATACCCTTAACCTCCTCAGGGCTTAATGCATACAAATCTTGATCCATTGGCTTACCAGGTTTGATCTTATTTTTAATTCCATCTAAACCAGCCATCAACATTGAAGCGAATGTTAAATATGGATTTCCAGATGCATCTCCAAATCTAACCTCTACTCTCTTACCTTTTTTACTTGTGCTGAACGGTATTCTACAACTTGCAGATCTGTTTCGTGATGAGTATGCTAATAATACAGGAGCTTCAAAACCAGGTATCAATCGTTTATAACTATTTGTTGAGGCATTTGAAAAAGCATTAAGTGCTCTTGCGTGTTTAATAATTCCACCAATATAATGCAAACAATCTTCAGATAAACCCGCGTATTTATCTCCAGCAAATAAAGGCTTCTCACCTTTGAATATTGATTGATGAACGTGCATCCCTGAACCGTTATCATTTTTTACTGGTTTTGGCATAAATGTGGCTGTTTTACCAAACGAGTGAGCTACATTATGAACGGCATATTTATAAATTTGCATAGCATCACCTTGATTAACTAAAGTATTAAATAACGTTCCAAGTTCATGTTGGCTAGGTGCAACTTCATGATGATGCTTTTCTACTTTTACACCCATATCTTTCATTGCTTTTAAACATTCAGATCTTAAGTCTTGAGCGCTATCGACTGGCGGAACAGGGAAGTACCCTCCTTTGACTTTAGGCCTATGTCCCATATTTCCATTCTCGTATTCTTTTCCAGTGTTATAAGGACCTTCCGAACTATCGACTTCATAACTTACCTTATTCATATGGTTAGTGAACCTTACATCATCAAATACAAAAAATTCTGGTTCTGGGCCAAAATAAGCTCGATCTCCGATATTAGTCTTTTTTAGGTACGCCTCAGCTTTTTTTGCTGTTGATCGAGGATCTCTCTCATAATAGGTTTTTGTAATTGGATCCATTACATCACAAAAAAGAACTAAGGTAGTATGTGAAAAAAAAGGATCAATGAAATTACTTGATAAATCAGGTTTTAAAATCATATCAGATTCATTAATTGCTTTCCAACCAGCTATTGATGAACCATCGAAAAAAATTCCATCGTTAAGCATATCCTCATCAACTGTTTGCAAATCTTGAGTTACGTGTTGTAGTTTGCCTCTTGGGTCTGTAAATCTTAGATCTACATACTCTACTTGCTTATCCTTTATCAATTTAAGAACATTTTTTGCGCTCATTGATCTCCTAGTACAGTTTTAATTAGATAATTAAACTTCTAAACATATATACTGAAGTTTTTTAAATGTATATTTAAAATCATATATCTGATATGCATTTTACACATAATACAATCACTACTTGAAATGAGAGAGGCTAGATCAATTGATATAATCCTTTTAACACTATTGGGGTTAATTTGGGGATCTTCTTTTTTTAATATAAAAATAGCTACTTATTCTTACGAGCCGTTCACTTTAGCTTTAATAAGAGTTATTTTTGCAAGTATACCTCTTTATATACTATGCAAATTTAAAAATATTAGAATTAAAGCCTTCTCAAATAATTGGAAACCATATGCTTTAATTGGACTCTGTAATATTGCTATCCCATTCACATTAATAGCTATTGGAACAAGTGAAATTAATAGTTATTTAGCTGCAATGCTAATGAGCACCACACCTATGAGTGGTTCAATTTTAGCTCATTTTTTTACCAAAGATGAAAAAATAACTTTTTTGAAATCAATAGGTATCTTGGTCGGTTTTTCTGGAGTTGTTTTTTTATTTTTTGATGAATTAATTATCAATGAGAATAATTACATTTATGCACTGATAACAATTGTAGGGTCAACTTTTTATTCTATAGGGGGAATAATGACTCTTAAATTAAAAAAAGAAGGCAATGAAAATGTAACTACATCTACCACTTTATGGTCTATCATTTTTTTATTTCCACTCTCAATATTGTTTGAAACTCCATGGCGATTAACACCAACAATAGAGTCTACTTTAGCATTATTTTATCTAGGCGTAGTTGCAACCGGGTTAGCTTGGTTGATTAGATTTAGAATTCTTACAGTTAACGGCTTAGTTTTTCAAACTCAAGTTGCTTATCTAATTCCTATTTTTGGAGTAATATTTGGATATTTTTTGATGGATGAGATAATAACTTGGAGAGTTCTAATTTCTTTAGTTATAATAATAATGGGTATTTATATCGTAAAAAAAAACAATAAAGGTATTAAAGAATAAAATGCAAACAGAATCAATAGAACTTGGTTTTTTATCAATATTAGCATTAATCACTTTTTTTATTTTTCTGATAATTGAAAAAATATCAAACAAAAATATGAATGGTGTTCTTATGGATAAAGATTTTTCAAAACCTCAATCTTTTCATGATCAAGCTATTTCCAGAAGTGGTGGAATAGGATGTTTTTTATCATTTTTATTTTTTTTATTTATTTATTTTTTATTATATTCGCAAATTCTTTATATTTATCTTTTCGTAGGAATAAGTTTATTTTTAATAGGATATTTAGATGATATTAAAATTAAGATAAGTCCAAATCTAAGGCTTATATTAATGATAATTTCTCTATCAATATTTTTTAATCTATTTTCAATTAAAATAGACAATGTAGATTTAGTATTTTTAAACTACTGGCTAGAAAACGAAATTTTTTCTAGTTTTTTTATAGTATTATGTTTTTTATTTATAATAAATGGAGCTAATTTAATAGACGGATTTAACGGTCTTTTGACAATAAACTTAATAATAATAAATTCGATATTATTATTTGTAAATTTGAGTAACGACCATCTTAAATTTTCATTTTTCTTAACCGGTCAAATTATAATATTGATTTCTTTTTTGATTTTTAATTTTCCAAAAGCCAAAATTTTTTTAGGTGACAGTGGTTCATATTTAATAGGCAGTTTAGTGGCTTTGAATGTAATTTATACAAATAACATTAATCCTGGTTTATCATCATTTTTTTATTGCATATTATTATTTTATTTATTTTTTGAGGTATTTTTTTCTTTTTTTAGAAAAGTCTATCAAAACAAATCTCCTGTTTTTCCAGACGACAGTCATTTGCATATGCTTATATATAAAAAAATTAATAGTATTTTTGGACCAGAAAAAAGTAATTACATCAATTCTATTATAATTAACTTTGTTTATACAATTCTAGTTTTACCAAGCATATATTTTATAGATAACAGTTTAGTGTGTAAGTATTGGTTTTTCTCTTTAATTTTAATCTATACAATAGTCTATTTAAGACTTTATCGTTTAACAAAAAACTAATTTGATATATAAAAAACCGATTATTAAATTGGGCAAGTGGCGGAATTGGTATACGCGCTGGTCTTAGAAACCAGTGCCGCAAGGCTTAAGAGTTCGAGTCTCTTCTTGCCCACCAAAAAAAATTATGAAAATTGAAGTACAATCAAAAAAAGGTTTAAGAACAATTTTATCAATTATTGTTGATAAAAAAATAATACAAACAAAAATTGATGAAAGACTGGCTGAACTTCAAAAAGAAGTTTCTCTAAAAGGTTTTCGTCCGGGTAAAGTTCCGCCTTCAGTGATTAAAAGTCAGTTTGGAAAGTCAATTTACGGTGAAGTTATAGATAAAGTTTTAAGAGAAACTTCAAATAAAGCTATTACAGAAAAAAAATTAAAAATAGCAGGACATCCAAAAATAGACCTTAAACAATTTGGGGAAGGCAAAGATTTGAATTATGAATTACAAATCGATTGTCTGCCAAACATTGAATTGAAGCCTTTAGATAAATTTAAAGCGAATGAATACAAAATAAAAATAGAAAAAAAAATAATTGATGAAAAATTAAAAGAAATCTCAAAACAAAATAAACAGTTTGAAGAAAAGAAAGACAATGAGAAAGCCACAACGGGAGATCAAATAACATTTGATTACTCTGCTGCTGCAGATGGAAGTAAATTTGAGGGAAGTGATGGAAAAGGTGTGCAAATAGAGCTAGGAAAAGATTTATTTCTAAAAGGTTTTGATCAACAATTAGTTGGAGTTAAAAAAGGTGACACAAAAGTTGTTGATGCAGTTTTACCAGCTAATCATCCAAAAAAAGAGTTAGCTAATAAGAAAACAAAATTTGAATGTAAAATTTCTAATGTAAAAAAAGCTATTGAAAATAAAATTGATGATAAGTTTGCTAAGATGATGGGAGCTAAAGATTTGGCTGATTTAAGAATTTTAATTGAAAAACAAATTTCAAGTCAATATTCTCAAGCTTTAAATTCAATAACAAAAAAAGAAATTTTAGATCAAATTGAAAAAACTCATGATTTAGATTTACCAAAAAATTTAATTGAGCAAGAAATAGAGGTAATGACAAGAAATTTAAAACCTGAAGACAAAGAAAAACATAAAAGTAATAATGAGAAATTAGCAAAATCAAGAATTAAACTTGGTCTAGTTTTAAATGAACTAGGAGAAAAAAACAATTTAAAAGTTTCAGATGAAGAAGTTCGAGAAGAAATACAAAAACAAATAAAGGGAATGCCTGGACAGGAAAAGATGGTGCTTGATTATTATCAAAAAAATCCAAGTGCCTCTCAAAGTTTAAAAGGCTCGTTATATGAAGAAAAAATTATTAATTTGATAAAAACTAAAATTAAAATTAATTCTAAAGAAATCGATACTAAAGAAGCAGAAAAAATTATTAGTGAATTTAACAAACCAAATATAGATAATAAGCAAGCACAAAAAACCAAATCTTCAAATAAAGATAAGTTAAACAAAAAAAATTAGTAAAAAGTAATCAATAGTTGTATAAGTCAATTATGAGTCGCGATTTTGAAGAAAAAATGAATAGTCTTATCCCTATGGTTGTTGAGCAGACAAGCAAAGGTGAAAGAGCTTACGATATTTATTCAAGACTTTTAAAAGAAAGAATAGTTTTTTTAGTTGGTCCAGTAAATGATGCGGTAGCATCTTTAGTTACAGCGCAACTTTTATTTTTAGAGTCTGAGAACCCAAACAAAGAAATAAATTTTTATATTAATAGTCCAGGTGGTTTGGTGACTGCCGGATTAGGAATTTATGACACAATGCAATACATAAATTCACCTGTTTCAACACTATGCATTGGACAAGCATCTTCGATGGGATCTTTTTTATTGGCAGCAGGAGAAAAAGGTAAAAGATATTCTTTGCCTAATTCAAGAATAATGGTTCACCAACCGTCAGCAGGTTTTCAAGGTCAAGCAACTGATATACAAATTCATGCTAAAGAAATACTATCTTTAAAAGAAAGACTAAATAAAATTTATTCAAAACATACTGGTAAATCAGTTGATGAAATAGCTAAAGCTTTAGAACGTGATAATTTTATGACAGCTGAAGATGCAAAAAAATTCGGCTTGATTGACTCTGTTGTGGAAAAAAGAAAATAAAGCACTATATATATAACTATTTACAACTTCAGCTTGATATGAATAATATAGACATTTATTATAAGCTAATTGATTCGAAATGACTGAAAAAAATAATAAAAATATTCTCTACTGCTCTTTTTGTGGCAAAAGCCAACATGAAGTAAGAAAACTTATCGCTGGACCAACAGTATTTATTTGTGATGAATGTGTTGAGCTTTGTATGGATATTATTAAAGAAGAAAACAAAAGTTCTCTAGTAAAACATCAAGACGGAGTTCCTACGCCAAAAGAAATTTGTAATGTTTTAGATGATTACGTTATAGGTCAAAAATTTGCAAAAGAGATACTTTCAGTAGCAGTCCATAATCACTATAAGAGATTAAGTCATGAAACTAAAAATCATAAAGACATAGAACTATCTAAGTCTAATATTCTTTTAGTTGGACCTACTGGATGTGGAAAAACATTGCTTGCTCAGACTCTAGCTAGAATTTTGGATGTCCCATTTACTATGGCAGACGCAACAACTTTAACAGAAGCTGGATATGTTGGAGAAGATGTTGAAAATATAATTTTAAAACTTTTGCAAGCAGCAGACTATAATGTTGAAAAAGCACAAAGAGGAATAGTTTACATTGATGAAGTTGACAAAATTAGTAGAAAATCAGAAAATCCATCTATTACAAGAGATGTTTCTGGAGAAGGTGTCCAGCAGGCATTATTAAAAATTATGGAGGGAACAATAGCTAGTGTTCCTCCTCAAGGGGGAAGAAAACATCCTCAACAAGAATTTTTGCAAGTCGATACAACAAATATATTGTTTATTTGTGGGGGAGCATTCGCAGGATTAGATAAATTAATTGATAGCAGAGGAAAAGAAACCTCAATAGGATTTGGTGCGAAAGTTAAAAATTATAAAGAACAACCTCTATCAACAATTATGAAACAATTGGAACCAGAAGATTTAATTAAATACGGTTTGATACCTGAGTTTATAGGAAGGATGCCTATTGTAGCCACCTTGGATGATCTAGATGAAAAATCTTTGGTAAAAATTTTAAAGGAACCAAAAAATTCATTAATTAAACAATACAAAAGACTTTTTGAATTTGAAAATGTAGATTTAGAATTTCAAGATGATGCTATTAATGAAATAGCAAAAAAAGCTATATCCAAAAAAACTGGAGCTAGAGGTTTGAGGTCAATTTTAGAAAACATTCTTTTAAAAACAATGTTTGAGCTACCAGATATGGAAGATGTTATCAAAGTTACAATAGACAAACCTTCTGTTAAAGGCAATTCAGAACCGATTGTCACATATGGTAAAAAACAATCAACATCAGTAGCTTGATTTAAATTTGTTTCTTGAAATTACTATTATAATTAACATATAACTATAATATGCAAGCTTCTTATTTAAAACCCCTTCTGCCGTTAAGAGACATAGTAATATTTCCGTCGATGGTTGTTCCATTATTTGTGGGAAGAGATAAATCTATTAAAGCATTACAAGAAGTCATGAAATCTGATAAGTCTATTGTTTTAGTCACTCAAAAAAATTCAGAGATAGATGATCCCGAAGGCAAGGATCTTTTTGGGTATGGATGTTTAAGTAAAGTGCTTCAATTATTAAAACTGCCAGATGGCACAGTTAAAGTTTTAGTTGAAGGAGAAAAAAGAGTAAAAATTCTAAAATATACTGAACAAAAAGAGAAATTTATTAATTGCGAAGTTCAAATTGAAGAAGATAAAAATGTTTCAAAAGAACTTGATATTTTTGCTCAAGGTTTAATTAAAAAATATGAAAAATTACTAATTCTTAATAAAAAAGAGTTTAATGATGGTACAAACAACTTAAGAAATTTGAAAAACGCCTCTCAAATAGCTAATAATATTTCATCAAATTTGAATATACAAATTTTAGAAAAGCAAGAATTACTGGAAATAACAGACTTAAAAAAAAGATTAGAAAAAATTTATTCGTTTATTGAAAAAGAGACAGGCGTTCTCTCAGTAGAGAAAAAAATTAGAGGTAGAGTCAAAAATCAAATGGAGAAAACTCAAAGAGAATATTATTTAAATGAGCAATTAAAAGCTATACAGAAAGAGTTAGGAGAAATTGATGAAGGAAAAGATGAGTTATCAAGCCTCACAAAAGCTATAGCAAATGCTAAAATGCCCAAGTTAGCAAAAGATAAATGTTTGTCAGAATTAAAAAAATTAAAATCTATGAGCCCAATGTCTGCTGAAGCAACTGTCGTTAGAAATTATTTAGACTGGATGACTGAGTTACCTTGGTCTCAAAAATCAAAGATTAATACAGATTTAAATAACGCTCAGAAGATTTTAGATGAGGATCATTACGGACTTGAAAAAGTAAAGGATAGAATAATTGAGTTTTTAGCAGTTCAAAAAAGAATTCAAAAAATGAAAGGACCAATTTTGTGCTTAGTGGGTCCTCCTGGTGTAGGCAAAACATCTCTTGGAAAATCTATTGCCAAAGCAACTAACAGAAAATTTATCAGAATATCTCTTGGAGGTATAAGAGACGAGGCAGAAATAAGAGGTCACAGAAGAACTTATATTGGTTCTTTACCAGGCAAAATAATTCAAATGATGAAAAAAGCTGGAACTAAAAATCCCCTTTTTTTATTGGATGAAATTGATAAAGTTGGAAATGATTATAGGGGAGATCCTTCTTCTGCTCTATTAGAAGCCTTAGACCCAGAGCAGAATAAAGATTTCAATGATCACTATCTTGAAGTTGATTATGATCTTTCTGACGTGATGTTTGTTACTACAGCTAATACGTTAAACATTTTACCTCCACTTCTCGACAGGATGGAAGTTATAAGGTTATCAGGTTACACCGAAGACGAAAAGGTTAATATATCTCAAAAGTTTTTAATACCAAAACAAAGTGAAAATAATGGATTAAAGAAAGAAGAATGGAGCATATCAGAAAAGGTAAATAGAAATATTATTAGAGACTATACAAGAGAGTCTGGTGTAAGAAACCTTGAGAGAGAAATATCTAAAGTTGCAAGAAAACTTGTCAAAAAAATAGACAACAAGGAAAAGGTAAACAATCCGATTACGATTGATGACATGAAAGATTTGCTAGGAGTACAAAAATTTAATTACGGAGAAATTGAAGCCGAAGATAGAGTTGGAGTGGTAACAGGTTTAGCATGGACAGAGGTAGGTGGAGAAATACTTAAAATTGAGTCTGCAGTTATGCCAGGGAAAGGTAAAATGCAAATCACTGGAAAACTTGGGGATGTCATGCAAGAGTCAGTTAAAGCTGCAAAGTCTTATATAAGATCAAAAAGCTTAGATTACGGTATCATACCTCCTTTATTTGATAAAAAAGATTTTCATATTCATGTTCCTGAAGGTGCACAACCAAAAGACGGTCCATCAGCAGGTATTGGAATGGTTACATCTATAGTATCGGCAATAACTGAAATACCTGTAGATAAGAATATCGCTATGACGGGTGAAATTACTTTAAGGGGGATTATTTTACCTATTGGTGGTTTAAAAGAGAAACTTTTAGCTGCTCATAGAGCCGGAATAAAGAAAGTTTTAATTCCAATAGAAAATAAAAAAGATTTAAGTGAGGTACCTAAAACAATTTTGGCTAAAATGGAGGTGGTTACGGTTAAAAACGTTGATGAGGTTTTAAAAATCGCTTTAACAAAACCTCTGAAGAGAGTTGAATGGGTCGATGTTGATCAAATTTCAGATAAAAACAAGTCTAAAAAAGAACTAAGCAGACATTAAATTAGTCTAACCAATTTTTATATTTATCCAAATTAGATGAAATATAACGTGGTAAAAAATCATTATTTATTTTTTTTAATTTTACTTTTCCAGACCATTTATAACTTTTAGAGTCAACATTATGATCATAAACAACTCTTTTTTCAGAAACTATTTTTTTTAAATCATTGAATTTTAATCCACTTTCCTCAAATTCATAATGATGAGCAAAATTTAAAAGTTTTTTTTCAAGTTCTTCGGGAGTTTTAAGGCAAGTAAAATGCCACCCTCCATTATTAATAAATCTCAAATTAGAATATTTCTTTTTTGAAAAAAGTACGTCAGGCCGCCAGCTAGGGTAATTTTTAGCTTTAATATTTCTCAACCATTGGGGAGATATTAAATTGTTTTTCTTAGTTGCCTTTGTTCCAAACCATTTAAACTTATCATAATATAAATTAAGTTTATAATAGAAAATTTTTTGTTCAAACACAAAGATTTGATCTTTAATATCTGAAAAATTAAAATTGTCTAAGTTAGGTATTTCATCTAAATCGCTTATTAATATTAAGTCATTATATTCTGCTTTTTTTATTCCTTCATTAAGTTTTTCCCTTTGGAAAAAGTCTCTAGCCATTCCGTTTAAAATAAGTTTTTCTCCTCTCTTATCTTCATGCTCGCCCTCTTCAAGTTCTAAAATGTTCGGTGGTTTTTCATCGACTACAATATAGTTTATTTTATCTTTAAATTTTTGATAATTATTAATATTGAACTTTAATTTTTTTTTATCTCCATTATGGGTATAAGTTGCTTCTGATATCACAAATTTTTTTACGTATTTGTCTAAGGTATTAAGTCTCAAATCTAAAAGTAGATCTTCATCACAATACATGAAGCAGTCGTAGATATTCATAATAATTGAGTTATAATAAAAATTAATATAAGTAAATAAAATTGACATTTAAATGAAAAAAAAAATCATTATTACGGGTGGACTTGGATATATTGGGACAGAACTTTGTAAAATTTATTCTGGCTTTAGCTGGCATCATAAGATAACTGTTATTGATAATAGGTTTGTCTCAGAGCGAGTAAATCAGTTGCGAAACTGGAATATAGAATTTATTCAAGGGGATATACTAAATAAGGAACTTATTGAAAAATATTTTAGTGATGCTGATATAGTTCATCATTTAGCTGGTATTACTGATGTTCCACGAACACAAGGGGAGTCCTCTGCTAAAAAAGACGAAGAAATAAAACTTGTTGCTAAGGAAGGTACTCAAAATATATTAGATGTAATAAATGATAATTGTAAGATAATTTTTCCTTCAACTCATGTAGTTTTCGAAGGTATTGAAAAAGTTAAAAATGATATAGGAGAAAATGAAAACACAAAACCTATATTATCCTATTCGACATCTAAAGCTTTAAATGAAAAACAACTTAAAGAATCAGGTAAAAATTATATTATTTTAAGATTGGGCTCAGTATATGGATACTCAACGGATACTGCTCGAATAGATATAATGCCAAATTTATTTTCAAAAGTAGCGTCACAAAATGGTACTTTAAAATTATTTTCAGGAGGCAAGCAAATAAAAAGCTTAGTACCACTTATAGATGTTGCTAGATGTTTTAAATTCATGGAAGAAAGAGAAGACTTAAGTTCTGATATATTCAATTTAACTAAAGATACTCTTACTGTTAAAGAAGTTGCAGAAATTTGTAAAAAATATAACCCTAAAATTACTTTAAGAGAAACTAATGATGAAATCCCCAATTTAGGATTTTCTTTATCAAATAAAAAAATTAAAAAAGCAGGCTTCAATTTTTTATATAATCTCGATGAAAGTATTAAAGAGATGATTTTAAAATGGTCTAATCAAAATTTATCAAAAGAGCTAGAGCATGTTCGAGATGGGGAAGGCGTGTTTATTGATAAAAGAGGTAAAATAAGTAATCATGAACTTACTGAACCTATAAACCTAATTGGACTAATTGAATCTAAAAAAGGCACTATAAGAGCAAATCATTATCATCCACAACAAGAGCAAAAGTGCTTATTTACAAAAGGGCAAATAATAGAAGTCTTTCAAGATATTATAAATTCCAACTCTCCTAAAATGACTCAAGTTGTTAACGAAGGGCAACTATCTGTTATTAAACCAAATGTAGCACACACTATGGTTTTTACAAAAGATACTACGTTTTTAAACTTAGTAAGAGGCGAGAGAGACCATGAAAATTATGGTATTACTCACACAATTAAGCATGAATTTGTAAGTGAAAAAGAAAAAAAATTATTATTAGAATGTTATAAATTTGAATGTAGGTCATGTGGTAATACTAATTTAAAAAGAGTTGTTTCGTTAGGATATCAACCATTAGCAAATAATTTATTAAAAAAAAAAGAGGAAAAGTGTGAACTATATCCTTTAGAAGTAAACTATTGCGATAAATGCCACAATTGTCAACTTTCTGTGTCTGTAGATCCTAAAAAAATGTTTTCAAATTATTTATATACCTCATCTACCTCAAAAGTATTTCGAGAACATTTCGTTAAAGCTGCAAAAAAATATATTAAAGAAATAAAGTTAAATAAGAAAAGATCTTATATTATTGATATTGGAAGTAATGATGGTGTTGCACTAAGACCTTTTAAGGAGCTCGGTTTTAAAAATTTACTCGGAATAGAGCCAGCTAAAAATTTGGCGAAATTAGCTAATAAAAATAAGATAAAAACTTTTAATGGTTTTTTAGAGGAAAAAAATCTTAAAAAGATTAAAAAAAATGCAGATTTAATTTTAGCATCAAATGTATTTGCACACTCTGACAAATTAAAAGAAATGACAAAATGCATGTTAAAATTATTGAGTAAAAAAGGTGTTATAATTATTGAGGTACAGTATTTAATGAATACTTTAAAAGATTTAACTTTTGATAATATTTACCATGAACATTACAATTATTGGTCATTAACTTCATTGACTTATTTCTTCAAACAATTTGAAGCAACAATTTATAATGCTGAAAAAGTTGATACGCATGGTGGTTCAATTAGAGTCTATATTAAAAGAACGAACAAAGTGAAAGTTGAAAATAGTGTGAAAAAAATGCTTGATGAAGAAACAAAGTTTGGAATAAAAAAATTTAAAACATATCAAGAATTTGGAGATAAGGTTTATAAAATTAGGGAAAATGTAAGAAAAAATATTAAAAAATTAAAAGATAAAAATGATTTAATTATAGGTTATGGAGCTCCAGCTAAGGCTACTACTGCTCTAAATTTTTTTGGTATTTCCAATGAAATTGATTTTATTGTAGAGGATAACAAGTTAAAACACAATAAATTTATTCCAGGCGTTAAAATCCCTATTAAAAATAAATCTCATATTAAAGATAAAAAAAACACTTTAGTAGTTTTAGCTTGGAACTTTTTTAAAGATATAAAAAACAATAACGCTAATTTGTCAGATAAATTTATAAATATTAAGGATTTAGAGATTAATAAAAAGTAATTAGACTTTTCCAAATTTCAAATAAATTTCTTATATTTTCAAAATAATAACTTAAATAAAACTCAGCGCTAGGTAATAATGTTATTACAAAAGGTTGTATAAAATACAAAGTTCTTGAAAAAAATATTATGAGTACTAAAAATACTAGCAGTGAACTGTAAAAGCCAAAAGTAACTTTTTCTTTTACAACACTTTTTTTTATATTTTCTGGGCTTGAGTCTTTTATTTTGATACCATGTTTTTTAGCAAGATATTCTGGAGAGTATAAATTTATTTCTCTTTTCCTTTTTGGAACTTTTCTTTTAGGACTTTTAGGTTTTTCTGGTTTTATTGGTTTTTTTGGGCCTACAGGTTTAGTGATATTTTTTTTAGCAACAGGTTTTGAGATTACCTCCTTTTTTTCAGCAATCTCTATAGGGAATTGTTTCCATTTATTTCCGCAGGCGCTACATTGTACTAATCTGCCAGCTTCGGTAATAGCGTTATCTGGCACTACAAATTTTTTGCCGCAAGAATTACAGCTTAGAATCATAATAATTCAATATTACTGCTATTTATCAAAACTTAAATACTTTTTTACTTTATAAATAATTTACTGTATATCTCGTTTTTGTTTAAATAGGGCGGTTAGCTCAGTTGGTAGAGCATCTCGTTTACACCGAGAGGGTCATAGGTTCGAGTCCTTTACCGCCCACCATTGATTCTGTGGGGGTGTAGCTCAGTTTGGTTAGAGCGCCTGCCTGTCACGCAGGAGGTCGCCGGTTCGAGCCCGGTCACTCCCGCCACTAATTGATAATCATTTTCATGTAGGCTATTTACTAATGAGTTGTTGACTTTATAATCAACTGAACTGCTACCATCTTACTCTGTACACCCAGGTTTTAAATGTTATAAATCTAGTAACGTTAATATAAGAGTCCCTAAACTTTAAAGTATTAGGGTAGATATTGATAAAAAAAAATGATTTATAACTTCTTATCCGATTACTTATCTATAATAATTTTTTTATTTATAGCTTTATTTTTAAGCATAGGTTTTATAGTAATTAACTATCTATCCTCTCCATCAAATCCAGACCCAGAAAAATTATCAGCCTATGAATGTGGCTTTGACGCTTTTGATGACTCGAGAATGGAATTTGACGTAAGATTTTATCTAGTAGCCATCTTGTTCATTATTTTTGATTTAGAAATAGCATTTTTGTTTCCCTGGGCTATTTCTCTAGGATCTATTGGTCATCTAGGTTTTTGGTCAATGATGATTTTTTTAGGTGTTTTAACAATCGGTTTTATTTATGAATGGAAAAAAGGAGCATTAGAATGGGAATAAAATTAGGATCATTTTCAGATAAGCAGAAAGAGATACCAGAAGAATTTAAAGACTTAGCTAAAAATTTTGCGGAAAAGGGTTTCATTACAACTTCTTCTGAAAACTTAATCAACTGGGCTAGAACAGGATCGCTTCATTGGATGACTTTTGGGTTGGCGTGTTGTGCTGTTGAAATGATGCAAACATCTATGCCAAGATATGACTTAGAAAGATTTGGA
Source organism: uncultured Pelagibacteraceae bacterium (assembly GCA_902522955.1). GTDB lineage: Bacteria > Pseudomonadota > Alphaproteobacteria > Pelagibacterales > Pelagibacteraceae > Pelagilacustribacter. The sequence continues at coordinate 23,734 of CABYXR010000002.1, forward strand.
GCAGCTCCTAGAGCTTCACCTAGACAATCAGACGTAATGATAGTCGCTGGAACATTAACAAATAAAATGGCTCCAGCTTTAAGAAAGGTTTATGACCAAATGCCTGAACCACGATACGTTGTGTCGATGGGGAGCTGTGCGAATGGAGGTGGGTACTATCATTATTCTTATTCTGTAGTAAGAGGTTGTGATAAAATTGTACCGGTAGATATCTATATTCCAGGTTGCCCACCATCTGCTGAAGCACTTTTGTATGGAATTTTACAACTACAAAAAAAAATAAGAAGAGAAGGAACTTTACAAAGGTAAGATGTTAGAAATTTTAAAAAAAATCGAAAGATTGGTTAATTCTGAATTAACAACTAAAATTCAAAAATCGACAATTGAAAATGAAGAATTATTGATTCAGATTGAAGAAAAAGATTTAATTGAAGTGGTCCAGTTTATAAAACTAAATGAAAATTGTAAATTTAGACAATTAATTGATATAGCAGGAGTTGACTATCCAGAAGATGAGAAACGATTTCATTTAGTTTATTTATTTCTTTCACACGAAAAAAACATTCGCTTAAAACTTTTAATCAAATTTCAAATTGAGCAATCTATTGTCTCACTTACAAAAATTTTTCCTTCAGCCAATTGGATGGAAAGAGAAGTTTTTGATATGTATGGTATAAAATTTAAAAACCATCCTGACTTAAGAAGAATTTTAACAGACTATGGTTTTAAAGGCCATCCTTTAAGGAAAGATTTCCCTTTAACAGGTTTTAATGAAGTACGATATAGCGAAAAGGAGAAAAAAGTAATTTACGAACCAGTAAAATTAGAACAAAATTATAGAAATTTTGATTTTGAAAGTCCTTGGGAAGGAACTAGTTATATAAAAGAAGTTAAAAGATCGGAAAAAAATGCCAAAAAAAACTAAATCAATGAGTTTAAATTTCGGACCTCAGCATCCAGCTGCGCATGGAGTACTAAGACTTATTCTTGAGTTAGATGGAGAAGTTGTTGAGAAAGCCGACCCACATATTGGATTACTTCATAGAGGAACTGAAAAACTTATAGAGCAGAAAACATACACACAAGCTTTACCTTATTTTGATAGATTAGATTATGTTGCTCCAATGAATCAAGAGCATGCTTTTGCGTTGGCAGCAGAAAAACTTCTTAAAATAGACGTTCCGATTAGAGCTAAGTATATCAGAGTAATATTTTGTGAGATAGGAAGGATTTTAAGTCATATTCTTAACGTTACAACGCAGGCTTTAGACGTTGGAGCTTTAACACCATCGCTTTGGGGTTTTGAAGAAAGAGAAACATTAATGACTTTTTATGAGAGAGCATCTGGATCTAGGCTTCACGCAAATTATTTTAGAACTGGAGGTGTGCACCAAGACATACCCATGAAATTAATAGAAGATATAGAAAAGTTTTGCAGATCATTTCCAAAAATAATTGATGATTTAGAGGGATTGCTAACTGATAACCGTATTTTTAAACAAAGAAACGTTGAGATTGGAATAGTAACAAAACAAGAAGCCTTAGATCATAGTTTTTCAGGAGTGATGTTAAGGGGCTCAGGAGTTCCATGGGATTTAAGAAGATCTCAACCTTACGAAATTTATAAAGATTTAGATTTTAAAATACCCGTTGGAAAAAACGGTGATTGTTATGACCGTTATCTTTGTAGAATTGAAGAGATGCGAGAAAGTGTAAAAATTATTCTACAGTGTATTGAGAGAATTCCTAAAGGCCCAGTAAAGTCAATAGATGGTAAAATTTCCCCTCCTAACAGAGATGATTTAAAACAATCAATGGAGGCTTTAATACATCATTTTAAATTGTTTACAGAGGGTTACAGAGTTCCTAAAGGAGATGTATATTCTGCTGTTGAGGCACCGAAAGGAGAATTTGGTGTTTATTTAATTTCTGATGGTACAAACAAACCTTACAGATGTAAAATAAGAGCACCGGGTTTTTCTCATTTACAAGCAATGGATTATTTAATACGCGGACATATGTTAGCTGATGTTCCAGCAGTATTAGGATCTCTTGATATAGTCTTTGGAGAGGTTGATAGATGAGCTTAAAAAAAGTGCACGATAAACAACCAGATAATTTTGAATTTAATAAGAAAAATTCAGAGGAAATAGATATTATTTTAAAAAGATATCCTAAGAAAAATAAAAAAAGTGCAGTAATGCCTCTTTTATACTTAGCACAAAAACAAAATAACAACTGGATACCTTTAGCAGCAATGAAGCATATCGCTAATCTTTTATCCATGCCATATATTTCTGTTTATGAGATAGCTACTTTCTACAGTATGTACAATTTGGCTCCCGTTGGTAAACATTTTATTCAAGTTTGTACTACCACTCCGTGTTTATTAAGAGGTGCGGATAAAATTGTCAAATTATGTAAAGAAAAGATATCGCCCAAAGAAAACGAAATTTCAAAAAAGGGCGACTGTTCATGGGTCGAAGTTGAATGTTTAGGAGCTTGTGTTAGTGCACCAATGATACAAATCAATGATGATTATTATGAAGATTTAGACGAAAAAAACACATCTGAAATTTTAGAGTCTTTGATAAACGAAAAACCTTTAAAACCAGGTTCGTACAGAGGGCGTAAAAATACATCACCTGAAAAAAAATTTTTTACCAATGGAGAAAAACATGCTTAAAGAAGAAAATAAAATATTCAAAAATCTCTATAATGAATATGGTTGGAGAATAAACGACTCAATTAAAAGAGATGACTGGAAAAACACAGGAAGTATAATCTCAAAAGGTCGAGAATGGATAATAAATGAAATTAAAACATCTGAATTAAGAGGAAGAGGTGGAGCTGGTTTCTCAACAGGCCTAAAATGGTCATTTGCTCCAAAAGAGATTGGTTCAAGACCACATTATTTAGTTATTAATGCAGATGAGTCGGAACCAGGTACTTGCAAAGACAGAGATATTATAAGATTTGAACCTCAAAAGCTTATTGAGGGATGTTTAATTGCTGGTTATGCAGTGAATGCGCACGTTTGTTACATTTACATAAGAGGAGAATATTTAAATGAGGGAAAAAGATTACAAGAAGCAATCAATCAAGCTTATGAAAAGAAATTTTTAGGAAAAAATGCATGTGGGTCAGGTTGGGATTTTGACATTCATATTCATTATGGAGCTGGCGCTTACATTTGTGGTGAAGAGACGGCATTACTTGAAAGCATGGAGGGTAATAAAGGTCAACCTAGGCTTAAACCACCTTTTCCTGCATTAGTAGGTTTATATGGGTGTCCCACGATAGTAAACAATGTTGAAACTATTGCTGTCGTACCTACTATTCTCAGAAGAGGTGGTAAATGGTTTGCGTCAATGGGCAAACCAAAAAATACTGGATCAAAAATTTTTTGTATATCTGGCAATGTAAATGCACCATGCAATGTCGAAGAGGAAATGGGTGTACCTTTAAAAGAGTTAATCGAAAAGCATGCAGGAGGAGTTGTGGGTGGATGGGATAATCTTCAAGCTGTAATTCCAGGAGGTTCTTCAATGCCTTTATTACCAAAAAAAATATGTGATACAATTACAATGGATTTTGACTCCTTAATTGAAAACAAGAGTGGCTTAGGTACAGCAGGAATTGTAGTTATTAATAAACAGCAAGATATTGTGGCCTGCATGGCAAGAATTGCAAGATTTTATAAACATGAGAGTTGCGGTCAATGCACTCCTTGTAGAGAGGGGTCAGGATGGATGTGGAGAATTTTAGACAGAGTTGCCAAAAGAAAAGCAACTTATAGCGATGTAAATTTATTAGAAGATGTAACAAAACAAATAGAAGGCCATACTATTTGCGCTTTTGGAGAGGGGTCTGCTTGGCCGGTACAGGGTTTGCTAAGACACTTCAAGGAAGAAATTGATAGTAGATGTAGAGAAGAACCTTTAGTTAAGAAGAAAATTAATAATCCATATTTAGTTGACCAACACTTATTAGAAAATAAAAATGCCTAAAATAACTATTAACGGGAAAGAAATAGATTTTGAAAAAGGAATGACAGTCTTGCAAGCCTGTGAATTAGCAGACGTTGAAATACCAAGATTTTGTTATCATGAAAAACTTTCTATCGCTGGTAATTGTAGAATGTGTCTAGTTGAAATGGAAAAATCTGCAAAACCAATTGCTTCTTGCGCTATGCCAGCAGCCGAGGGGATGAATATAAAAACGAATACCCAAATGGTTGAAAAGGCTAGAAAAGGCGTTATGGAGTTTTTATTAGCCAATCATCCATTGGACTGCCCTGTTTGTGATCAAGGAGGAGAATGTGATTTGCAGGATCAATCTCTATATTATGGAGTAGATAAATCTAGGTTTGTAGAAAATAAAAGACAAGTGAAAGAAAAGTATATGGGTCCATTAATAAAAACCCAAATGACCAGATGTATTCATTGTACTAGATGTGTAAGATTTGCAACTGAAGTAGCAGGAGTTCCTGAAATTGGTGCAATTGGAAGAGGTGAAAATATGGAGATCACAACTTATCTCGAAAAATCAATGGAGTCAGAACTTTCAGCCAATGTGATAGATCTATGCCCAGTTGGAGCTTTAACATCAAAGCCTTACGCATTTGAAGCAAGACCTTGGGAATTAAAAAAAACTGAAAGTATAGACGTAATGGACTCAGTTGGATCAAACATAAGAGTAGATACATACAATTGGGAAGTTAAAAGAATATTGCCCAGACTCAATAATGAAATTAATGAAGAGTGGATATCAGATAAAACAAGATATTCTTGTGACGGACTTCTTAAACAAAGATTAGATGTTCCTTATATTAAGAAGAACAACAAACTCTATAAATCGAGTTGGGATGAAGCATTGGAATTGATATCGAAAAAATTTCAAGAAATAAATCCTGATGAAATTGCTGGACATATAGGAGATATGGTTGGTTTAGAAAACGCCTTAGCTTTTAAAAAGTTATTTAATTTTATCGGAAGTAAAAATTTAGAATTTAGAGAAAAAAAATTTTATTTAAATTCAGATGAAAAAATGAACTATATATTTAACTCTTCTATCCAAGGAATAGAAGAGAGTGATTTAATTCTTTTAATAGGCACTAACCCAAGACATGAGGCAACAATGTTAAATGCCAGAATAAGAAAAACTTATGTTCGAAAGAAAGTACCAATTTATTCAATAGGGGATCCGGGAGAACTTACTTACGATTACCAAATAATAGGTAAAAAAACTGATGATATATTGAAAATTATAAAAAAAGAAAATGATTTTTCAAAAAAACTTTTATCATCAAAAAAACCAATAATAATTATTGGAGAATCTGCATTAGAACTTAAAAGTGGTGAATATATTTTTGAAGAAATTAAAAAGTTTTTAAAGCAAAATAATTTTATTACTAAAGATTGGAATGCATTGAATGTTTTAGTTCAAAACGCTTCTACAGTAGGATTAGCTGATTTAAAAATTTTTCCAAATGAAAAGAGTGATTATACTTTTTTTGATAAATTAAATGGTGGAAAATTTAAATTTCTATATCTTTTAGGTTCAGACAATTTAGAAATAAAAAAAACAAATGAATTTGTAATTTATCAAGGAAGCCATGGAGATAGAGGAGCCGAAATAGCAGATTTAATTTTACCAAGCGCGGCTTATACAGAACAAAATAGTTTATACGAGAATTTAGAGGGAAGGGTTCAAGAATGTAGAAAAGCATCTTATCCAATTGGGGAGTCTAAAGAGGATTGGAAAATTTTTAACTCAATAATAAAAAAGTTAGATCAAAATAATAAAAATTTTAAATTTGAATTATTGAGAGAAGAAGTAAAAGAAAAAATACAAAATTTTACAGAAATAAACGAGCTTCCAGAAAAAACTTTAGCAAATATAAAAGATATAAAGTGTGAATTTATAAGTGAAAAAATTTTAATTAAACCCTTGGATTATTATTACTCAAATTCAATTTCTCGCGCATCAAAAACAATGAGTGAATGTAGGCAAATAAATCAAACTGTAAGAAAAACTGGCTAATATTTATGTATGAATATTTTCAAATTTTAGGTCAAGAGATTTACAAAATATTATTTTTACTTGTGCCTATTTTAGTTTCAGTAGCCATGATTGTTTGGTTAGATAGAAGAGTGTGGGGATTAGTCCAAAAAAGAAGAGGTCCAAATGTTGTCGGGCCTTTTGGTCTTTTACAGACCTTGGCAGACGCACTGAAGTATGTTTTTAAGGAAATCATTATTCCTGCTAGCGCGAATAAAACTGTTTTTATTTTAGCTCCAATAGTAACTATGACTTTAGCTTTAATTGCCTGGGCAGTAATACCTTTAAGTGAAAATCTAGTATTGTCTGATATCAATGTTGGAATTCTATATTTATTTGCTGTTTCTTCCCTAGGAGTTTATGGAATAATTATGGGTGGCTGGGCATCCAATTCAAAATATCCATTTTTAGGGGCCATAAGATCAGCAGCCCAAATGGTTTCTTATGAGGTTTCGATAGGTATTATAATCATCAACGTTTTATTGTGTGTAGGATCTCTTAATTTAAAAGATATAGTCTTAGCACAACAAGACTTATGGTATGTTGTTCCTTTATTCCCAATGTTTATAATTTTTTTCATATCTGCATTAGCGGAGACAAATAGACCACCTTTTGACTTACCAGAAGCCGAAGCAGAGTTAGTAGCAGGATACCAAACAGAATATTCTGGAATGATGTATGCAATGTTCTGGTTAGGAGAATATGCAAATATTCTATTAATGTGTGCTATGGGAGCTATTTTATTTTTAGGTGGCTGGTTGCCAATAATTGATATTTTTCCATTAAACTTAATTCCAGCACCAATTTGGATGATACTGAAAATTTTATTTTTGTTTTTCTTGTTTGCGCTCATTAAAGCGATAGTTCCGAGATATAGATATGATCAATTAATGAGATTAGGTTGGAAAATATTCTTACCTTTCTCCCTTATATATTTAATTCTAACAGCAAGTTTTCTATTCTTTTTTGATAAATTACCAAAAGGAAATTTCTAATGAGTCTTATAAGAATTTTAAAAACAATATTTTTAATTGAATTTATTCAAGGTTTGTTAATGGCTATAAAGGAAATGTTTAAAAAATCAAAAACAATTAATTATCCATTTGAAAAAGGACCAATAAGTCCTCGAATGAGAGGTGAACATGCTTTGAGAAGATACCCCAATGGTGAAGAGAGATGTATCGCTTGTAAATTATGCGAAGCAGTTTGCCCAGCTCAAGCAATAACTATTGAGTCGACGGAAAGGTCTGATGGTAGCAGAAAAACAACAAGATATGATATTGATATGTTAAAATGCATTTATTGTGGACTTTGTCAGGAGTCATGTCCAGTTGACGCAATTGTACAAGGACCAAACTTTGAGTTCGCAACGGAAACTAGAGAGGAACTTTACTACAATAAACAAAAACTTCTTGATAATGGAGACAGATGGGAGTCGGTTTTATCTAAAAATATTAAACTTGATAAGCCTTATAGGTAAATGATAGCTCACTCTATTTTTTTTTATTTTTTTTCTATAATAGCAATATTTTCATCATTAATGGTAATTACGTCAAGGAGCACTGTCAATTCTGTTTTTTTCTTAATACTGGATTTTATATCTGTTGGCTGTTTATTTATAATGGTAGGCGCAGAGTTTTTAGGAATGATTATTTTAATTGTATATGTTGGAGCTGTAGCAGTATTATTTTTATTTGTTGTAATGATGTTGAATGTATCTGAACAAAAACAATCATGGTTTATAGGAAAAAAATCTACTCATTTACCTACTGGATTGATTGTGAGTGTTCTAATATTTTTAGAGTTACTAGTTGTGGTAGGAGGCTGGAAATATAAAGATAATTTAATGTCAAGTAGTACTTTAAATGTATCAAATATATCGAACACTCATCAACTTGGACTAGTAATGTACACTGAGTATATTTTATATTTTCAAATAGCAGGCATCATACTTTTATTGTCAATGATTGGAGCTATATTACTTACTTTTAGAGAAAGACCGGGTGTAAAAAAACAAAGTTATTTAAAACAGATTTCGAGAAACCCCTCCTCCTCAGTAGAACTTAAAAATGTAGAATCTTATAAAGGAGTAAAAGTAGATGATTGAAATAGGCTTAGGTCATTATTTAACTTTAGGGGCAATTATCTTTTTCCTAGGTGTGATGGGCATATTTCTAAATAGAAAAAACGTTATAGTAATTTTAATGTCGATAGAATTGATACTTCTTGCAGTAAATATTAATCTAATTTCATTCTCAATATTTTCTGGGGATATTGTTGGTCAAATATTTACTATGCTCACTTTAACTGTTGCAGCCGCTGAGGCAGCAATCGGTCTGGCTATAATTGTAATTTATTATCGAAACAAAGGCTCAATTAGAGTTGAAGACATTCATGGGATGAAAGGTTAAATGGAATACGCGATTGTCTTTCTTCCACTTTTAGGAGCTATAGTTGGTTATATATGCAAATCGTTTACAAAATTATTTTCTGAAATTGTCACTAGTATATTTGTAAGTTTATCTGCAATATTATCATTAATAGTATTTTGGAATGGTATTTTTAATAATTCCTACGGAAATTTTAAAATTTTTGAATGGGTGAGTTCGGGAAATTTTGTTGCAAACTGGTCTATTAATATAGATCCTTTAAGCTCAATAATGCTTGTGGTTGTCACTTTAATTTCAGCTTTAGTTCATATTTACTCTATAGGTTATATGAGCCACGATCCACATAAACCCCGTTTTATGTCTTATCTTTCGCTATTTACTTTTTCAATGTTAGCACTTGTTGTGTCTGATAATTTTTTACAATTATTTTTTGGATGGGAAGGAGTTGGCTTGTGTTCTTACTTATTAATAGGTTTTTGGTATAAAAAAGAAACAGCAAATAATGCTGCTATTAAGGCCTTTATTGTTAATAGAATTGGAGATTTTGGTTTAGCAATAGGTATATTTTTAATCTTTTTTTACTTCGGAACAATTAATTTCAATGAAGTTTTTCAATCTGTTTCACAATTTTCTGAAAAAGAAATTTTATTTTTAAATTTTGAAATGAATTTAATTTCATTAATTTGTATATTCTTGTTCATAGGAGCAATGGGAAAATCAGCTCAATTTTTGCTACATACCTGGTTACCCGATGCAATGGAAGGACCAACACCTGTTTCTGCTTTAATTCATGCTGCTACAATGGTAACAGCAGGAGTATTTTTAGTTGTTAGGTGCTCACCACTATTTGAATTTTCTCAAGTAGCTTTAAATATTGTAACTATTGTTGGGATGATTACAGCTATATTTGCTGCATCTGTTGCTCTAGTTCAAAATGATATCAAAAAAATTGTTGCTTACTCAACTTGTAGCCAACTCGGTTATATGTTTTTTGCAGCAGGTATTAGTGCTTACCATGTAGCGATGTTTCATCTTTTTACACATGCTTTTTTTAAAGCTTTACTATTTTTAGGTTCTGGTTCGGTAATACATGCTTTTAAAGATGAACAAGATATTCGAAAAATGGGAGGAATAAGAAAAAAACTTCCTTATACATACGCTTATATGTTAATCGGAACTTTGGCTTTAACTGGGTTTCCGTTTTTATCTGGGTTTTATTCAAAAGATGCAATTATTGAGTTTGCGTATTTAAGCAAATCTTCATTAGGCAATTACGCAGTATTCATAGGTATTTTCACAGCTCTACTGACATCAATATATTCTTGGAGACTTTTTTTTAAAACTTTTCACGGGCCTTATAATAATAAGTCAATCCCCATAAATGATACTCATGAATCTCCTATAATAATGTTATTGCCTTTACTATTGCTAGCAATAGGAGCAATTTCAGCGGGATATGTATTTAAAGAGACATTAATTGGTCATAATAGTAGTGAATTTTGGAAGTCATCCATATTCTTCCTTGAAGAAATAAAACATGATTACATACCTCTTTGGTTTTTACTGCTAACTCCTTTTTTAGTAGTTATAACTATACCAGTATCATTTTATTATTTTATTTCGAATACTAAAATCTTGGAAAGCTTTAAAAATACGAATTTACCGTTGTATCATTTTTTATTAAACAAATGGTATATAGATGAGCTGTACGATTCAATTTTAGTGAATCCTGCTAAAAAGATCGGTTTATTTTTTTGGAAAAAAGGAGATCTAGGAACTATAGATAAGTTTGGACCTGATGGAATCTCAAAACTAGTTAAAATAATAGCCAATAAAGCTGGGAAATTGCAAACTGGTTTTATTTATGACTATGCATTTGTGATGTTAATTGGATTATCAATATTACTAACTTATTTAATATTAATTTAATATGAATTTCCCAATATTATCGACTCTTATTTTCTTACCTCTAGTAAGTTCTTTATTCATTTTTTTATCAAAAGATCAAAAAAATAATGCTAGCGCAATTTATATCTCTCTTTTTTCGAGTTTAGCAACTTTCGTATTGTCTTTATTTCTATGGTATTCTTTAGATTTAAATTCACCAGATTTTCAATTTATTGAAGAAAAATCATGGATAAATGATTACATTAAATTTAAATTAGGAGTAGATGGCATATCTATACTTTTTATTGTACTTACAGCTTTAATAACCCCAATTTGTATCATCTCTTGTATAAATAGTGTTAAAGACAGAGTAAAAGAATTTCTAATAGCAATTCTAGTCCTAGAAACTTTTATGATTGGTGTTTTTTGCTCATTAGATTTGGTAATTTTCTATTTATTTTTTGAGGCAGGCTTGATACCAATGTTTTTAATTATAGGTGTTTGGGGTGGACCTAAAAGGGTTTATTCTGCATTTAAGTTTTTTCTTTATACATTATTAGGATCAGTCTTAATGCTAGTAGCGATAATTGCAATTTACTGGCTGACTGGAACAACTGATATTACCCAGATACAGGAAATAAAAATTCCAAGAGAGTATCAAAATCTATTATGGCTGGCTTTCTTTAGCTCATTTGCAGTTAAAACTCCTATGTGGCCAGTTCATACTTGGTTACCAGATGCTCATGTTGAAGCACCTACTGCTGGCTCTGTAATACTTGCTGCAATACTTTTGAAAATGGCTGGTTATGGTTTTTTAAGATTTTCGATACCTTTATTTCCAGCAGCATCAGAATTTTTCACTCCTCTTATTTATACATTAAGTATTGTAGCTATTATTTACACATCACTGGTAGCTTTAATGCAAGACGATATGAAGAAATTAATAGCTTACTCATCAGTAGCTCATATGGGATATGTAACTTTGGGTATTTTTACACTTACTAAACAAGGTATAGAAGGAAGTGTATTTCAAATGATTAGCCATGGACTGATCTCAGCTGCTCTTTTTCTTTGTGTCGGAGTGGTTTATGACAGATTACATTCTAGACTTATAAGCACTTACGGTGGATTGGTAAATTATCTACCAAAATACTCTTTTTTATTTTTAGTTTTTGCTCTAGCAGCTCTTGGATTACCCGGCACCACAGGTTTTTTAGGTGAGTTTTTAATACTAACTGGAAGCTTTCAAAAAAATTATATAGTGGCTATGTTAGCTACTCTTGGTGTTGTATTGGGAGCCGCCTATATTTTATGGCTTACAAAAAGGGTGATATTTGGAAAAACTAATAATGAACAAATCAAAAGCGTAAAAGACACTAACAAACTTGAAATATTAATGTTGGTCTCATTAGCTTTTCTTGTAATATTTTTTGGCATTTATCCATACCCTTTAATGGAAACTTTAAATATTTCAGTTGATAATTTGATAACAAACTACGAGCAATCTTTGAATGAAATAAATATAGCAAAAAATGATCAATAACTTAAACATTTTATTACCCGAGATATTTTTAACTTTATCAATTTTTGGTATTTTGATGCTAGGAGTTTTTATTAAAAGAAGTTTTAATTTGGTTTTTAATTTATCTTCTATAGTAATTATAGTTACAATTACCATAATTTTAAATTCTCCAAATAATGTTGAAAAAATATTTTTAGAAAGCTTTATAAGAGACTCTTTTTCTCAATTCTTTAAGTTGTTAATTCTTGTTTCAAGCTTATTCGTTCTTAATTCTTCTAAATCTTTTATCCATGATAATAAAATAGATAAATTTGAGTATCCTATAATTATTCTTATTTCGATTTTAGGAATGTTTTTTATGGTCAGTTCAAATGACTTAATTTTATTTTATTTAGGTTTAGAATTACAATCATTGGCTCTTTATATTTTAGCATCAATAGACAGAGATAATCTAAGATCCTCAGAGTCAGGTATCAAATATTTTGTATTAAGCGCTTTATCGTCAGGACTACTTTTATACGGCTGTTCGTTATTATATGGTTTTACAGGTTCAACTAATTTTGAAATAATATCTTTTGAATTAATTGACACAAATGTTGGTGCAATATTCGCTATGGTATTTATATTAGTAGGTCTTGCATTTAAAGTTTCAGCAGTGCCTTTTCATATGTGGACACCTGACGTTTATGAAGGTGCACCTACGTCTATAACAAGTTTTTTTGCAGTTGTTCCAAAGGTTGCAGGTCTAGCTTTATTAATAAAATTTATGTTTGTTCCATTTTCTAATATTTTATTAGAATGGCAAACGATAATGATTTTTATTTCAATTGCATCAATGATATTAGGTGCAGTAGCAGCTATTGTTCAAAAAAATATTAAAAGACTTTTAGCTTATAGTTCAATCGGACATATTGGTTACGCTTTAGCAGGGGTAGCATCGGGTTCAATTACTGGTTATGCAAGCTCAGTTTTATATATAACAATATATGTAGTGATGAACATAGGGGCATTTTCATGTTTATATTTAATGAAAAAAGATGGAAATTATAAAGAAGACATTGAGGATTTATCAGGTGTTTCAAAAAAACATCCTATTTTAGCAATTTCATTTTTAATAATCTTATTTTCTTTAGCTGGAGTCCCGCCGCTAGGAGGTTTTTTTGCAAAGTTTTATGTATTTAAAGCTGTGTTAGAGCAAGAGATGTATGTCCTAGCTATAGTTGGATTACTTACTACTGTGATATCTGCTTTTTATTATTTAAGAATTATAAAAATAATTTATTTTGACGAAAAATCTAGCACATTTGATAAAGTTAAGAATAAAGTAGTTCAAGTTACTGTTTTTTTAAGCTGCAGTATTTTAATCACCTTTTTCTTGTATCCGTATTTTTTAAATAATATCGTAAATTCGTTATTCATTGTCTAATGAAAATAAAATCAATTAGTCATCAAATTGTAGAAAGCACTAATGATGAAGCAATCAAATTAATTAAAAAAAATATTTCACAGCCAATATTGATTACATCAAAAAGACAGTCTAATGGCAGAGGACAGAGGGGAAAAAAATGGCTTTCTTTAAAAGGAAATTTATTTTTTTCTGTATTTTTTGAAATAAATGAAAAAAAAATTAATTTAAAACAATATACAAAATTAAACGCTTATTTATTAAGAAATGTTTTATCAAAATATGTTTGTAAAAATATAAAGATAAAATGGCCTAATGATCTAATGATAGAGCATAAAAAAGTTTGTGGAATTTTACAAGAAATAATAGATCATAAAAAGAAAAAATTTATGATAGTTGGAGTGGGTATAAATACATTGAGTTCACCTGTTATTCTTAAACTTAAAACAACAAATCTATCAAGTTTCTCAAAAAAAAAGGTAGATAATGATATAATTTTAAAAGATATTAAAAAAACTTATGAAAAATTTATTATTAAAACCAAACAGTACAATTATTCACATTTAAAGGAAAAAATGAAATGAATTATCTTGTTGGAGACATTGGAAATACATTAACAAAATTATCTATTTTAAACAGCAATTTTAAATCAAAACATATTTATAGTATTAAAACAAAAAAATTATTACAGGACAATTTAACAAAAAAATTTTTTAGTAAGATAATAAAAAAAAAGTTGTCTCAAAATGTTTTATTTTCTAGTGTAGTACCTAAAGCTTTTAAAATTATAAGAGATAATCTAAAAAAATACAATTTTAAAGTATTTGAAATAAAAGATTTAAAAATAAAAAAAATTTTAAGAATCAAAGTAAAAAACTATAATCAATTAGGTTCAGATAGAATATCTAATGCCTTAGGTTCATTAAAATATAAGAATTGTTTAATTATAGATTTTGGAACTGCTACAACATTTGATATAGTTAAAAATGGTGTATATGATGGAGGAGTAATATCACCAGGTATAGATCTATCAATTTTAAATTTAAGTGATTCAACAGCTTTACTGCCTTTATTCAAATTAAAAAATATTCAAAAGAATTATGGCAAAAATACTCATGAAGCACTAAACGCTGGATTTCTTTGGGGTTATGAAGGATTAATAAATAATATAATTAAAAGAATTTCTAATAAAACAAAAGTAAAATTTAAAATTATTTTGACAGGTGGATATGCTAAATTATTTAAAAAACATTTAAAAAATAAATCCACTATAGATGAAAATATTACAATTAAAGGTATTGCAAAAGCTTATAAAGAATTATTATGAAAGATGAATTAATTTTTTGCCCCCTAGGAGGGTCTGGTGAGATTGGAGGCAATATGAATCTTTATGCATATGGCACTGAGGAAAACCAAAAATGGATAATTGTTGATATGGGAGTTTCTTTTGCTGATGACTCAATTCCTGGGGTTGATATAATTTTTCCTGACCCTGGATTTATAATTGATAAAAAAGAGGATTTATTGGGGATTATTTTAACTCATGCGCATGAAGACCATATAGGGGCAGTTGTTCATATTTGGCCTAATTTAAAATGCAAAATTTTTGCAACGCCATTCACATCAGTTTTAATTCAGGAAAAATTTAAAGAAAAAAAAATTGATATTTCAAAATATTTAAATGTAGTACCCCTAAATACAAAAGTTAAACTAGGAAAATTTGATATTGATTTTGTATCTTTAACACATTCAATATTAGAGCCTAATGGATTAAGTATTACGACTCCTCTAGGTACAATTTTACACACTGGGGACTGGAAAATAGACCCCAATCCTTTAATTGGAAGAAATATAGATGAAAAAAAATTGAGAGAAATCGGCACAAAAGGTGTTTCAGCAATGATTTGTGACTCTACAAATGTATTTGATCAGGGCCGAGCAGGATCAGAGGCAGACGTAAGAGAAAATTTATTGAAAATAATGGAAACAAAAATGAATAGAATTTTAGTAACTTCATTTGCGTCAAATGTAGCAAGAATGGAGTCGATTTTTTACTGTGCAAAGAAAACAGGAAGATCTTTATGTTTGGTAGGAAGATCAATGCAAAGAATTTATAAAGCAGCAAAAAAATGCGGATATTTAGGAAACTTAATTGAACCAATAGATCTAAAAGACGCAAAAAATATAGCAAAAAATAAGATCTTATATCTAGCAACAGGAAGTCAAGGTGAACCCATGGGTGCGATGAATAGAATTATTAATGGTATTCACCCCGAAGTGTTTTTAGAGCCCAAAGACTGTGTTATTTTTTCATCAAAAATAATTCCAGGTAATGAAAAAAAACTTTACCATTTACAAAATTTAATTGTTAGAAATGATGTTGAAATTATAACTGAGGAAAATGCTTTTGTTCATGTTTCTGGACACCCAAATAGGGAAGATCTTAAAGATATGTATAATTGGGTAAAACCAAACTGTATAATTCCTGTACACGGTGAACATAGACATATGAAAGAACATGTAACATTTGCTAAAGAAATGCAGATACCTAAAACTTTGTTAATTGAAAACGGAGATATTATAAGAATCCTACCTGGAAAAGAACCTAAGATAATTGATAAAGCTCCTTCAGGAAAATTATATTTAGATGGAAACCTAGGTGTCGAAGCTGATTCTCAATCAATCAAAGATAGAAAAAGTCTCTCTATTAACGGATATTTAGAAATTACACTCATTGTATCAAATAATGGTAAAATTAAAAAACCAATAATCTCATTTAAAGGAATTCCTGAAAGTGATGAAATAGAAAATTTTATTTTTGATATGGAGGATGAAATATTGAATATCTGTAGAACATTTTCCTTAGATACTAAAAAGCAAGAAAAAAATCTAGTTGAAACTATAAAACAAAATTGTAGAAAAATAGTAAGAGAAAAAACTGGAAAAAAACCATTTACAAATATCAATATTGCAAGAATTTAATGGGATTAACCGGGTCTATTATAATTTATGTGATGATTTGGTGGATAGTATTTTTTTCAATTTTACCAATCGGGATACAGTCTAACAAAGAAAATTTCAAAGAAAGTTTAGAGGGGTCTGATCCTGGCGCTCCTAAAAACCCAAATATAGCTAAAAAATTTTTAGTCACAACTATAATTACATCTATATTGTTTATTGTGATATATTATCTTGTAAACAATGATTTTCTTAATATAAGGAACTTTTTACAATAATGCACTTATCCAAACTTTTTATTCCGATATTGAAAGATCTTCCTAGTGAAGCAAAAATAAAATCTCATCAGTTAATGTTAAGAACAGGTATGATAAAACAATCAGCTGCAGGTATCTATTCTTGGTTACCATTAGGATTTAAAATAATGAAAAAAATAGAGAGTATAGTAAGGGAAGAACAAAATTCTATAGGTGCCCAGGAATTGCTAATGCCAACTATTCAGTCATCCGAGATATGGAAAGAAAGTGGGCGTTACGAAGATTATGGAGAGGAGATGTTACGCATCAAAGATAGACAAGGAAGAGAAATGTTATATGGACCTACAAATGAAGAATTAATAACAGATATTTTTAGAACTAGCGTAAAATCATACAAGTCACTTCCTCAAATCCTATATCATATTCAATGGAAGTTTAGAGACGAAATCAGACCTAGATTTGGGGTTATGCGATGTAGAGAATTTTATATGAAAGATGCCTACTCGTTTGATGTTAACGATGAGCAAGCAAGAAATTCTTATAATAAAATGTTTTACTCATACATAAAAACATTTAATCGCTTAGGATTAAAAGCTATACCGATGGCAGCCGATACAGGACCAATTGGTGGAGATTTGTCCCATGAATTTATTATTTTAGCAGAAACTGGTGAAAGTCATATTTATGCTGACAAAAGCATTTTGGAAATAAATTTAAACAAATATGAAGCCTCTGACAAATCTTTAGAGGAAATGAGAAAAGATTTTTCCTCAATTTACGCAGTAACAGATGAAAAATTTAAGTCAGATGAATTTAACAAATTTGTAAAAAAAGAAAATCAACTGAAAACAAAAGGTATAGAGGTAGGACATATCTTTTATTTTAGTGATAAATATTCAAAGCCCCTAAATTGTTTAATTGATAACAAGGGAGGTTCAAAAACTCCAGTATGCATGGGATCTTATGGAATAGGAATCTCAAGACTTGTAGGTGCTACTATAGAAGCTAATTACAATAATGAAATTATGAAATGGCCTAAATCAATTGCTCCTTTCGACGTAGTTATAATTGTAAATATTAGTAAAAATAACAAAGAAAATCTAGAAAAAGCAGAAAAAGTTTATAAAGAATTAAAAAAACAAAATATTGACGTATTGTTAGACGATGTAGATGAGAATATGTCTAATAAATTTAAAAAACACGATTTAATAGGTATTCCATATCAAATAATAATTGGTTCTAAAACAGAGCAGAATAAATACGAATTTAAAGAACTAAAATCAAAAATTCAAATTTTGAGTCTGGATAATATTAAATCTCAACTAAAAAAATAATTTGTTTACAAGAGCAGAAAGATTAATTTCAATTAGAAACTTACGTCCAAAAAAAAAAGAAGGATTTTTAAAAGTAATATCTATTTTTTCATTTTTAGGGATAATGTTAGGTGTTGCTATATTAATAGTAGTAATGTCAGTAATGAATGGTTTTAAAACTGAACTAACAAAAAAGATTTTAGGTTTAAATCCACATATAGTTATTCAGCCAAATGGCTTCAAAATTGAGGAAAATTTTTTAAAAAAAATTAGACAAATAAATTCAAATTTTAAAATTTCAAAAACGTATTCAGGTGAGGGGATAATACTCAATAATCAAAATGCAAAAGGCATAATTATTAAGGGAGTAGACAAAAAAAATAAAGAAAGTTTAAATTTTTTGAAAAATATTTCTCAAGGTGATTTTACAGAAATTTCAAGTGGTGATGCTTTTATAGGTGTAGAATTAGCTTATGATTTAGACTTAAAAATTGGTGACAAAATTAGTTTAATGTCTACCGCATTGATTGCTACGCCTTTAGGGGGGTTACCAAAACAAGACATCTTTATTGTTAAAGGATTGTTTAACACAGGTTTTTATGAATTTGACAAAAATTTTGTTTATTTAGAATTAAAAGATACTCTTACTATGTTTGATAAAGATGAATTTGAACAAAATTTTGAGATTTATTTAAAGCAACCTATACAAGCTGACATGTATAAGAATAAAATACAAAATTTAAACCCAAATTATTTTGTTTATTCTTGGTCAGACTTAAACAAATCTTTTTTTAGTGCTTTAAAAGTTGAAAGAAATGTAATGTTTATAATTTTGACGCTAATCTTAATCATAGCAGCTTTCAATATAATTTCTGGATTAACTATTCTGATTAAAAACAAAACTAAAGAAATTGCAATTTTAAAAACACTAGGCTTAAGTAATAATTCAATTAAAAAATCTTTTTTCTTAACAGGTTTTACAATTGGTTTTTTTGCTACTCTAGCTGGGATTTTTTTTGGAGTATTATTTGCATTGAATATTGAAAAGGTAAGAGTATTTCTATCAAGTTTTTTAAATTTAGAAATTTTTCCATCGGATGTATATTTTCTTGAAACCTTACCCAGTGAGATAAATTTTTCTTCAATAGCGATGATTTTCTTATTTTCGATACTCATATCTGCAATCGCATCAATTATTCCGTCAATTAAAATATCAAAAATGAAAACATTTAGAGCTTTGAGATATGAATAAAACTTTATTAGAGACAATAAATTTAAAGAAAACTTTTCACCACAAAAATGGAATAATTCAACTTTTCAATAACGTGAATATTAAGATTAAGTCTGGAGATCTTATAGCTTTAGTGGGTCCATCAGGTTCAGGAAAATCAACATTTTTACATTTATTAGCCTTATTAGACTATCCTACTAATGGAAAAATTTTATTAAAAAATAAAGATACAAAAACTTTTAGCAACAATGATAAGGATAAAGCGAGAAAAGAAAATGTTTCAATTATTTTTCAGGATAATAATTTATTAACAGACTTTACGGTTCTTGAAAATGTGATGATGCCCTTAATAATTAAAGGTGAAAAAACTTTCATAGCTGAAAAAAAATCAGAAAACCTGTTAAAAAAAGTAAAAATTTTAGATAGAAAAAATCATTTCCCTAATGAACTATCAGGTGGGGAACAACAAAGGGTTGCTATAGCAAGATCTTTAGTTTCAGAAACAGAAATTATTTTAGCAGATGAACCCACTGGAAACTTAGACTATAAAACTTCAGAAAATATATTTTCATATTTTTTAAAGTTAAAAAAAATGAATAAAGCAATAATTTTTGCAACTCACAATAGAGAACTTGCTAACAAAGCAGATTATAAGTTGAGTATTTTGAGAGGTAATATAAAACGAGTTAATGTCCTCCCCAATAAAAGAATTTAATAATATTAAAGTCCACACTCAATATTCAATATGCGAAGGTGCTGTAAAAATAGATGAACTGGCCAATTATTGTAAAGATAACAAAATTAAAGCTATAGGAATAGCTGATAGCTTAAATTTATGTGGTGCATTAGAGTTCGCTGAAAAAATAAGCAAAGTCGGAACGCAGCCAATTATTGGAACACAAATTAATATTTTTTTAAATAATATTATAGGAAAAATAACTTTATATGCAACTTCAGAAAAAGGGTACACAAATTTAGTAAAACTCTCCTCATTAAGTTATCTTAAAAACAAGAAATCACAGGAGCCTTGCTGTGAAATAGATGATTTAATTAATAACAATCATGATCTTATTATTCTTACCGGTAACTATAAAAATTTATTTGGCAAACTATTTTATTCAAACAAAATCAAAATTTTTGAAGATGTAATAATTAAATTAATACCTCACTTTAAAGATAGATTGTACTTAGAAATACTAAGACACTCTGAGTCTCAAGAAAAAAATTATGAAAACTATTTGTTTAAAATTTCATCTAAATTTAATTTACCATTAATTGCTGGACAAGAAGTTTATTACATAAACCCAGATATGGCTGAAGCTCATGATGCTCTTATTTGTATAGGGGAAAAACAATTTGTAGATGATCAAAATAGATTTAAATATAGTAACGAGCATTACTTAAAAAAAAGCCATGAATTACAAAAAATATTCAGTGATATCCCTGAAGCTTTAGAAAATAATTATAATTTTCCCTTAAGATTTAACTTTAAACCAAAAAAGTCAAAACCAATATTACCTTCCATTTCAAATAATATTAATAAATCAGTTGAGCAAGAATTAATGGATCAAGCTAAACAAGGTCTAGATTTAAGACTTAGCAATTTTGTTTTTAAAAAAAATAAAAAATATTCCAACGAGAGAGTTAAAAAGATTTACGAAGAAAGATTATATCATGAATTGGATATAATAAATTCAATGAACTACTCAAGTTATTTTTTAATTGTTTCAGATTACATTAAATGGGCAAAAAAAAATGCTATACCAGTAGGACCTGGCAGAGGTTCGGGTGCAGGATCTTTAGTTGCTTATTCTTTAGATATAACTGATCTTGACCCAATTGAGTTCGATTTGATATTTGAGAGATTTTTAAATCCAGATAGAATTTCTATGCCAGACTTCGATATTGATTTTTGTGAGGAGCAAAGAGACAAAGTTTTTGAATATTTAAAATCTAAATATAAAGATGGAGTAGCACATATTATTACTTTTGGTAAACTAAAAGCCAGGATGGCACTTCGGGACGTTGGAAGAGTTTTGGGTTTATCTTATGGGCATGTAGATAAAATTTGTAAAATGATCCCATTTGATCCTTCAAGACCTTTAACTTTGCAAGAATCTATAAATAGAGAGCCTAGGTTTAAAGAAGAAATTAATAAAAATATTAAAGTTAAAAAGTTAATTGAATTATCACTTAAACTTGAGGGTTTAAATAGAAACATGGCAACCCATGCAGCTGGAGTAGTTATTGCAGGGAATAAATTAGCAGAAAAATTTCCGCTTTATGTTGATCAAAGCTCAAATTTAATTTTGCCCTCTACCCAGTATGATATGTATTCTTCTGAAAATGCTGGGCTAGTAAAATTTGATTTACTCGGTTTAAAAACTTTGACGGTAATAAATAATACTCTTAAGCGATTGAGATTAAAAAAAATTAACTTAGATATAGATAAAATAGATCTAGAGGATAAAAAAGTATACTCTTTACTTTCTGCTGGTGAAACTGTGGGATTATTTCAATTAGAAAGCTCAGGTATGAGAGAGTCAATAAAACAAATGAGACCAAATAAATTTGATGATATTATAGCCTTAGTGGCTTTGTACAGACCCGGGCCAATGAGCAACATACCGATATACAATGATTGTAAAAATGGGATTAAAACTCCAGATTATATTCACCCAACTTTAGAAAAAATTCTTAAACCAACTTACGGAATTATAATATACCAGGAACAAGTAATGCAAATTGCCCAAACTCTAGCAGGTTTTACCGCTGGTGAAGCAGACATTTTAAGAAGAGCTATGGGTAAAAAAAAAAAGGCAGAGTTAGATAAGCAAAAAGAAAGATTTATAAATGGAGCAATAAATAAAGGAATAGCCAAGGATGTTGCTAATTTTGTTTTTACAAAAATTGAACCATTTGCTCAATATGGTTTTAATAAAAGTCACGCTGCTGCTTATGCATTAATTGCTTATCAAACAGCTTTTTTAAAAACTTATTATAAAGAAGATTTTATTGCCGCTACAATGTCTACTGAATTAACCAATACTTCAAAATTAAGAGAGTTTGTTGAAGAACTAAAAAGATTAAATATTGAAATTATAAGACCTTCGATCAACAAATGTTTTGCTGATTTCAAAGCAGATAAGAATAAAATCTATTACGGTTTAGGGGCAGTCAAAAATGTTGGATTTGAAGCAATATCTAATATTGTAGAAGAAAGAAAAAAAAATGGAGTGTTTAAATCGCTTATTGATTTTATTTATAGGGTAAACATAAAAGATGTAAACAAGCTTCAATTAGAGGGCTTAGTTAAATCAGGGGCATTCGATGAATTTGATAAAGATAGAAATAAAATTTTAAATTCAATCCCAAAAATAATATCACAAATTAAAAATATAAATGAAGATAAGTCCAATAATCAAACAAGCTTATTTGAAAATACAAACGACAGCAAAAATTTTGATTTTTTACCTGCAAAAATTTGGACTAAAAAACAACTTTTATCAGAGGAGTTCAAAGCAATGGGGTTTTACATTTCAGATCATCCGCTAAGTGAATATGGTGAAATTTTTAAACAATTAAATATTTCTTCTTATAAAGAATTTTATCAAAAAGACGAAAGTGAAGCATTGGTAGCTGGGACTATTATGTCTATACAAGAAAAAAAAAGTACAAAAGGAACACCCTTTGCGATTGTAAAGTTTAGTGATAATGATGGCGAATTTGAACTATTCTTGTTTGCTGAAATATTAATAAGCAATAGAGATAAAATTAAAGAGTCCGAGTCATTTGTACTTACTTTGCAGAAAGATAGGCTAAGTAAAAGAATAAATTTAAAAAAAATACTCAGTTTAGATGAGATCATCAATAGACCATATTCTAAAGTTACAATAGAATTAAATGATAATTACGACATTGAAGAAATAAAAAAATTGTTGAGCGGTGAAGGAAATACGCAAATAAATTTAATTATTAATAACAAAAATAAAAAAATCCATTACAATTTACAAAATTCAAGAAAATTTGATTTTAATCAATTAAAAATGATGAAAAACAAGGAATACGTAAAAAAAATCATCGTTTAGAAGCTTGTTTTTTTTAAATTGGTTGTATATATCATTCATTAATTTCGCACACAGTTATAAGGGCATGGCCCTCCCGGTCCATAATTTGGAGTTACTGTGGTGGATTAACCGGAAAAAAATATGAACGTACCTAAGGTAGATATAAAACAACTTTTAGAAGCAGGAGTGCATCTTGGACATAAGACTTTAAGATGGAATCCAAAAATGAAGAAATTTATTTTTGGTGAGAAAAATTCGATTCATATTATTGATTTAACTCAAACAGTCGAATTTTTAAAAAGCGCGCTAGTTGAGGTTCACAAAACTATTTCAGCTGGAGGAAAACTTTTAATTGTTTCAACCAAAAAACAAGCCTCCGAACAGGTAAGAGATTTAGCTAAAGAAACTAATCAATATTTTGTTAATTATAGATGGCTTGGTGGAATGTTAACTAATTGGAATACAATACAAAATTCGATAAAAAGACTAAAGAAATTAAACGAACAATTATCGAAGGAGAATATTGGCTTTACCAAAAAAGAAATTTTAAAATTTGGAAAAGAAAAAGAAAAGTTGCAAAGATCCCTAGGGGGAATTGTAGAAATGAAAAAAACACCTAACTTAATTTTTATAATAGATACAAATATAGAGTCTTTAGCAGTGGCTGAGTCAAAAAAATTAGGTATTCCAATTATTGCAATTTTAGATACCAATTCAGACCCAACCGGCATTGATTTTCCTATACCTGGCAATGATGATGCGAGAAGATCAATTAATCTTTACTGCGAGTTATTAAAAAATACTATTAAAGATGCAGAAAAATTTATTAAAGAACCAGAAATAAAAAAAGAAGAAAAAAAATCCAGCATTAAATCAGAAAAAAAAACTGACAATAGAAAAAAATAATTCAGCTTATTTAGCAAATGTCAAACAAAGTTTTATTAGATAATATTAAGAAATTAAGAGAAATCACGGGAGTTGGTTTTAAAGATTGTAAATTAGCTTTAGATGAAACTAAAGGTGATATTGAAAAATCAATTGAATTTTTAAGAAAAAAGGGAATAGCAAAAGCCTCTAAAAAAATGAGTAGAACTGCCTCAGAAGGCTTAGTCTTGGTTAAAGAAGATAAGGGAGAAGTGGCATTAATCGAAATAAATAGTGAAACAGATTTTGTTGCGAAAAATAATGATTTTATAACATTCTGTAAAGATTTGTCAGAATTAAATTTTACGGCTAGAGGAAACTTAGAGATTCTAAATAATTCTAAAATGACCAACGGAATAACAGTTAAAGAGAATCTGGTAAATCTTATAGCAAAAATAGGTGAAAAGATTACAATTAGAAGGGCAAATTTTTTTGATAACAAAAAGGGTTTGAACTTTTATTATGTGCACTCCGCACTAGAAAAAAATATAGGAAAAATAATTTCAGTTGTTAAAATGGATGGTCTAAGCAACGAAAATAAAGATATTGGAATGAAAATCTCAATGCACATAGCAGCCTCAAATCCTCTAGCTATTGATGAACAAGGGATAAATAAAGAAACTATAGACAAAGAATTAGAAATCATCAAAGCCGAAATAATAAACTCTGGAAAACCTAAAGAAATGGCAGAGAAAATTTCAAAAGGCAAAATTTCAAAATTTATCAATGACAATACACTTCTAAATCAAGTTTGGATTATGGACCCCAAAAAAAAAGTTTCTGATATACTTAAAGAATTAAAACAAGAAAAAGAGCTAAAAATACTAAATTTTCTAAGGTATAAAGTAGGCGAAGGTATTTAAAAAATGAGCTCAAGTTTTAACGAGAAAAATTATTCATCAAAAATGAGTAAAAGTATTCAATCTCTTAAAAAAGATATTTCTACTTTGAGGACTGGTAGAGCAAATCCTAATATGCTCGATATGATCAAAGTTGAAGTTTACGGTCAAAGTATGCCAATTGAGCAATTAGCTACTGTTAGTGTTCCGGAAGCAAGATTAATATCAATACAGGTCTGGGACAAAGCAAATATTACACTAATTGACTCTGCCTTGCAAAAATCTGAACTAGGGATTAATCCTCAAATAGATGGTCAAATCATTAGATTAAGAATCCCAGATTTAACAGAGGAGAGAAGAAAAGAGCTAATAAAGATACTTAAAAATATAGGTGAAAAAGGAAAAGTATCAATTAGAAACATTAGAAGAGAAGCTAACGATGAACTTAAAAAAAAGTTAAAAGACAAAGAAATAACTGAAGATGAAAGCAGTACCTATGAAAAAAATATACAAAGATTAACTGATACAAATATTGAAAATATTGAAAAAATTTTAACTGAAAAAGAAAAAGAGATTTTGCAAATATGAACAAACTCGACCACGTTGCCTTTATTATGGACGGTAATGGAAGGTGGGGAAAAAAAAGAAATAAAGGAAGAAATTTTGGGCATTTAAATGGTGTCAAAACTGTAAAAAAAATTGTACGCACCTCCATTAAACTTGGTATACCAATCGTTACTTTTTATGTTTTTTCAACTGAAAACTGGAAAAGACCCAAGTCAGAAATAAATTTTTTGTTTGGACTTATTATAAATTATTTTCAGAAAGAAATGAATAATGTAATTTCGAATGGAATTAAGATTAATATAATAGGTAAATTTAATACTCTGCCCTCAAAAATTAAAAAAACTCTAAAAGAAGTAACTGAATTGACTAAAAAAAATAAAAAAATAATTGTTAATTTAGCAATTAATTATGGGTCAAAAGATGAAATCATTACTGCTACAAAAAAACTAAAAAAAATAAGCGTGAAATCACTTGAACAAAATCTATTTACAAAGAGTATGCCTAATCCGGATATATTAATTAGAACTGGAGGCCATAAAAGACTAAGTAATTTTATGTTATGGCAATTAGCTTATGCAGAAATATTTTTCTTAGATAAATTATGGCCCGATTTTAACAATCAAGATTTGAAAAAAATTATTAGAAAATTCAAAATGGAAAAAAGAAATTTTGGATCGATTTAAATGCAAAATAATCTTAAAAATAGAATTTATACTTCGTTTGGTTTAATATTTTTATTAATCTTGATGTTTTTGAATACGTATGTGCTTGGATATTTTTTAATGATAATTGGAATTTTTTCGATTATAGAGTTTTCAAATATCATTTCGCGATTACGAAAAAATAAAATTTATCAAAGCCTTTTTTTTAATCTTCTGTTTTTGATATATATATTTTTAATATTTTCTTCTTTTTTAGTATTATCATTTTTTTCTCACCTAAAAATATTACTATTTATAATTTTAATAACTTGTGTTTCTTCAGATATAGGGGGCTATATTTTTGGAAAATTATTTAAGGGCCCGAAGTTAACAAGAATTAGTCCTAAAAAAACTATATCAGGATCTTTAGGGTCGATGATATTCTCCATGATCTTTTTATCTTTGTTAATATATTATTTCACAAAAAACTTTGAAATTTATATTCTTTTTGCTGGAATTTCTATATCGATAATTTGTCAATTAGGAGATCTATTCATTTCATTTTTAAAAAGAAAATCAAAAATTAAAGATACAGGTAAAATTTTACCTGGTCATGGAGGCATTCTTGATAGAATTGATGGAATAATATTTGGTGTGCCACTTGGTTTTATAATAATGATTTTAATTTATTAATATGCAAAAAAAAATATCAATTCTTGGCTCAACAGGTTCTATAGGATTAAGTGTCTTAAAAATTTTAAGTAAAAAAAAAAAATATTTTAAAGTTAACGTTCTAGCAGCTGATAAAAATTATAAATTAATTTGTAATCAAATAAAAAATCTAAAACCTGACATTTTTTTGATAAATAATCCGTTAATTTATCAAAAAATTAAAAAAAAATTTAAAAAAAATAAAGTTAAGATTATAAAAGATATTGTTTCTGGAAATAAAAAGTTAAATAAATCTGATATAACAATTTCTGCTATACCAGGCATAGCAGGGCTGACTCCAACTCTTCAATTAATTAAAAAAAGTAAAAAAGTTCTTATAGCGAATAAAGAGTCAATAATATGCGGCTGGAATATAATATATAAAACTGCTTTTAAATATAATACTAAAATTATTCCAGTAGACTCAGAGCATTTTTCTATAATGAAGTTATTGGAAAATTCCAATGTAAATGATGTTAAAAAAATTTACTTAACTGCTTCGGGCGGTCCTTTTTTAAATTATAATCTCAAAAAGTTTAAAAATATAAAACCAATTCAAGCCATTAAACATCCTAAGTGGAAAATGGGTAAAAAAATATCTATAGACTCAGCCTCAATGATGAACAAGCTCTTAGAGTCAGTAGAAGCTCAAAAATTATTTTCTATTCCTCAAAAAAAAATTAAATTAGTAATTCATCCAGAGTCATTAGTTCACGCTGCTGTCGAGTATAAAAATGGATTAATTAAGTTTTTATATCACAAAACCAATATGATTATTCCTCTAGTAAATGCTATATTAGAAAAAAAATTTGATATAGACAGCTTTATATCAATTGATAATAAAAAAAAGGATAAACTTTTTTTTAATAAATTGAGTTTTTTTGAAGTAGACAAAAAACGTTATCCAATTATTAAATTAAAAAATCGTATTGATGAGCATTATTCAACACCCATTATTATTAATGCGGTTAATGAAATATTAGTTGATCAATTTTTGAAGAAAAAAATACCCTTTAATTCTTTTTATCGCTATATTTCAAAGGTATTGAATGATAGAAATTACAAGAGATTTGCTGTAAAAAAACCAAAAAGCGTAGGAGAAATACTACAAATCGATCAATGGGCAAGATATACGACTATTAAAAAAATATATTAAAATGTACAAAATTTTTTCATTAATAATCGCAACTTTTTTTTTAATTTCTTACTCTCAAGCCGAAGTAGTTAAGAAGATCGAAATTAATGGTAATCAGAGAGTAAGTGATGCAACTATAAAGATATATGGCGATATTAAAATTAATGAAGATTATTCTGAAAAAGATCTTAACAAAATATTAAATAATTTATATTCAACAAATTTTTTTGAAAATATAACAATTAATTTATCTAATAACTTATTAAAAATTAACATAGAGGAGTTTCCTACAGTAAGTAAACTTATAATTTTGGGTGAAGAGAAAGAAAGAATTTTAAAACAAATTAAAAAGTTAATGAAGCTCAAAGAAAACGCTTCTTATTCAAAAAATAAATTAACGGAAGATGTTGATTTAATAAAACAATTATATTCATCTATAGGTTTCAATTTTACTGAAGTTGAGTCTAAAATAAAAAAAACAAATGAAGGAAACATTGAATTACTAATTGAAATTGATAAGGGAAATTTAGCAAGAATTTCAAAAATAAGTTTTGTTGGTGATAAAAGAGTTAGAGAAAAAAGATTAAGAGATATAATTGCTAGTGAAGAACATAAGTTTTATAAGATTATTTCTAAAAACACAAAGTTCAGTCAAAATTTAATAAATTTAGACACCAGATTACTTACTAATTATTATAAATCTATTGGTTATTATGATGTTAATGTGACATCGAGCTCAGCAGAAGTAAAAGAAAGTGGGGACATAAATTTAGTTTATTCTATTGATGCAGGTACAAGATATATTTTTAAAAAAATTACAACAAATGTAGATCCAGTTTTTGATAAAAATATTTTCTTTCCTTTAAGACAAGAATATAAAAAAATTATTGGATCTTATTATTCCCCGTTTAAAATAAAAGAATTATTAGAGAGTATCGACGAATTAATTGCAGATAACAATTTACAATTTGTTGAGCACAATGTTGAGGAAATAGTTGAAAAAGAAGGTATTAATATTAAATTTAATATTTTTGAGGGAAAAAGAGTATTAGTTGAAAGAATTAATATCATCGGCAACAACATTACTAATGAGTCTGTAATTAGAGGTGAACTTGAGATAGATGAGGGTGACCCATATACGAAACTAGGAATAGAAAAAACTATTTCGAATTTAAAGTCTAGGAATATTTTTAAAACTGTTGATTATAAAATAAATGATGGTTCTAGTTCAGATTTAAAAATTATTGATATAAAAATAGAGGAAAAACCAACTGGAGAAATTAGTGCAGGAGCTGGAGTAGGAACAAACGGAAGTGTATTCGCTTTCACTTTAAAAGAAAATAATTATCTTGGTGAAGGAAACACAATAGCTTTTGATTTTACCTTAAGTGAAGACTCAATAAAAGGTAGGTTAGATTTTACAAATCCTAATTATGATTTTTTAGGTAACTCACTAAACTATTATGTGAGTAGCACAAACAGTGACAAACCTGACCAAGGGTATGAAAACACTATTTCCGGGGCCGGTATAAGTACCTCTTTTGAACAATTTAGAGATATTTATGCCTCTTTAGGACTAGCCTTTGATCATGATGATTTACAAACTACAGGTGATGCATCAGACTCGTTAAAAAAACAAAGCGGAACTTTTTCTTCTTTAACAACAAACTATGGTTTTACTTATGATAAAAGGGACAGAAGATTTATGCCTACAGATGGTTTCATAACATCATTCAACCAGACATTACCTATATACGCAGACAAAGCATTTATAGCTAATACTTTCTCTTCAAGTTTATACAACAAATTAAGTGAAAACGTTATTGGTGCAGCAAAATTTTATGCTTCTGCAATTAATGGAATCAATAATGATAAAGTAAGAATAAGTAAAAGAAGAAGCTTAAGCACAAGAAGACTTAGAGGTTTCGAGAGTGGAAAAGTTGGTCCAATTGACGGCAGTGATCACGTAGGAGGAAATTATGCAGCTGTAATTAATTTAGAAGCTAATATGCCGAATTTACTTCCAGAATCTACAAACACAGATGTAGGGCTCTTTCTAGATATGGGAAACGTCTGGGGAGTAGATTATGATGATACATTAGATGATAGTAATAAAATTAGATCATCCACAGGAGTTGCGGCGAGTTGGTTGTCACCGCTAGGGCCAATGACTTTTATTTTGTCTACGAATATTTCAAAAGCATCATCAGATACTACTGAAAGTTTTAACTTTAATTTAGGGACAACTTTCTAAGATGAAAATTATAATAAAATTTTTTTATATTTTATTTTTTTTAATATTCACTTCTGTTTCATTTGCAGACTCTACCTATTTTGTTGATTTTAAATTTGTATTAAATCAAAGTACAGCTGGAAAAGAAGCTCAAAAATATTTAAAAAATAAATTAGACAAAGGCATTAAAAGCCTTCAAACGAAAGAAAAACAAATTCAAGAAGAGGAAAAAAAGATAATTCAACAAAAAAAAGTTATGTCTGCCGATGATTATAAAAAAAGAGTAACTGATTTAAGATTAAAAGTTTCAAATTTACAAAAAGAAAGAAATACCTTGATATCAGAAGTGGGAAAGCAAAGAGCAAAAGCTAGACAAGAACTATTAAAAAATTTAAACCCAATAATTAAAGAATACATGGAAAAAAAAAACATTAGAATGGTTATAGACAAAAAAAGCATACTTTTGGCTGATGATACTTTAGATATTACAAAAGAAATTGTAAAATTATTAAATGACAAATTAAAGTCAATTAAATTAAACTAATTAATTTAATGAAATTATCTACTTTTTTTCAAAAGAAAAAATTTTTAACAATTGATAAACTTTTTCCAAATTCTAAATTTTCAAAGAAAGATAAAATCAATGACATTAAAACTTTAGAGAAATCCAATAAAAATGATTTAACCTTTTTTGACTCAATTAAATATAAACACACTGCATCTACTACTAAATCATTGTATTGTATTACCACAACAAAATTAGAAAAGTTTTTACCTAAGAACACAAAAAAAATAATTGTCAAAAACGTTCTTTTTGAATTAGCGAATGTTCTTAAGAAATTTTATCCTAATGCAGATATAGATTATCCAGATATAACTTTAAAACTGTATTCAAAATATAAATATAAAGCTGTAAAGTTCTGTAATAATGCTTTAATTGGAAAAAATGTTAAAATAGGCAATAATACGAAAATAGGCGCAAATTCTATTGTAGAACATGATGTGATAATTGGTAAAAATTGTGTAATAGGATCTAACGTAATTATTAAAAATTCAATAATTGGGAACGATGTGGTGATACAAGATGGTTGTAAAATTGGATTAAAGGGATTTGGTTTTATTCCCTTAAAAGATAAAAATTTGAAAATGCCTCATGTTGGTAGAGTCTTAATTGATGACAATGTAGAAATAGCTTCAGGCTGCACAATAGACAGAGGTTCAGTTGCTGATACCGTAATAGGAAAAAATACATATTTAGATAATCAGGTACATGTTGCCCATAATGTTAAAATTGGATCTAATTGTATGATTGCTGGCCAAGTTGGATTTGCTGGAAGTTCCACTATTGGAGACAATGTTTCAATTGGAGGTCAAGCAGGCATATCAGGACATTTAAAAATAGGTAATAATGTTAAAATAGGTGGAGGTAGTGGAGTAATTAAAGATATTGAAGATAATCAAGTGGTAATGGGATATCCTGCAGTTCCATTTAAGGACTTTATAAAAAATTGGAAAAAATAATGAGCGAAACTGAAATAGATAAAAAGAAAATAGAGAGTTTATTACCTCATAGAGAACCAATGCTTTTAATTGATAAACTTATAAAAATAGTTCCATTAAAATCTGCTACTGCAATTATGTATGTAAAAAAAAACGGATTCTATGTTCAAGGACACTTTCCTGGACAACCGGTAATGCCTGGAGTTTTAATAGTTGAGGCTTTTGGTCAAGCTGCAGCTGCTTTAACTGCTCACGGGATAGATCCAAAAGAATATGCAAATAAATTAGTTTATTTAATGAGCGTAGATAAAGCTAGGTTTAGAAATCCTATTATTCCTGATTGTGAACTTCATTTAGAGATAGAAGCAGTAAGATCACATGGAAGAGTTTGGAAATATAAAGGTACAGCAAAAGTTGATGAAAAAAGAATGGCAGACGCCGAGTGGTCTGCAACAATAGTAGACAGAAAACAATGATACATAAGTCGAGCGTAATAGACTCAAAAGCTAAAATTTCAAATAATGTAAAAATTGGTCCATTTTGTTATATAGGCCCAAACGTTACTCTTAAGGAAGGCGTTGAGCTGGTTTCTAATGTGCATATAGAGGGAAACACCAACGTAGGAAAAGGAACTAGAATTTTTCCATTTGCAAGCATTGGTACTCAACCACAAGACTTAAAATTTAAAAATGAGAAAAATAGTTTAGACATAGGTGAAAATAACTTAATTCGTGAATATGTAACAATTAACCCAGGTACAGAAGGAGGAGGCTCAAAAACAAAAATAGGTAACAACTGTTTGTTTATGATTTCTTCTCACATAGCTCACGATTGTATGATCGGCAATAATGTAATTATAGCTAATAATGTTCCATTAGGGGGACATGTTACTATCGAAGACTCGGTTGTTATTGGAGGTAATTCAGCTGTTCAACAATTTACCAGAATAGGTAGATTAGCAATGATAGGAGGAATGACAGGTGTCTTAAAGGATGTAATTCCATTCGGTCTATCCATAGGAAATAGAAATCACCTTCAAGGATTAAACTTAATAGGATTAAGAAGAAAAAAATATGATAATCAAAAAATTATGGGATTAAGTAAAGCTTACAAAGAAATTTTTGCATCAAAAAACTTGCATGAAAATTTAAATAAAATAAATGGTGAACACAAAGGCAATGAGCTAGTAAACGAAGTAATAACTTTTATAGAAAAAGATAAAAAAAGACCTATTTGTTCACCACAAAGCTAAGATAATTATGATCGGCCTCATATTTGGAGAAACAGATTTTCCAAAACAAATCTTAAAGAAAATAAAGAATAAAAGAAGATATTTAATTATTGATTTATCAAAAAATAAAATTTTTAAAAAAGATAGATTTTCTCACTCTGTATCTTTAGGTCAATTTGGAAGGATCATAAAAATTTTAAAAGAAAATAATTGCAAAAAAGTATTATTTGCTGGAAAAGTAAAAAAACCAAAATTTTCTAAATTGCGCCTAGATTTAAAAGCAGTTTACTACATGCCTAGAATTATAAAAAGTTCTAAATTAGGTGATGTAGCTATTTTAAAAGAAATAATAAATATTTTAAGAAAAGAAAAGATTAAAACGATTAGTTCTTTAGCATTTAATCCTGAATTAACTTTAAAAAAAGGTAATTACACAACAACAAAACCTAACAGAGTAGATAAACTCGATATTAAAAAAGCTATAAAAACTTTAAATCTGCTAGGTAAATATACTTTTAGTCAAGGAGCAGTTGCTAGAAATAAAAAAGTGATTGCTATTGAAGACAAAGATGGAACTAAAAAAATGCTTAAAAGATGTAAAAATAAAAGATTTAAAAATCAAGGTGTTTTAGTTAAACTGCCGAAAAAGAAACAGGACCTTAGGATTGATTTGCCTACTGTTGGATTACAAACTTTAAAACAGTGTAAATCAGCAGGACTTAAAGGAATAGTATTGAAAAGTAGGCAAAACGTTTTTTTAGAAAGAAAAAAATGTATTAGTTTTGCTAATAAGAATAAAATATTTGTCTTTGTGAAATGAAAAAACTAATTTTTATTTTATTTTTTTTTGGTTTTTCTAATTTATATGCTTCGGAAATTAAATTAGAAAAAATTTTTGATGGTTTAAAAAAACCATGGAGTTTCTCTTTTATTGATCAACAAAATGTTATGATTACCGAGAAATCAGGAAAATTATTTACTTTAAGTTTAACAGATAAAAAAATTTTAGAAATAAAACACAATCTCTCAGTCCTAGAAGATGGACAAGGGGGATTACTTGACGTGTTATACGATAAAGAACAAGTTTATATTTCGTATTCTGAAAATAGAGGCAATAGGAGCTCTAGCACGTCAGTTGCAAAAGGTAAATTTAATCAAAAAAATATCGAATTTAAAAATATTTTTAGAGCAGAACCTCCGATTGACTCAGGGTATCACTTTGGATCAAGATTA
Organism: uncultured Pelagibacteraceae bacterium; assembly: GCA_902522955.1. GTDB lineage: Bacteria > Pseudomonadota > Alphaproteobacteria > Pelagibacterales > Pelagibacteraceae > Pelagilacustribacter. The sequence continues at coordinate 57,841 of CABYXR010000002.1, forward strand.
GTAATTAAGAATAATCATTTATACATAACTGCTGGCGAACGCGGTCAAGGAATGATAGCTCAAGATACTAGTAAACATCCTGGAAGTATAATTAGAATTAATTTGGATGGTTCTATTCCAAAAGATAATCCAAAATTTAAAGGTAAAAAAGATTGGTTACCTGAAATTTTTCAAATAGGAGTAAGAAATCCTCAAGGCTTAGCTCTCTCTCCGTTTGATAATAAAATATATATGACAAATCATGGAGCTAAAGGTGGAGATTGGTTTGGTACAGCAAATTTTGGAGAAAATTATGGATGGAAAATATTGGGTTGGGGGGGAACTAATTATTCTGGGACTAAAATAGGTCCCAAATGGAAACCTGGTTTTACAAAAGCAATTAAATATTGGGTTCCGTCAATAGCTGTAAGTGCAATGACAATCTATAAAGGTGAAACTTTTAAAGAATGGAATGGAGATGCATTAATTACTTCTCTTAAAGATCAATCTTTAAGGAAATTGGAATTTAATAACAATAAGTTTATCAGAGAGGAAATTATTTTTAAAGGAAAGATAGGCAGAATAAGAGATATCAAAATAGAAAAGAGAACGGGGGATCTTTTTATGATTTCGGATAATGGAATTTTATGGAGAATGTATAAATGAAAAAAGTATTTATATTAACAGGCGAAGCATCTGGAGATAAATTAGCTTCTAAAGTTATAAGTGATTTGAAAAAATTAAATCAAGGCATAGAATATTTATCGGTAGGGGGTGAACACCTCCAATCCTTAGGTATCAAGAGCATTTACGATTTAAAAGAAATCACATTTTTAGGCTTCACAAATGTTATCCTAAATATTTTCAAAATAAGTAAAAAAATTAATGAAACTGTTAAAGCTATTATTGATTTTAATCCAGATTTACTGTTTACAGTTGATAGCCCTGATTTTACTCTGCGAGTAGCTGAGAAAGTAAAAAAATTAAATCCAAAAATTAAGACCATTCATTATGTAGCTCCTCAAGTTTGGGTATGGAGAGAAGGAAGAGTAAAGAAAATTAAACAATTTATAGATCATATATTATTATTATTTAGTTTTGAAAAAAAATATTTTGAGAAAGAAAATATGAGTTGCGAATTTGTCGGCCATCCATTACTACAAAATAAAGAACGAAGCAAAATTGATATCAATCAAGTAATAGGAAAAAATAAAGCTTTGATCTCTATTTTCGCTGGAAGTAGAAAATCAGAGATAAGTGTTTTAATGCCTATATTAATAGATTTTATAAAATTAATGAATAATAAGTATTCTGATATGACTTATGTATTCCATTCAACAAAAGAATATTCTGAGTTATTGAAATTTTATATAAATCAAAGCGATTTAAATAATTGTGAAATCGTTAGTGATGATAAGATTAAGTCTCATATTTTACAAAAATCTATTTTTGCTGTAACTAAATCTGGCACTATTTCATTAGAAATTTGTAATGCAAAAATACCATCAATTATATTATATAAAATGAGTTTTATTAATTTTTTGATTATAAAGTTATTAGTAAAAACAAAGTATGCCAATATAATTAATTTTGCTGCTAACAAGGAAATTATTCCCGAACTTCTCCAATCGAATTGTAATTCAGATAATATCTTTAAAATTGTCAATTCTTTCCTTGAAAATCCCGATGAGATGAGTGAACAGGTAAAAAAAGTCCAAGCTATATTACACAAATTAAAGATCAGCGGAAGTTCTTCAGAACAAGCCAGTTTATCTTTAAATAAATTTTTATAATGTTGGTTTATACTCATTCTGATTGTCAATTAAAAGACAATGGATTCAATCATCCAGAAAGAAAAGAAAGATTAGTGACTATAATTGACTCAATTAAACGAATAAAAGACACTAAAATTAATTTTAAAGAAGCACCTATAGCTGACATTGAAACAATATCTTTAGTACATCCCACAAAGCATATTCAAAAAATTTTTAGTAACATACCTAAAAATGGATTGATTGGTGTTGAAAAAGAACCTTACGCAGATACTATGCTTTGTCCTAATAGTAAAAATGCTATTCTTAGATCATGCGGAGCTGGTTTAGCAGCAGTAGACGATTTAATGAAAAATAATGAAAGAGTTTTTTGTGCCATAAGGCCACCAGGGCATCATGCTGAAACAGTAAAAGCAATGGGTTTTTGTTTTGTTAATAATGCGGCTGTAGCAGCTAGATATCTTCAGCAAAAATACGAGGTAAATAAAGTAGCTATAATTGACTTCGATGTTCATCATGGAAACGGAACTCAAGAGATCTTTTATAATGACGAAACAGTTGCATATGGATCGTCACATGAATTTCCTTTATTTCCTGGCACGGGTTCTGAGCAAGAAACTGGAGCGGGAAATATATTTAATGCTCCTTTAAAATCTGGGATAAAAGGCAAACAATTTTTAGATATATTTGAAAATAAAATATTAAGCCCTATTGATAAATTCAAACCAGAAGTAATTATAATATCGGCAGGCTTCGACGCACATTTTAGAGACCCTCTTGCTAATATTAATTTAGAATCAGAGGATTTTTATCAAATTACTAAAAAGATTGTGGAATTAGCTAATGTACAATCAAATGGAAGAATAATTTCTTTTTTAGAGGGTGGATATGATTTGCAAGCTTTATCTGAAAGCATAAAACAGCATTTATTAGCATTAAAAAATTAAATATCCACAACACCCCAAAACGTCCATAGAGAATGAATAATGTAATAGAATTTACCTCCTAAAAAAAATATAGTGATTCTATGAGCGTTCTTTTTGCAATTGTTTTAGGTGTAATAATTTCATCTTCAGATTTAGTGCCGTTTAACAAAAGTAATGAAGAAACATCTGAAAAAGTTGTTGTAGAAAAAAAAGAGGAAATTAATACTCCTCCTCCAGAACCCGAGCCAGAACCCGAGCCAGAACCCGAGCCAGAACCCGAGCCAGAGCCAGAGCCAGTGGTAGAACCTAAACCTGAGCCAGAACCTGAGCCAGTAAAAGAAGAAGCTAATGAGAAAGAAAAAATTGAAGAAGAGGCGAAACCTGAAGAAGCTGAATTAGAGGTAAAAGATGAAGAACCTAAGGAAGAAGAAGGATCTAGTTGGCTTAATATATTACTTTATATAATAGCAGCAATTGGAGCTATAGCGGCAGCGGCATATTTCTTTATGAGAAGAGATCCTGAACCACAGACTGCTGCGGATGTTGGAAGACAGCAGTCGAGTCAACCTGAACCAGAGCCAACTCCAGACCCAGAGCCAACTCCAGAACCAGAACCAACTCCAGAACCAGAACCAACTCCAGAACCAGAGCCAACTCCAGAACCAGAACCAACACCTGAACCGGAACCACAAGAGGAGCCTCAATCTGGTAATAATGATCAATCATCAAATAATGATGATGAAAATAACAATAGATAATTTTTCTTAAAAAGATTATTAAAATAAAGTAAAGTTATTTTATGGAATATAACTTTTCTCCATCTGAACTAGATTATCAACCAAAAAAGTGCCAAAGATGTTACTACTTAAACAAAAGATTTAAACTGTCTGATGGGGGGAGACCACCTCCAGTTTTTTCAAGTTTAGACGCTAATCAAAAACCCTATTACAAAAATATAAATACAAAAGATTGGTGTGAGGATTTACCCGAGGGAGTTTTTATTGATAAGGAGGAATTACCTGGAAAAATAACTTCTGAAGGATTGTTTGATAAAAAAGATAGAAAATTTAAATTAAATGGTATCCCAGATATTGTTATTAGATTGAAAGAGGGTGGGTATGCTATTTATGATTTTAAAACTACTAATATTAAAAATAATAAATCAGAGAATTATCGATACCAGCTTGAGGCTTACGCCCAAATCTTTGCGAATCCTGGATCCCTAAAATCATCGAAAACTCCAAAATTCGTTCCAATTAAACATATGGGGATTTTACAGTTCGAACCAAGTGAAATTATTTCACACACAAAGAATGACCATAATATGAAGTTTAAGGTTTCGTTTTCTCATTTGGAAAGAGATGAAAAAGACTTTTATGAATATATTACAAATTTAATTGATCTTATAGAACAAGACACTGTTCCACCTTTTTCTGATAATTGTTCACTGTGTTATTATACAAAATCCACAATGAAGCTATAAAATTTCTTTTAGCCTCTTCAAAACTTTTGTTTTATCTAAAGATAATATAATATCGTATAGACCAGGTCCAAATTTTGAGCCAACTAACAGTATCCTTAAAGGCTGTCCTACACCTTTAAAATTAGTTTGATGTTTATCAATTAGAGACTTAATTACAGGTTCTAAAGTTTCTCTAGATAACAAGGAAAGTTTTTCATACTCATCAATAAAATCTTTTATTATTTTTTTTGACAAACCATCTATTAGCTTTTTATCATCTGAACTAATCTCAATTTTGTCATTAATTATATATTGAGCATTATTCCATATATCTTCTAATGTTTTTGCTTTATTTTTTAAAAAACCTATAGATTTAAATAAGACACTTTCTTTTGATTGATCTATAGTTTTTTTGTATTTTGAAACGTATTCTTTAAAGAAATTAAAAAGTTCTTTTTGATCGATACTTTTTATATATGTCTCGTTTATTGAGTAAATTCTATTCATATCTAATTTTGATGGAGATTTACCGACACCATTTAAATCAAATAAATCAATGCTTTCTTGCTTAGTAAAAATTTCTTTATCTTTGTATGACCACCCTAATCTCAATAAATAATTTCTCAAAGCATCTGAAATAATTCCAATTTTTATATAATCCTCAAGTGTGGAGGCATTGTCTCTTTTTGATAGTTTTTTTCCTTGTTCACTATGAATTAAAGGTATATGAGCAAAATTAGGCACTTCCCATTTCATAGCCTCGTATATTTGTTTTTGTTTAAAAGAATTGATCATGTGATCATCTCCTCTAATTACATGAGAGATTTTCATTTCGTGATCATCAACTGTTGCAGATAATTGGTAAGTTGGAGTTTCGTCTTTTCTTAGAATAACAAAATCCTCAATTGTAGAATTTGAAATATTTCTTTCTCCTTGAACTAAATCCTTTATAATTGTATTACCTGAAATTTTACTTTTAAATCTTATAACTGGTTTTATACTCTCTGGTATTGTTAAATCTTTTGCATCTCTCCATTTTCTATTGTAAACATATGGTATTCCTTGCTTTTTACATTTTTCTTTTTGTTCATTAATTTCTTTCTCTGAACAATAACATTTGTAAGCAAATCCTTTTTTAAGAAGTTCTTGTGCAACGTTAATGTGTTTTGAAATATTTTTTGATTGAATATACTCCTCGCCGTCATGCTCAATTCCAAGCCAAGCTAAAGAAGAAATAATCTGTTTTTTAAATTCATCTTTTGATCGTTCTTTATCTGTATCCTCAATTCGTAAAAAATATTTACCTTTATTTTTTTTGGCCAATAGCCAATTAAATAAAGCAGTTCTAACACCACCGATATGAAGAGGCCCAGTAGGAGAGGGCGCAAACCTACAATTAAATGACATTTATATTAATTAAACTATTTTAGTGAAAGTTTCTATACAAAGAAACGAGTTTACCTTGAATTTTTATTCTATTTGCAGCGTATATTTTTGTTCCATAATTTTTATTTGCAGCTTCTAGGGCTATGGTATTTCCTTTTTTTCTAACTCTCTTTAAAGTCGCCTCCTGATCATCTATTAAAACTACTGCAATTTGGCCGCTGTCGACATTCGAAGTTTTTTTAATAATAACTGTATCTCCATCAGCTATTCCTGCTTCTATCATCGAGTCTCCTTTTACTTTAAGTCCATAATGTTCTCCGTTATTCTGTAGGTCTTCTGGTAATGCAACTCTATCAACTTCTTGTTGAATCGCTTCAATTGGAGTTCCTGCAGCAATACTACCTAAAACAGATACATCAGTAGATTTGTTTTTGTTTTTATCTAATCCGCCTTTAATCACGCTAGGAGTAAATGAATTAAAAATATCGTTTGCACTTGCATTTTCAGGCAGTTTTACAACCTCTAAAGCTCTGGCTTTATGAGCCAATCTTTTTACAAAACCTCTTTCTTCAAGAGCAGATATTAATCTATGAATACCTGATTTCGACTTTAGGTTGAGCGAATTTTTCATCTCCTCGTAAGAAGGAGAGATGCCTGAAGATCTAATCTTCTTATTAATAAATATTAGTAAGTTTTTTTGTTTTTTTGTTAACATAGAACAAACCTCGTACATCTATGTTCTATAAAAGTTCTATTTGAATTACAACTTTAAATTAACCCTGATTTTATTGAATAATTTGTCTAAATCGTCCCATTAAACCTTCTAGATTGTCAGAGCTCAAAAGTGATTCTCCTATCAGAAAATTTTTTATTCCAGTCTTATCATAAATGTATTTTGCATCTTTTTCATTTTGAATACCACTTTCTGAGATTAAAGGACCTTTATGATTTTTAACAACTTGAAAAATCGATATAGTATTGTTAATTGAAACATCAAGAGTTTTTAGATTTCTATTATTAATTCCAATTAATGCCTTTTCATATTTTAAGGCAGCCTCAGCCTCTTTTTGATCATGGACCTCTACTATAACTGATAAATCTTTCTTTAATGCTTCAGAATAAATCTCATCTATTTGTTTACCCTCAAGAGCAGAAATTATTAATAATATACAATCGCAACCATAACTTTTTGATAATACGACTTGATAAGGGTCTATAAAGAAATCTTTGGCTAATATAGGTATTTTATAATTTTTTTTAATATCCCGTATTTGTTTAAGGTTTCCTAAAAAATATTTTTCCTCTGTAAGCACAGACAAACATGTTGCACCGTTTTTAATGAATTTTTCTGCAATATTTAGATGATTGAAATCTTTTACAATAATTCCTGCAGACGGGCTAGCTTTTTTGATCTCTGTAATTAACGAAATTCCTTTGTTATTTCGAATAGTTTCCTTGAAATTAAAAAAAGCATTTAGTTCTTTAGTTCTATTTTCAAGAGAGTCTATCGAATTGTTTTTCTTAATTAACTTTAAAGTTTCTTTCTTATCTTCTATGATTTTTGTTAATATATTTGTCATTAATTATTTTGTAGTTTAACGAGATGCTCATAAACTTTTCCTGATTCTAAATGAGTTGATGCTTTGTTAAAAGCTTTTTTAAAATCGTTTTCTTTACCAGCAACTATTAAACCAGCAGCAACATTTAGCGCTACAGATTGTGAAAATTCATTTAATTTTCCTTTGTAAATTTCTACAATTTTTTCAGAATTGTATTTTGCATTTTTCCCTTTTAAATTTTCCCTATTTGAAACTTTTATTCCAAGCATTTCAGGATCAATCTTAAATTCATTAATAATTCTATTTTTTAATTCCACTACATTTGTTGTCGCAAACGGTGAAATTTCATCCATGCCGTCATCACTGTGAACAATATAAGCGTGAGTAACATTATTTTCTTTCAAAGCCTCAGCGAATGGTTTCATCCATTTTTTTTCAAATACTCCAACTACTTGTCTTCTAACTTGAGCAGGACTACTGAGAGGTCCAATTAAATTAAATATAGTTCTTTTTCCCATTTTTTTTCTCGCAGGTCCAACATACTTCATTGCAGAATGGTAATTAGGTGCGAACATAAAAGCGAAGTTTAATTTTTTAATATTATTTTCCACCTCTTGAGGATTTTGATTTATGTTTATTCTTAAAGCTTCTAAAACATCGGCTGAACCACAATTTGAAGAAACTGCCTTATTACCATGTTTAGCAACTTTTACTCCCATACTTGCACAAACTATTGCAGCAGCAGTAGAAATGTTTAAGGAGTTTTGCCCATCTCCTCCAGTTCCACATGTATCAATAGTATTTTCATCAGTATTAACTTTATTTGCTTTATCTCTTAAAACAAATATACCTCCAGCTAATTCATCTTTCGTTTCTCCTTTTTTAATTAAAGCTTCAAGAATTTCTATAATACTATTCTCTTCATATTTACCTTCCATTAACTCGTTAAATAGAGCTTTACTTTCATCAAAAGAAAGATTTTGACCATTTTTTAAATTGTTTAACAAATTTGACATGGTTAATTATTTATAAAATTTTTAATCAATTTAATACCTACCTTGGTATTAATACTTTCAGGATGGAACTGGAACCCATGTATATTATAATTTTTATGCATTAAGCCCATTATAGTGTTATTTTTAGTCTTGGCAGTGATAATTAAATCTTTTGGAAAGTTTTTACTATCAACGACTAGACTGTGATATCTAGTAGCCACAAAATTATTTTGAATATTTTTGAATAATCCTTTTTTACTATGTCTAATTTTACTAGTTTTTCCATGCATGAGATTTTTAGCAGTAACTATTCTACCTCCAAAAACTTGACCAATAATTTGATGGCCCAAGCACACACCTAAAATAGGAATTTTTTTATAAACCTTTTTTACTATTTCTAAACAGTTGCCAGCTTGATTTGGGTTACCTGGGCCAGGCGATATAACTATTTTATTATATTTTTTCTTTAAGATAGTTTTGCCATTTATCTTATCATTTCTTATAACATCTATATTTTTTTTAAATTTAGAGATATAATGGTACAAATTGTAAGTAAAACTATCGTAATTATCTATAAGTAAAATTTTCAATTAATCCACCGCTTTCATTAAAGCTCTAGCTTTATGTATTGTCTCGTAATATTCTCTTTCAGGTTTACTATCAGCGACTATACCTGCTCCTGCCTGAACATAAAATTTATTATCTTTAATCAAAGCAGTTCTTAACGCTATACAAGTATCAAACTCATTATTTGGCGTAAAATAACCAATACCACCTGCATATAATTTTCTTTTACTCTTTTCTAGTTCATCAATAATTTCCATTGCTCTAATTTTTGGGGCACCGCTTACCGTTCCTGCAGGAAATCCTGATAACAAGGTTTCAAATAAAGAACATTTTTTGTTAAATTTTCCAATTACATTGGAGACGATGTGCATTACGTGAGAATATTTTTCTACTTTAAATTTTTCTGTAATTTTAACAGAGTCTTCTTGAACTACTTTACCAACATCATTTCTGCCTAAGTCCAACAGCATAAGATGTTCAGCTAATTCTTTTCTATCTTTAAGCAAATCTAACTCATTTTTTTTATCAATTTTAGAATTTTTTCCTCTTGGTCTAGTGCCTGCTATCGGCCTAATAGTGACTTCCCCTTTTCTCAAGCGAACTAAAATTTCCGGACTACTACCCAAAACTTTAAAATCGTTGTAATTAAAATAAAACATAAAAGGAGAAGGATTTGACTTTCTCAAAAAATTATAAATTTCTATTGGAGTTTTTTCAAATTTTCTCTCAAAACGCTGGCTTAGTACAACTTGAAATATATCTCCTTTAGCAATGTATTTTTTTGCTTTTCTGACAAGAGATAAATATTTTTCTTTTGAAATATTTGATTTTATAGAATGCTTGTTTTCTTTATAAGTAAATTTTTCAGGTAATTTTATATTTTCATAGTTTTTATACAAATCAAATTTCCTTTTAATTAAACTATAAGCTTCCTCGTAATCTTTGATTTTTGTGTCATTATAAACATTTTCTATATAAAAAATTTTTTTTTTATAATTATCGTAGATGATCAAATTTTTTGGTCTAGATAGCCTGACGTCAGGTATCTGGAGATCATTTTTGCATTTATTTGGTATTTTTTCTATGTATCTAATTATATCGTAAGAAAAATACCCAACTAACATCGACGACATCGATGGAAGCTGTTTAGGGATTTTAATATCAAAGCCTTTAATAAGCTTATTTATATAATTCAAAGGATTTGCTTTAACTCTAGTTTTTTTACCCAGTCTATTTATTGTTATGTTGTTATTATTAATATCCCATATCTTATCTGGGTTAAGCCCAACAATAGTATATCTGCCTCTTATTTTTCCTTTTTCTACAGACTCGAAAATAAAACTATTTTTTTCAGCTAATAAAAATTTAAATAAATTTTCCACTTTGGAATAATCTTTGCAATTTTTAGCTTTAAATAAGACTTGATTTTTTTTTTTAATATGATTTTTTTTAAAATTTTTAAAGTTTATATTTATTGTCATTAAAATGAATTTTTAACTCTATTTATAGTTCTTTCATTAAGTTCTACATTGTACTTTTGATTTAAACTTTGATCAAAAATATTAAAAATCTTGTTAATCAAGTTAAGTCTAGCTTTTGCCTCATATTTTTCAAATGCTGCAGAGTTGTTTTCAAGTTTTTTATAAGTAGTTTTGACCGGCATTACCAAAAAACTTTTATTCAACATATTGTCAGTGATTAGATCGACTTTTCCATCTTCAAGCATAAAGATTTTTTTTATAAATTCCTCCGGAAAAATTTCGTTTTGTTTTAAACTTGATATTTCATAATTTTCAAGTTTGAGTTTATTTTTATTTACAAATTCAGTTAATCCATCATTATTAAAAGCACCTAAGCTTAAATCTTTTGCTATTGAAGTATTTAACTTAATCTTATTTTTGAATAAAAGTTGAGCATTAATTACTTTTAAAACTTCTTGATCTTGAAGCGTTCTATTTAATTTTTTAATCGATAAAATTTCTACAAGATAAAATTTATTCTCAATTTTAATAACTTCTGGAACTTTTTCGTTTTTAATTTGAAATATCTTAGTAAAAAGTTTGTTAGATAAATTCTCAACTACGTTTTTATTTTTATCTTTTTTATTTTTATCAATATCTATTATTTCTACTGGTTTTAAGTTGTTCGATTTTACAGCTTCGTTAAATGTTAATCCATCTAAAATTTCATTTTCCAATATATCTAATTGTTTAAAAAAAGAGTCATTATAATCCTTATTGCCAGAAATAATTTGAGGTGTTATCTCAGCATATCTCAAAGACTTTACTTCTTTTATGAAAGAGGTTTCGTTTTCTTGAAAAATTTTTTCTATTTCTTTCTTTGAAGGTTTTTCTTTGGAATAATACTTATTAAGATTAACATATTTAATTTTCTTGATTTGATTTTCAAGATTAAATGTTTTTTCTACTAATGTGTTTGGAATAACTATACCACCGGACAAAGAGCTCAAAAATTGTCTTCTAGACTCTTGTTTGGCAATGTTATCCTCAAATGATGGTGCAGTAAGTCCACTTGTTAATAGAAATTTTTCATATTCGGTTCTTGAAAATTTTTTATCTTTAAAAAATAATCGATCATTTTTAATTATATCTCGCAAAGAACTATCGCTCACAATAATACCAATTTTTTTAATTTCTAATGCCATTACTTTTCTTCCTATGTATTCTGATAGTATTTCTTCAAGAAGATTTGTTTCAGACAAACTTTTAATTTGATTTTGATTTAAGTTAAGTTGATTAATGTATTTTAAAAATTCTTGAGTACTGATTTTTTCTTTGTCTACAGTAGCTATAATGTTTTGATTTCCACCTTTAAATACATCTCCCATACCCCAAAATACAAAAGGAAGAATAATAATACCAACAAGTAGTTTTAGAAAAAAAGATTTAGATAATTTTCCTATTGAAGTTGCCATTTTATTAATTTAATAAGTGTTAAAATTATACACCTATAGATCAAAATTTAAACTAAGGCAAATAATGAAGTATTTTATTGGAAATTGGAAAATGTTTGGTGTTCCCAGGTCAATTAGTATACTAAATAAAATCAATTTATTTATTTCAAAGGACAGAAACAGAAAAAAATATAGAGTAATTGTAACTCCTCCATATACTTTATTAGAGACATTTTCTAAAAAATTTAAGAATAAAAAGATTTTTATTGGGTCTCAAAATTGCTATCAAAAAGATCATTATTCCTCAAATACTGCCGCTATAAGCCCATATATGATTAAGAAGGTGGGAGCTAAACTTACGCTAATAGGTCACTCCGATAACAGAGCCGAAGGAGACACAGATGAAATTATTAAAAATAAAGTTATTTTTGCACTTAAAAATAATCTTAAAATAGTTTTTTGTATCGGCGAAAATAAAAAACAAAAAAAAAACAAACAAACTTTAAGCGTATTAAAAAATCAATTAACCAAAGTTTTAGAAAAAAAGTTTAAAACAAACAATTTAATTGTAGCTTACGAACCAATATGGTCAATCGGCACAGGTAAAATTCCTAATCAGGATGAGTTATTAATAACAACTTTACATATTAAAAAGACATTAAAAAATATTTTTGGGAAGAAAACACCTCCAGTAATTTATGGTGGGTCGGTTGATGGAGGAAATGTTCAAAAATTTAAAAAAATTAAAGAAATCGATGGTTTTTTGATTGGCGGAGCATCAAAAGATTCTAAAAAATTTATTGATATAATAAAAAATTACTATAGATAGGCATAATGGAAAGTTTATTAATAGGAATTAATATAACCTTAGCAATCATACTTGTTATCTCTGTATTATTGCAAAAATCTGAAGGTGGCGCACTAGGACTTGGTGTTTCACAAGATAATTTCACGTCGGCAAGAAGTGTAGGAAGTTTCTTAACAAAATTTACAGCAATAATTGCAACTTTATTTATAATTTGCAGCATTGCTATTGTAGCTATCTCTAGAGATGAGCTTCGTGAAACACAGTCAGTTCTTGAACAACAAGAAGAGGAAAATTCTAACCTTCCACAAATTCCTCAATCTAAGTAAAATTAATTCTTTGTAAATAAACAATTATAGCGTATAACATACTTCCATGGCGCGATATATTTTCGTAACTGGCGGCGTGGTTTCATCTTTAGGTAAAGGTTTATCTTCAGCATCATTAGCATATCTTTTACAGTCAAGAGGTTACAAAGTTCGTATAAGAAAATTAGATCCTTACCTTAATGTTGATCCAGGAACAATGAGTCCCTTTCAACATGGAGAGGTATATGTAACTGATGACGGAGCTGAAACCGATTTAGACCTAGGGCATTATGAGAGATTTTCAGGAATTTCTGCAAAAAAATCTGACAACATTACTACCGGTAAAATTTACAATGATGTTTTAAAAAGAGAACGTCAGGGAAAATATTTAGGTAAAACTGTACAAGTTATTCCACATATTACTAATAGAATTAAAGAGTTTATAAAAAATGATATAGCTAAAGAGGATTTTGTTATTTGCGAGATAGGGGGAACAGTAGGAGACATCGAAAGCCTTCCTTTTTTAGAAGCTATAAGACAATTTTCTAATGAGTTAGGAAGAAAAAATACCTTGTTTATTCATCTGACTTTGGTCCCTTATATGAAAGCTTCGGATGAAATCAAAACTAAACCTACGCAGCATTCAGTTAAAGAGCTTAGAAGTATTGGTATTCAACCAGATATTATAATTTGTAGATCAGAGAGATCTATTCCTTTAGATCAAAGAAAAAAGATTTCTTTATTTTGCAACGTCTCAATAAATGACGTAATTGAAACAGTTGACGTTAAAACAATTTATGAGGCTCCAATAAGCTTCAACAAAGAGAAATTGGATGAAAGAGTATTAAAATTTTTTAAGATTTGGCCAAAAAAGAAGGTCAATCTTCAGCCATGGAAAAAAATTACCCAATTAGTTCTAAATACAAAAAATAAAGTAAATATTGCAATAATTGGTAAATATGTGGAACTCAAAGATGCTTATAAATCGCTAGATGAAGCATTAACGCATGGAGGTATAGCAAATAATTTAAAAGTAAACCTTATAAGAATTGAATCTGATTATTTAAAGCCAAAAGAAATAAATAATAAATTAAAAGGTGTATCAGGGATTTTAATTCCAGGTGGTTTTGGAAAAAGAGGTACTGAAGGAAAAATTGCAGCTATAAACTACGCTAGAAAAAAAAAAATACCGTTTCTAGGCATTTGTTTTGGAATGCAAATGGCCGTTATCGAATTTGCTAGAAATATATTAAATATAAAAAATGCCACTTCAAGTGAATTTGGTTTTTCAAAAGCATCTGTTGTTGGGTTGATGAACGAATGGATGAAGGATGGGAAGCTTATGAAAGGAACTGATAAAAATTTAGGAGGAACTATGCGTTTAGGTAGTTACGAAGCTAGACTTAAAAAAGACACAAAGATAAGTAAAATTTATAATTCTTTGAAAATCAAAGAAAGACATCGTCATAGATATGAAGTTAATATCAATTATAAAGAAGAATTTGAAAATAAAGGAATGATTTTTTCAGGTTTATCTCCAGATAATAAATTACCAGAAATTATAGAATTAAAAGATCATCCTTGGTTTATAGGAGTTCAGTTTCACCCTGAATTTAAATCTAGACCTTTAGCTCCACATCCTTTATTCTCTTCATTTATAAAGGCTGCAAAAATCAATTCGAAAAAATGAAAAATCATACAGTAAAATGTTCAAATTTCGAGATCGCGAATGATAAACCATTAACTCTAATTGCTGGTCCATGCCAGTTGGAAAATGAGGCTCATGCAATTAAAATTTCTACTGAACTTAAAAAAATTGCATCTGATCTTGGGATAAATTTTTTATACAAAACCTCTTTTGATAAAGCTAATAGGACAAGTCTTAAAGGCAAAAGAGGGATTGGATTAGAAAAATCTCTACCTATCTTTGATAAAATTAGAAAGGAAGTTGATGTTCCAATCTTAACAGACATTCATACAGCTGAGCAATGTTTAACCGTTTCTAAACATGTTGATGTTTTACAAATACCTGCATTTTTATGTCGTCAAACCGATTTACTTATTACTGCAGCGAAAACAGGAAAGATTATTAATGTGAAAAAAGGTCAATTTTTAGCTCCATGGGATATGGCTAACGTTATAAAAAAAATCGAAGAATCAGGAAATAAAAATATTTTAATAACAGAGAGAGGCGCTAGTTTTGGATATAATACTTTAGTATCAGATATGAGAGCATTACCCATTATGTCAAAATTTGGTTTTCCAATAGTCTTCGATGCCACTCATTCAGTTCAACAACCTGGAGGAATGGGAGAAAAAAGTGGTGGACAAAGAGAATTCGTTCCGCATTTAGCTAGAGCTGCAACAGCTGTGGGAATTGGAGCAATTTTCATCGAAACCCATGAAGATCCAAACAATGCGCCATCAGACGGCCCAAATATGGTGCCATTAAGTGAAATGAAAATTTTATTAAAAAAATTAATTGAAATTGATAATTTAATTAAAAATAATTAAATGGCAAAAATTATTAACGTAAAAGGTCGTCAGGTTTTTGACAGCAGAGGAAATCCAACTGTTGAAGCAGAAGTTTTTTTAGACAATGATATTTCTGCTTCGGCTATTTCACCATCTGGAGCGTCTACAGGTGCTTTTGAAGCACACGAATTAAGAGACAATGATAAAAATAATTTTTTAGGAAAAGGCGTAAAAAAAGCTGTTGAAAATATTAATGAAAAAATTAGATCAAAACTAAAAGGAATGGACCCAATGGATCAATCTAAAATTGATAAAGTTTTATTGGATTTAGATGGTACTGAAAATAAAAAAAATCTTGGAGCGAATGCAACATTAGCAGTATCTTTAGCCAATTCAAAGTCAGCAGCTTTATCAATTAAAAAACCACTTTATAAAAATTTAGGAAAATCTTTCTCATTGCCTAAACCTTTAATGAATATCATTAATGGAGGAGCACATGCTGATAACGATTTGAAGATTCAGGAATTTATGATTAGACCAGACTCAGCAAAAAGTTTTATGGATGCTTTAGAAAAATGTTTTCTAGTTATTCAAAATTTGAAAAGTTTATTGAAATTAAAAAAAATGCTCACTAATGTTGGTGATGAAGGCGGTTTTGCACCTTCAATTAATACTAATGAAGAAGCTCTAGAATTAATTGTTAATGCTATAGAAAAATCAGAATTAATACCTGGCAAAGACGTTGTAATTTGTCTAGATGTTGCTGCTAATGAATTAATAAATAAAGAGGGAAAATATTCAATTCAATCAAGTAGTTACAATTCTATTGATGACGTTGTCAGTTACTATAAGAAATTAACTTCAAAATATCCGATAAAATCAATCGAAGATCCTTTTGCTGAAGAGGATTGGGAGGCTTGGAAAAAAATTACAGCAGAAATTGGGAATAATATTCAAATTGTTGGTGATGATTTATTTGTAACAAACTCAAAGAGATTAAAAAAAGGAATTGATAATAAATCAGCGAATAGTATTTTAATTAAACCTAATCAAATTGGAACTCTATCTGAAACTTTAGAAGTTGTTGCAATGTCAAAAAAGGCAAATTTTAACACGATTATTTCTCATAGATCTGGAGATACAGAAGATACATTTATTGCTGATTTAGCTGTTGCAACAGAATCAAATCAAATTAAAACAGGATCTTTAGCAAGATCTGAGAGAGTAGCCAAATATAACAGGCTGATACGTATTGAAGAAGAACTTGGAAATCAAGCTAAAATCGCTAATATCTAAGCATGCGGCTAATAGAAAGTTTAAAAAAGAAAAAAATTATACTAATAAACATCTTTCTTACACTTTATGTTGGTACAAATCTAATTGGAGGTGAAAGAGGATTAATTTCTTATTTTGAAAAGAAAAAAATTCAAAATCAATTGATTAAAAAAGAAAAAAAGTTAAATCAAGAAGTAGTTAATTTAAAAAAACAAATTGATTTGATTACAAATAATAATATAGATTTTTTAGATATACTTTTAAGAGAAAAGTTGAAATACGGAACTAAAGATGAAATTATAATAAAAATTAAATGAGCAAAATTAGACATCCTGAAAAAGTAAACAGACCAATAAATCCAATTAAAAAAAAACCTGAGTGGATTAGATCTAAAATATTAGACTCAAAAATTTTTTTTCAAACAAAACAAGTGGTCAATCAAAACAACCTTGTTACAGTATGCCAAGAAGCTAATTGTCCAAATATAACTGAGTGTTGGAGTAAAAAACATGCAACATTTATGATTATGGGCGATACATGTACTAGAGCTTGCGCTTTTTGTGATGTAAAAACAGGTAAACCATCTAGTTTAGATCTTTTTGAACCAATAAAGATATCTAATGCAGTAAATAAATTAAACTTAAAGCATGTTGTAATTACATCTGTTGATAGAGATGATCTAAAGGATGGTGGCGCTGACCACTTTTATAATGTAGTTCAAAAAACAAGAGAAAAAAACCCAAATACTTCTATTGAGGTTTTAACTCCAGATTTTCTACGGAAAGGTAACGCTTACAAAAAAGTTTTAAAAGCAGATTTAGACGTTTTTAATCACAATATTGAAACTGTGCCTAGGCTTTATACAAAAGTAAGACCAGGTGCTAGATATTTTGCATCTTTGGAACTTTTAAAGAATGCAAAACTTTTTAAAGAAAAAATTTTTACAAAATCTGGAATAATGGTTGGTCTTGGAGAAAACAAAGAAGAAATAATTCAAGTTATGGACGATCTGAGGTCTGCAGAAGTAGATTTTATAACTATAGGACAATATTTACAGCCCTCACCCAAACACCATCCATTGGCAAGATACTATCATCCAGAAGAATTCAAAGAATTAGAAATTATTGCTAAAACAAAAGGTTTTTTATTAGTTTCATCTTCTCCTTTAACAAGATCTTCCTACCATGCTGATGAAGATTTTAGAAGACTTCAAGACGCAAGAAACAATAAACTTGAATGTCATCAGCGACAATAAAAAAAATAATTCCTTGTAAAAAAGAGCAGCTTATAGAAATGGTTCTCGATATTGAAAAATATCCTGAGTTTGTCCCCTGGTGTATTGAAGGAAAAAAATACGAAACAAATGAAAGCAGTGATTTAATAATTTTTAAGGGAGATTTAAAAGTTGGAAAAAGCATTTTAAATGAAACTTTTTCTAGCCTAGTCACATATTATAAAGAAAAGGACAAAATTATAGTAACAAATCTAAACGGACCCTTAAAACATTTAAAAAATGAATGGAAATTTAAAGAGGTAAACAACACAACTCAATTAGAATTTTTTGTCGATTTTGAGTTGAAAAATCCAATTTTGAATGGAATAATGAAAAAATCCTTCGAAATTGGCTTAAATAAAATAGCCAAAGCTTTCGAGGAAAGAGCAATAAAATTATTTAAGTGATGTTTATAGTATCCTCTTTATTAATACTTTTTTTTCTATCATTTAAGTTTTTATCTAATTATATTAAAAAAATCAGAACAGGAGATCCAAATGAAAGTGACCTGACTTATTGGATGTTCTCATATGATTTCAAATCATCTAATAAAGATTGGGTGCCTGAGGATAAAAAACTTAGACAAAGAAAAAGAGCAAGAAATGCCTTAGTTTTTGCACTTTATTTAAATGCTTTTTGTATTTTTTTACTTTTAAATAGTTTTGCTGCTCACCTACTAGAGGTTATCGTGAGTCCACAATTTAGGTACCCAATTTAAATTATATTTGCTTCAAAATCAGATTAATAGTTTTTTTTACCGTAGCTTTTTGAATTGCTGATCTTCCTTTATTTTTAAATTGGTTCTTGCTTATTACAATTTTCTTTCCATTTTTAACACCAATATAAACAAGACCAACCGGTTTTTCTTTAGTGCCACCTTTAGGTCCAGCAATTCCAGTAATTGAAACACATACTTTGCTTTTACTAATCTTACTCAAATTATTTACCATAGATAAACAGCACTGAATACTTACCGCACCATGCTTTTGAATGATTTTTTTAGGCACTTTTAAAATATTCATTTTTGCTTGATTAGAGTAGGTGACTAAACCCATTGAAAATACTTTAGAAGCACCACTCACTGAAGTAATAGCACTTGATAGCATTCCACCTGTACAAGATTCAGCTATAGCTAATTTGAATTTTTTATTTCTAAGAAAGGAAACGATTTTCTTATTTAATTTCATAAGAATAGTTTTGATTTAATTACCATAAATATTATTAAAGTTAATACAACATAAAATCCTGCAATTACATCATCAATGATAACGCCAAAACTATTTTTAAATTTTTTATCGAAGAAATTAATTGGAAATGGTTTTTTTATATCGAAAAATCTAAATAAAATAAAAATATATATATAAAACAAGATAGCTTCATTATAATCTTTAGTAGTTCCATGAGCTATTTCATACATATAAATAGGTATTGATTGTCCAATCACTTCATCAATAACTACTTCTTTTGGATCTTTGTTAGCATCATCTTTTATATAATTTGCAATTGCTATAAATGAGTAAAGAAATACTGCTAGCAAAATTATTAAAATAGTAGTGTTAGATAAATTTAAAATATGGAATAAACTAAACAAAAAAATTGCAGTAATTAATGATGTAATTGTACCAGGAGCATATCTGATAGTTCCAATTCCAAAAAAAGTTACAAATAAAAAATTTATATTTTTAATCATATTTGATAACTGAGGTAATCACTTCACAAGCGATAGCTTTTTCTTTTCCTACTACACCTAATTTTTCTGTTGTTTTACCTTTTATGTTAATTTGATCTTTTGAAATTTTACAAAGTTTAGCAATACTATCTATCATTTTGATTTTATATTTATTAATTTTTGGTGTTTGAGTAATAATATTTATATCTATATTATTTACAAAATAACCTTTTGCATTTACTTTTTCCATTACTTCTTGAAGTAAAGTTGTTGATCTTATATTTTTAAATTTTTTATTTTTATCAGAAAACATTTGGCCGATATCCCCCATTTTACAAGCACCAAGAATTGCATCTGTAATCGAATGTAATACTGGATCTCCATCAGAATGACCCAGTGTTCCTAAAGGCGATTTAATTTTTAATCCAGCTAAATAAAGTTTTCTTTTAGGAACAAGCCTATGAACATCAAAGCCGATACCGACACTTTGATTGGATTTATATATATTCTTTAAAATTTCATAATCTGATTGATCTGTAATCTTAAAGTTATTTTTTTCACCATCTATAAATTTTACTCCATTTAAGTTCATATACAATGAAATATCATCATCTTTATATTTTTTAGAATTAATTTTATGTAAATGATAAATTTCTTTTAAATTAAAAGCTTGTGGAGTTTGTGTAAGAAATAAGTTTTCTCTATTTTTGCCTAAAATATACTCATTCAAGCTAGAATCTATCTTTTGTTTTACAGCATCTTGTATTTTTATTTTTGGAACTACAGCTCTAGCGTTTTTCATATTTTTAATTATTGAACTGATCAACTTTAAAGAAAAATTTGGTCTTGCAACATCGTGAATTAAAACTTTTGTGACTCCATTTATATTATTGATGTATTTTAAAGCATTAAAAGCAGATTGCTGTCTAGTTTTTCCACCTATGATTATTTTAATATTTTTTAGTTTAAGATTTTTGACTCGTTTTAGGTCTTTTTTATTATAAACAAGGACTATCTTTTTAATTTGTTTAAATTGTCGAGCTTTATCGATATTAATTTCTACTAATGATTTACCAGCAATTTTTTGATATGGTTTGCCCACATTAGACCTAAATCTATGGCTATTACCTCCAGCTAGAATGATTAAACAAAAACTCATAGTATAAAGTTATATTATATTTATATGAATTTTTAAGATTTATTTGAAATGTTTAAAATTATAAAAAACTTTAATTGGATTATTTTATCTTCATTTTTGTGTATTTTCATGGGGATAGTAACTTTTTTAACCTTTATTAATGAAGGTTTCGTTCCTTTAACAGATCAAAATTTACAAATTTTATTAATTATTGATATCATTTTGTTGTTAGTTTTCTTTACCTTAATTTTCAAAAATTTTTATCGTTTTTACAATACAGGCAAGAGAGTAAAAACGGGCTCTCAAACAAATTTAAAATATATTTCGATATTTTCTTTATTTACGCTTATCCCTTCACTTTTAGTAGCTATATTTTCTTTATTTATATTTAACTTTGGAATTCAAAATTATTTCGATAAACAAATTACAAAAGCAGTAAATAATTCTTATGATGTTGCAAAAAATTATCTAGAAGAAAGCAAAGAAAGCGTGAAATCAGATGTTATTCTAATGAGCGTTGGTTTAAACAGAGCTTCTGTTTTCTATTATTCTAATCCTAACAGATTTCAACAAGTGATTAGCGCTGAAAAAATACTAAGAAAAATAGATGATGTATATTTGATCGATGGATTAGGTAATGTGCTTATGTCAAATGTACGAGATATAACCGAAGAATTTATTGTTCCGTCAGACGAAGATTACGATCAAGTTTTAGAAGGCAAGCAAGTCTTTATCTCTAATAATCAAGAAAATAAAACTACTGTAATGACTAAATTAACTTCTTTAGTCGATACTTATCTATATATTTCAAGAAATATTGATATTGAAATTCTAAGATATTTAAATGAAACGGAAAAAGCGGTTAATTTTTATTATTCAGTAGAAAATAGTCAAACAGGTATTAAAGTAACATTTGCAATTATATATATTATTGTAGTTACTTTATTATTATTTTTATCTACTTCAGTTGCAATTACTTTTGCTTCTAGACTTACCAAACCAATTATAAATTTAATTGGAGCATCTAATGCAATAAGCAAAGGTGCATTAGACGTCAAAGTTCCAAATATAGAAGCTGATAGAGAATTTATACAATTAAATACTAATTTTAATTTGATGATAGATAGACTTAAAAAACAGCAAGATAAATTGCTTGCAGCAGAAAGATATGAAGCGTGGGAAAGTGTAGCTAGAAAACTAGCTCATGAAATAAAAAATCCCTTAACACCTATTCAATTATCTATCGATCGTTTACGGGAAAAATATTCCTCAAAAATTAACAAAGGAAGCGAAGATTTTGAAAAATATCTTGAAACAATAAATAGACAAATCAAGGACATTGAAAATTTAGTTAATGAATTTTCTAGCTTTGCCAGAATGCCGCGACCTACATTTAAAAAAATTAATTTAATTGATGTTATAAATAAAGCGGTTGATTTTATTAAAATGTCATCTACAAGCAAAATAAATTTTAAATCAAATAAAAAAAATATTCAGATTAATGGTGATACCGAACAGTTAAACAGGGTATTTATCAATTTAATTAAAAACTCTGAGGAAGCCTTTTTAGATTTAATTAAAAAAAACCCTGATTTTAAAGGTAAAATTGACATAGATATTATTAGCAATAATGACTATATAATGATTAAGATAACAGATAATGGCACAGGTATATCAGATACAAAAAAAGTAATGACGCCTTATTTTACAACTAAAGTAAAAGGAACTGGATTGGGATTACCCATAGTGAGTAAAATTATAAACGAGCATAAAGGAGATTTTGTAATTAAGAATAGAAAGAAACCCACTGGTACCGTTATAGAAATCTCAATTCCTACAATCAATGCATAAAGATATATTAGTAATCGACGATAACCCAGATATACGATTTTTAATTTGCAATATTTTAAAAGAGCAAAATTTTAAAGTTCGATCGGCAGCTAACTATGATCAAGCTATGATAGAGATAAATAAAAAATTACCTGACTTGGCGATAATAGATATTAAATTAGATAAAACAGATAAAGATGGCATAGATTTATTAAAGGTTATTGTTGAAAAAAATAAACTTACTCCAGTAATAATGATTTCAGGTCATGCTACTGTCCAAATAGCAGTAGAAGCTATTAGACTAGGAGCGTACGAATTTATCGAAAAACCTTTCTCTACAGAAAAAATTTTAAATTATGTAAATAGAGCTTTAGAAAACGCTAGTCTAAAAAAGGAAAAAGATATAATTGAAAATAAATTATTCCATTCTTTTGAATTAATTGGCAAAAGCAATTCAATTTTGAAAATAAAAAAGACTATTGAAAAACTTTCATCTTCAGAAAGTAGAATCCTTATTTATGGCCCTACTGGTTCTGGTAAAGAATTAGTTGCAAGAAAAATTCATAAAAACTCGAATAGATCTAAAGAACCTTTTATAATTTTAAATGCGGCTCTTCTTAAAGAAAAAACATATGAAAAAGAACTTTTTGGCCAAGAATTTGATGATGGAAATATCTCCTTTGGAGCATTAGAAAGAGCAAACAAGGGAACGTTACTAATCGACGAAGTCTCAGAGATACCATTTGAGACTCAAGCTAATGTTTTAAGAGTCTTAATTGATCAAAAATTTAAAAGACTTAATGGTTCTAAAGATATAAGTGTAAATATCAGATTAATATCCTCAACTTCAAAAAATTTAAAAGAATTAGTTGATGTTGGTAAATTTAGAGAAGATCTATTTCATCGATTAAATGTTGTTCCAATAGAATTGACATCTTTAAGCTCAAGAACTGAAGATATACCTTTATTAGTTGAGTATTTTAAAGAAAAACTTTCAGAAATTAATGGAGTTCAGCAACCTAAAATTGATATTAAGAACGACAATTTATATACTTATAACTGGCCAGGAAACGTAAGAGAATTAAGAAATTTAGTTGAAAGAGTTACAATTTTATCCGCTAACGAAAGTAAAGAAAATATTAATAAACTAATGGATGATATTTTATCATCTTCTTCCTCTATAGAAAACGATAAAACTCTTTTAGAAAAATCTTTTGCTTCTCCTTTAAAAGAAGCAAGGGAACATTTTGAAAAAGAGTATTTAATTACTCAATTAAAGAAAAATCATGGTAATATTTCTAGAACAGCAGATTTTATTGGCATGGAAAGATCTGCGCTGCATAGAAAATTAAAATCACTAGGAATTAAAGGCATTAATTAAAATGAATATAATAATATGTGGAGCCGGCAAAGTCGGTTTCTCAATAAGTAAGCAATTATCAGCTCAGGGACACTCTGTTACTGTAATTGACCAATCCTCCGAAGATATTAAAAAAATTAATGATACTCAGGATGTAAAAGGAATTGTTGGAAGAGCCACATTGCCTAGTGTCCTCGAAAACGCTGGGGCAGAAAAAGCAGATATGGTAATCGCTGTTACTCGAAATGATGAAACAAACATGATTGTTTGTCAGTTAGCTAGCTCTTTGTTTAATATCTCAAAAAAAATTGCTCGTATAAGAACTAAGGATTTTTTAGAGGGTAAGTGGGGAAAGCTTTATAATAAATCGAACATTCCAATAGATGTAATTATTTCACCTGAGCTTGAAGTAGCAAAATCTCTTTTTAGACGACTGGAGGCCCCAGGCGCTCTAGACAATGTACCATTTGCTAAGGATAAAGTAAAAATGTTAGAAATTTCAATTGAAAAAAATTGCCCAATTAAAGATATACCGCTTAAAGATTTAACAAAAAAATTCCCTGATTTTAAAGCAAATATACTTGGAGCATTAAGAAAAGAAAAATTTATTTATCTTAAAAAAGATGACACCTTACAAGTAGATGATAACATTTATTTAGTAGTAAGTAGCAACCAATTAAATCAAATTTTAAAAGCATTTGGCCATGAAGAAAAGATTTCAAAAAATATTTTGATAATAGGTGGTGGTAATATCGGTTTAAATTTAGCAAAAATGTTAGAGACAAATTTTGAAGATGTGAGAGTTAAAATTATTGAAAAAGATAAAAAAAGAGCGGAAGAAATTGTTGGAGAACTCTCTTCATCAATGGTGATTAATGGGGATGCTTTAGATGAGGAAATCTTAAAAGAAGCAAACTTGGAAGACTCCGAAACTGTTTTGGCCCTGACAAATGATGATGAAAATAATATGATGGCATGTGTATTAGCAGAAAAAACTGGGTTAAAAAAAAGAACAATCGCAATTGTAAACAAAACAAATTATAATCTATTACAAGACTCTTTGAACATAGACGATTTAGTTGATCCAAGAATGACCACAGTGTCAAGAATTATGGAACATGTTCACAGAGGCACAATTGGAACAGTGTACTCTCTTCTTGATGGAGAATACGAATTTATAGAGGCGAAAATATTAGAAAAATCAGAATTATTAAACAAAAAAATAAAAGATTCTAACTTACCTGAAGATATTAGAATAGGAGCGGTAGTAAGAAAAGATCAAGTTATTATCCCAAGATCAAGTTTTATTTTTGAAAAAGATGACCTTGTAGTTTTTCTTGCCAAAAGAGAGCAATTAAAAGAAGTAGAGAGTATATTCAGCGTTAGTTCTGTTTAATAATGAATTTAAAAGGAATAAGTTATTACTTAGGTTTATTTTGTTTTCCAATTAGCATTTTAGCTTTCATAAATATCTTATACTCATCTTATTTTGATTATTTTTTAAGTGTAAATTCTTACGTATCAACTTTATTTACTTCATTAATAATTGGTTCTTTTCTCACTTTTATTGGAAAAAATTCATCAAAAAGAATTAATTTTATAGAGCAATTAATCTTAATAATATCAGTATATTTCTTAATTTCATTTTTAATATCAATGCCCTTTTATTTAGGAAATTATCAAGTTACTTTGATAAATTCTTTTTTCGAGTCAGTTTCAGGTTTAACTGGAACCGGATTT
>CABYXR010000003.1 GCA_902522955.1 uncultured Pelagibacteraceae bacterium
AATCTATTTTTAAAATATCAATGATTTTAATTAATATTTGAGCCCCAAAACAAATTTTATTTCCAAATATAGAATTGTAACTATATCTTTCATCTAAGTGAATCTTGTTAGTATCGCCACTTTTTTTTGAAAACAGATATCCATCTTTTTCCGTAATTTTAAATTTTTTTTTTTGAATCATATAAAATACTTTGGTTTAACTTTCAGAAGATTTATACCTTGCGTGAAAAGATTTGCAGAATTAACCTTTATTAATCTAAATCGTAAGTAGTCAATGTAAGAAAGTTTTTTTTTCCTTACGAGAAATTTCTCGAATTTATCAAATTTATTTATGATACTTTTTTTTTTTCTTACAAAATATTTTACGTTTACCTTTTTTTTAAGGTTAGATTTATATATTTTTACATTCCCTTGAAAAAATTTATACTTTCTATATTTTACCTGAGCAATTTCCTCAATATGATGCAGAAATGTTATAGTGTTAAACCCTGATCCTAGACAAATGATTTTCCCATTATTCTTTTTGAAAATTTTAAAAATTGATTTATTACCAAAACATTCATTTAATGAACAATTTAAATATTCTTTTTTTTTTCCTGCTATGGAAAAACTAAAAATTGGATGATACGTTCTTAATTTCAATATCTCTCTAGATTTTTCACTAAATAAACCCACTTCACTTTCAGAATTTTTAACATCGAAATATCTTTTTTTACAAAAACTGTATGTAAAAGCTGGAATTAGTAATACGCCTTCAACACCGATAGCTGTCTTAATTGCTTTAATAAATAATCTTAATTTTGAAATAGCGTTTTTTCCATCACTAATTTGGTTTATTACTGCTAAATTACCATGCATCATTAAATGATCACCTTTTTTGATTTGCAATCTTTTGATCAGATATTTTAATCTATTTTGCACCTTTTTTACTTAGTCTTTTTATTATTTCTTTTATCGATGTGAGAGTTGAAAACTCGCTTGTATTAAATTTAGTATGAAAGTCTTTTTCAATTTGAAGAATTAAATTAAAATGTGTAAGAGAGTCCCATTCTTTAAAAGAACCAATCTTTAAATTATCAATTTTATTAATTTTTTTTTTCTTAAATATCTTATTTAAAGTAATTTTAAGCTCTTTTTTTATTTTTTTCATGTGCTTATTAAATTAAATTTTTTAAGGGTATTTAAAATACTATTTAATTTACCTCTTTTTATTTTAGTAAGTTTTGAAATTTGATTTAAACTATTAGTTCCATCAGAATATTGAAGAAAATCTAATAATTGTCTTGATTTTTTCCAACTATTATTCTTTGACAAACGACTATACAAACCTCTTTTACCTAGCATTGGTTCTCCATGCAAAATTGCTTTTGGGTAAGTGTTTTTTTGAATTATTTCTATCGCTTGTTTTAAAACATTATAAGATCCAAATACTCCTTTTTTTGTTACAATTTTAAAATCGTCTAATGAAGTATGATACTCTGGATACTCATGATATTTAGATCTAAAAAATGATGTTACTGGCAAATCAATTCCGGGTGAATTGTATTGCCTTTCATCGGAACCTCTTTTCAAAAAAGAAAAAATTTTAAATTTAATTTTTTTTCTTTTGAATGTTGATATTAAAGATGAGTCAGAAACACTGTCTCCATATTTTGATAACATGCATGAATACATTCTCTCATCACCAAGACAAGTTAAATTATAACCTGCAATGAAATTTTTTTTTAGTTTAACAAGACTCTTAGATAGAAAAGTTAATGCGCCAATAGTTTCAGGTATAAAAACAAACCTTATCGACTTATTTAGTTTTTTCCTATTTTTTTTAAAAAATTCCATTAAGGACATAGAAACGATTGGACCAGATAACTCATTATTCGCCATTGAAGGATGACAAATATAAGTAGATATTAATATTTCTTGTTTTGATTTTCCAGGAATATAAAATTCTCCATAATTAAGAACACCATTTTTTTTGAAAGAGGATTTAATAACAGCTTTAAATTTATCTGAATTTGAATATTTTTTTTTTATATTCTTCTTTATTTTATTATTAGCACAAAAACCCCAGTCTTTTTTATAATAAGAAGTTATATAAGGAATTGCGTTTGGTTTTCCAGGTAGAGAATAAATTTTTTTTAATATTTGAGTTTTTGTAAAGGTTTTATTTATTGGTCTTGAATAACCCACTACATGTAAATTATTTTTTGAAAAATTAATAATTTTTTTTTTATTCTTGTCTAAAAGATAAGCATCTGTAATATTCCATTCTGCAGGTATAGTCCAGTCAAACACTTTGGTTCCTGATTTAATACTATAAATTTTAAAATTTGGAAAAAACTTTTTTATCTTTACCAGAGTATCACGAGTTCCTTTACCTGTAATGCTTCTGCATAAAGGAAATAGATCTTTTTTTGCAAAATCATAATATTTATTTGTTATCATTATTTATTTCTTATTACTTTTTTTAAAATTCTCAAAATTTTTATATTGGCTTGAAATTTGTTTCCTATTCTTGGTTGTCGATTTTTAATAATGTTGCACTCAATAGGGAAATTTTCTACTCTATGATTTTTGCTACAAATTAACATAGCTAAATCTACTAAAAAAAAATTTTCTTTTATTTTTTTAATATATTTCTTCAATAAAACTGTTTTATAAACTTTCAATCCAGTAAGAGGGTCCTTCAGATGAAATTTTTGATGAAAAAAAAAATTCACCATTTTTTCTGATATTCTTTGAATATTTATTCTATTACAGATCAAAAATTCTACTTTATCCTTAATAAAAAATTTTAATATTCTATTTAAATCCGAGACTTTGTGTTCTCCATCAGAGTCGAATGTAATAATATTTTCATTTTTTCTATAATTTTTAATGATATAGCTCATCCCTTTTAATAATGAGGCTTCATATCCAACTCTCTTTTTATTATGAATACATTCAATCTTATTTAAATTAAGATATTTTTTTGTTTTATCTGTCGAGGCATCATTCACTATAATTATTTTATATTTTTGTTTTAATATTTTAGGTAATATTTTTATTAAACTTTTGATTTCATTAAATGTAGGAATTAAAATTATCGTTTTAGACATTCTTTTGTTAATAATTTTCCTTTCTTAAAATTTTTTAAAAATTTTTTACCTATAAATTTATTCAATATATAAGGGTCAATTGAATTTTTAGGACAGGGTCGTAAAACTTCTATCATTTTTCTTTTTAGTTTTTGATTTTTTCTAACATCTGCCTTCAACCAAACGCCTCTTCTTTGCACAACAGAAGAGTCTTTTTCGTTTAACTCAATTTTTTTCTTGCCGTCACCCAATGCCTTTTCCAGTATCCTCGCTTCGACAACCATTTTTTTCCAAGTCAAAGGATTCATTGAGAACTTATGATCAGGGCCATTTCTATTATTGTTATCTGTAAAATGTTTTTCTATGACTTTAGCTCCGAGACAAATAGCTGCTAAAACACTTAAAGAACCCTGAGTATGATCACTTAAACCCAGTATAATTTCTTTTTTAAAAATTTTATTATACTGACTAATAACATTTAAATTTAAATGTTCTAAGTTTTTTTCATTATTAGTATAATTAGTATTGCACTGCATAAGCACTAATTTGTGTTTATTATATTTTTTTATAAGTCTTACGGCTCGAATAACATCATTAAGAGTTGAAGCTCCCGACGCTAATATTACTGGTTTA
The DNA here is from genome assembly GCA_902522955.1 of uncultured Pelagibacteraceae bacterium. Taxonomy (GTDB): domain Bacteria; phylum Pseudomonadota; class Alphaproteobacteria; order Pelagibacterales; family Pelagibacteraceae; genus Pelagilacustribacter. The sequence goes on from CABYXR010000003.1 coordinate 3,708, forward strand.
TTTTTTTTTGCTATTTTTATTAAGATAGTTTTCCAATTTATGTCTCCAGATCCAATTTTATAAGCCGCTACATCATGTTCGACTTCATCGACATAATCTAAATCATACGGTGCTGTCATATAATGAATTCTATTTTTTTGGCATTCTTTTTTTAATTCTTTATTCCATTTAGGATTAATGCTAGCTTTTTTATAAACTTCAAAAACACTCTCTTTCCATTTTTTTTGATGAGTTAATTTTCCTAAAGATTTAAAACCTCTGTCACTTACAATAGTTTCAGCTTTAAAATGTTGAAATTTTGCAGCATCAGCACCGGCTTTTGCGCAAAGTCTGATAAGTTTTTTTGCTCTTTGTAGACTTCCGTCATGATTAGCTGCTATATCAGCAATAAAATAAGTTTTGTTTTTAGTTAATATTTCAAAATTTAACTTTTTTTTATAATTCATTTTGAATAAGACCTTCTTTCTCCGTTAATTTATAAATAGAGTCACAAAATTTAAGAGAGGAACTTTTGTGAGTTATGGTTATAATAGTTTTATTATATTTAAGTGAATTCACTTCTTTAACAATTTCTTCCTCTGTTTCTTTGTCCAGTGAATTGGTGTATTCATCTAAAATCAATATTTGAGGATCATTATACAGTGCTCGAGCAATTCCTATTCTTTGCCTCTGTCCTCCAGATATTCTATCTCCGAATTCACCTACTTTTGTTTGGATCCCTTCGTTTAAACTATTGACAAATTTATCTAATTTCATTTTTTTAACGATTTCGTTAATCTTTTTAATATTAATCTGATTATCAGTAACTCCTAAAGCAATATTGTTGATCAATGTATCGTCATTTAAATATACATTTTGAGGCACATAACCCATTATATTTTGCCATTGCCTTGTAAAGTTTACTGTGTCTTTTCCATCAAGAATAATTTTACCGGATTGAGGTTTGAGCAATTGTAAAAATATATTTAATAATGTTGATTTACCAACTCCACTATCTCCATAAATGCCAATAGAATTTCCGAAAGGAATTTTTACGTTTATATTATTTAATATTTTTTTAGTAGTATTTGGATAAGTGTAATTTACATTTACCAATTCTATAGAGTTTTTAAAGGTCAATTTTTTTAAATTATCATCTTTCTCATTTATTTCTTTAAAATCTACGAATTCTTGAATATATGTTCTACCTACTGGTAAACCAAATTTTATAGACTGAGATGCGTTCATTATTTTAGTAATAGACGGCATGATTCTAAACGCTGCTGCAGTAAAAAAACCCAGGACAGGTATAATATCTACCATGTCTTTTTTAAAATTCATTAGTAATAATACAAGAATTGTAAAACCAATTACTGTAAATAATTCCAACCAAAGTCTAGGGAGCGATAGGGTGAAGTCTTGCTTGAATTGAGTATCATTAGTTAATTTGTTTTGTTTAGAAAAAGAGTCTGTGAAATATTTCAGCTTATTCATAATTTTTATATCTCTAATTGATGAAAATCCCTGCTGAAGCCATTGTAACTTAATTCCTTCATGATACTTTCTATCTTCACCCCATTTAGATGCTTTTCTTTGAATAATTAAATAAAATAGGTAACCTGTAGAAAAAATGAATATAAATGAAATTAAAGTTCCCATTGGTTCTAAAAAAATCATCAAAGATATTAATCCTAAAACTAAAGTGATTTCTGTAATTAAAGTAAGTATTGATTTTGTAATAAGTAAAACTTGATTAGAATCATTTAAATCTCTTATTAATTTTGATGAATTGTTTTTTAAATGAAATACAAAGGGTTTTGATAGATAAATTCTGTAAAGTTTATTTGAAATATCCGTTTTTAAATCAATTAAAAATTTTGTTTGTTTATAAGAAACAAAGCTTAAAAATGACGTTTTAATGAAAAAAATAAGCAAGATAGATATAATTGAAAATAAAACTAACTTTTTTTGACTTGTGAGATTAAAGCCAAAATTATTAATGTAATTAATAATTTTTTCTGAAAAACTAGGTTCTATTAAGATTGAAATGAAAGGCAATATAAGTCCTATCCCAAGCATTTCAAGAGTCATTCCAATTAAAGATAAAACAAAAAATATCTTTATATTTCTTTTTTGTTTAATGGAATAAAAATTATTAAAATTATAATCTTTAAGAAAAAACATATTTTATGAGATTTTTCCTTTTTTATAGAATTTTAATTGTAGGTCATTCCAACGTCCAAAAGAAACATCATTTAATATAAAAATATATTGGTCAAAATTTTTATCTTTTTTATAAATCCATTTTCTTTTAAAATTATCTTTTAAAAATTTAGCAGTAGCAGCTCTTCCATCAACAACAACAATAGTCCCAGGAGTCAAATAATATTCAATTTTTAATAAATCACAGCCGATAGGGACAATATCTTTGTGGGCAGTTGAAAAGTTATTAACTTTATTTTTAATACTGAATTGTGAAGGTCCATCCAAGTAAATAAAATCAGGACTACAAAGAGGAAGTTTGTCGTATTCTGTCGCTAGCATGCCTTGATAATTGACCATCCTTGCTTTAATTTTCATCCAATGAACTTTAATTTTTGTTGGGTTTTTGTTTAAGAAACTTAAATTTTTTTTCTTATTTAAATTTTTATATTTTTCAATGTCTTCTAAAACAAACAATTCAAAAGGATTATTTCTTCTTAATTTTTTAACTTCATTTTTAAATTTTTTTTTATTTTCTATTAAAGCAGAGGTAAATACTAAAGTTGACCACCCAGAGCCCATTTCAGTAATGGTAGTGCGTTTGTTTAGAATTACTAATTGATGAAGTCTGTAAAGTAATCTTAAATCAGGAGGATAATATTTTGATCCAAATACATCATTTACCTGCATTTTATGATGATCAAAGTGTTTTGTAGTAAGATCATTTAATTTATAGGATTTAAAATATTTTTTAATATAGTTTAAACTTTTATTTTTTGGTATTTTAATTTTCATCTAAATTTAATTTATTTGTTTTAAAAGATTTACAAATTTGGAATTATTGAAATCATAGATCAATGTATCTTCAAAATTTTTTTCGCAAATCTCTTTCCATTTTGCCTCGGGTAAATCAATTATAGAAAAAAGTCTTTTGAATTCACTATGAGAAAGTGAGTTTGTCCAATTAGGGCCAGTCTCACTTTTACGTTCTGGCCAACAAAATCGGATCATGTCAAAATTTAATTTTTTATCATTTCTAATGGAAAAAAAAATAGTTTTATTTCCCCGCGCTAAATTTTCATATGCCAACGTTGAGTCAAGTGATACTGTGAGTTTTGCTGCATCAAGTATTTTATAATTTTCTCTTTTTTCATTTTGATAGATAAATTCATAATTGTCCCCAAAAATTTCATCATAAAATAATTTTTCACTATTAGTGGTAAGCTTTGTCTTTCCGAGAATTTTAAGATGAAAAGAATTTTCTTTTATGAATGAAAAAAGTTTAATTAAAAATGTTTTTTCATTTTTTTGCCAATCTTCAAAATTTAAGTTTTTATGAAATTTTTGTGATTTCCCGTATTTTCTCCACTGGGATATATAAATGATATAATCTTTTTTTTCGGGCCTCAATTTTTCAGAATTAGATAAAAATGATCCAATAGAATATATCTTTTTTGTTTTTATAAATTGAGAAAATATATCTGCAATAAATTTATTATAACAAAATAAATAATCACATTTGTAACCCAAATCATTTTTTTTGTTTTTATGCCGATGATAAATGAGATCAAATTCAACGTCAAATTTCCAAGCTTTTTGAATAGCTATAGTTATTAGCTGTGGAAAATCTTTCTTTAATTTATAAAATCCAGGATTATTATCGTACATTGTAATCACAATTTTAGGATCCACATATTTAAAAAATCTGTTTTTGTAAGTTTTTAATTTGATATCAAAATTAATCAGACATTCTAATATTAAAAAAATATTTATTTCTGAGTCATTTTGAATTCTATTGTAATAAATTACGTAATCTTCATTATTTAAATATTTTTTAAAATAAAAAGAAAATAAATGATCATAAATAACAATCTTTGCTTTTTTCGGCTTTGTCCATTTTTTTTTTATTTTTAGAAAAGTTAAAGCCTTGCTTAAAATATTATTATTCACTCTAGATTTTGATTTTATAATTTAATTGCAAATGTCTTGCCGACTCTAGATAATCGTTTTGAATGAGTCTGATTTTTGCAAATATTACAAATAGTATTTTTTGTTATTTCTTTTTTATCTCCAAATTCAGATCTTGAAGAAATATATTCTGAGCTATTCCAAATTTTTTCTATAGATGAGCCTTTAACATTTCCAAAATCTGATTTTGGGTCATCTATAATGCAACAAGGATTAGTGCTGCCGTCCCAATTAACAACGATACCGCTCCAAGGCCAATGACATTGTTTTATTTTTTGTTCAGTTGAGGAGTTAGAACTTGCTTCACCGCCTTCATAAGTTTTATAAATAAGTTCTGGATTCGATGGCAACCAGCCTTCATCCATATTTGGGTTATGTTGAATTTTATCAATATTTATTTCATTAGCATCAAATTCTTTCGCAAATTTATAAAAATCTTTATGTTGATGTTCGTTCTGCTTCATAGCTAACATCGCTAACTCGATTATGGGCTCTTTTAGATTATTTTTTATTTTAATTTCCTTTATTGTCTTTAAATTTTCTATCACTATATTTAAGTCACCTTTTTTTCTATATTTTGAATATACTTCTTGGTCTATTCCGTCTATATCTACGTGGAGTAAGCTTAAACCTGATTTTAAAAGTTGCTCCAGATAATTTTCTTTATATTTTAAAGATAGATTTGATGAAATTCTTGTCCAAATATTTTTACTTTTTGCATAATTTAGCATTTGAACTAAATTTTTATTAAGTGTTGGCTCTCCCCAATTATATAGATGAAGTTCAATACAATAGTCTTCTACTTCGTCTATTATTTTTTTAAAAACATCAAACTTTAATATTCCTTTAATTCTTTGTGACTGACCTGCGCCAGTGGGACACAATGGGCATCCTAAATTACATGCGTTAGTTGGATCAACAATTATATGATATGGTCTTGAGGTTAGATTTGTTTTAAATTCCTTCTCTTCAATACAAGAAATTACAAAATTTTTAAGTTTACTCAAATTAAGAGTAGGTAAGGCATATTTATTTAGATATTTAAAAAAATTATTTTCAACAGCAATTTTTTTAAGAAAATCAAAGTCGTTACTAGCTTTGACAATATCTAATTCTGGTAAATTATTCGATTTCATTTTTTTAATAAGAGATTTTCTACCTGCTCAAAAATAAAATGTCCAAGAAATATATGAGCTTCTTGAACTCGAGCAGTATTAAAAGATGGTACTATTAAATTATAGTTTGAAAACTTTCTTGCAATACCCCCTTTACTACCTAAAAAACATATAGAAAAAATTTTTCTTTTTTTTGCACACTTCAATACGTTGATAATATTTTTTGATTTCCCAGAAGTGGACAAAGCTATTAATAAATCTTTCTTTCCAGCCAAAGCCTGTAAATTTCTTTCGAAGATTTTTTCAAACCCTAAGTCATTCCCACAAGCAGTTATTGTAGATGTATCTTGTGCCAAACTTATGACTGGGTATGCCTTTCTATTAATATTTGGTCTTAGTCTAATTAAAAATTCTGCAGATAAATGCTGAGCGTCTGCAGCAGAACCACCATTTCCGCAAAGAAATATTTTACCACCTTTTTTTAAAGTTTTATAAATTTTATTAATACAGAACAAAACCTCTTCGGAAAGATTGGAAATTTTATTCTCAAGTATAATTTTTTCATTTATACTTTTTTTAAAATTTTGAATTATCATAACTTGATATGCTCTCGTAATTTTTTTGCGACACTTTCTTCTATTTTTAAAATTTTCTTCTCATTATCACCCTTTATTGCTCTCTCAACTTTTTTTATAGCAGTTACAAGGCTTTTAAATCCATCGGGGGTTAATGAAGCTGCTTGATCGCTTCCATACATAGTTCTATCTAACGTAATATGTCTCTCTATCGAAGTTGCTCCTAAAGCAACAGCCGCAACTGAAATTGCTAATCCTCCTTTTTCATGGCCACTATAACCCACTTTACAATTATATTTTTCTCTCATTATTTTAATCATATTTAGATTAGCCATGCTATCATCAAATGGATAAGCAGAGACACATTGCATTAACTCAAAATTACAATTGTGTTTCTTAAATATTTTTATTGCATTTTCTATATTTTCATAAGAAGACATTCCTGTGCTGATAAAGGTGTACTTCCCTTGTTTTGCTATAGAATCTAAAAGATTTAAATCTACTATCATTGCTGAAGCGACTTTATTAAATTTTAAATCAAATTTTGACAAAAAATTAAGACTATTTAAATCCCAAGCTGAAGCGAACCACTCAATCTTTTTATTTTTACAATAATCATTAATAATTTTATATTGGGACTCGTCAAATTCTAATCCGAGCTTTTGATCTTTTTGTTTTTTTCCCCATGGGCTTTCTCGATGACTTTCCAAAAATTCTTTAGAATAAACAACATTAATGTCTCTTTTTTGAAATTTTACTGCATCTGCTCCAGCGTCAACTGACACGTCTATCATTTTTTTTGCCAGATCAATGTCACCATTATGATTAATTCCAATTTCTGCGATAACAAATGTACTCATATTATCTACCTTTAGTTAATTTATACATTAAATCAAATCTTTTTTTCAGCATAGCTCCGCACTTTGTAAAAAACCATTTTTTACAATTTTATTTATTTTCATCATTTTAAACAGGCTTAAATAAAAATTTTTTTCTATTTATTCTTGTTTTTATATTATCGATTAACACATCTATCTTATCTTTATTAAGATTGATTATTTTAAAAATTTTTTGAGTAAATGGTCCAGAAGTAAACTTGTAAATTTTATTTATTTCAATTTGATAAACACTGTGAGTTAAGTGTCCTTTTTCATTTTCAAGACTTTTTAAATTTTTGATAAAATTATCAATTTCTACCTGGGACTCTTTAAATCCATTAATTAAGTATTTTACTCCTCTAGTAAACTTTAGTAATTCTATATTATTATCGTTACAAAATTTTGAATGAAAGCAAAACAAATAATCCCCAAGAAGATTGATGCTTTTCTCTTTAAGTTTATTGTTTTGATAATTTTGAACTATTAACTGTGGACAGTAAATTTGAAAATTACCTCCAAATTTTTTTTTTAAATCCTCTTTGAAAATATTAATTTTTTTTTTTTCAAATTTTATGACTGTCCACATTATTTTAATTCCTTTTTTAAGTCGTCATATTCTTTCATTTTTCTTTTCATAAAATTAAGAGTTAGCTTTGTTTTTTCTGAAATACCTTTTGGAGTTAGAACGTACATATAATTTAATTTGTGTGGATTTTTAGTGAAGTTGTCTATCTTAACTAAACCTTTATTTTTAAGAGCTTTCAAACAATAGTTGAGTTTACCCAAACTAAATCCTAGCTCCTTCGCCAATTCCCTTTGAGTGGAATTTGGATTATTATTAATCTTTCTTAATACTTCAAAGTGATCCTGTTTATTTTTCATATGTTCAACTTTTGAACAATATATTGTTCAACTTTTGAACTGTAAAGAAAAAAGTTGGTTTTATGGTGATTTTTTGAGTTTTTTTACTATATCTAGTCTGTTTTGAATTTTTCGTTCAAGTGCTCATAAATATAATCTTTATTTAGTAATAATGCATCAGGATTAAAGTAAATCACATCTACTTGAAATATATAATCATCATATAAATTGCCTGGATTTTGGATGGCAAATAATTCATACCCGAAAGGTAGTAAATACTTTTCTACTTCAAAAAAATTTAATTTTTTTTCATATATATTATTGAAAATTATTTCTAGTTCAATATAACCAATTTTTTTATTCCCTATTAATTTTTTTGCTCCTTGAAGAACTTCGCTCTCATATCCTTGTGTATCTATTTTTAAAATATCAATTTTTTCAACATGGTTTTTTTCACAGTAATCATCAAGTGTCATTATTTGGCAATCAAATGACTCGTTAAAAACTTTATTTGGATCCATTTTATGCTGAGATGATCTTTGTTTAACCCATTTTGTTTGAGGCGTTAATCGACTAAAACTTGATGATCCAGTTAAGTTGTTAGAAAAAAATTTTTTTTTATAATTTTTTTCACCTAACGCAAAATTATTCAAATGAACTGACTTATCATCTTTGAATTTTTTGGTAAGAATTTGAAAGTCTTTTTTAACAGGTTCAAATGAATGAATTATTGAACTATTTTCTAGTTTTTTAAATCTAGTAATAGTTTGTCCAGTGTTTGCTCCAACATCAAATATTACTGGAGATTTTAAATCTTTTAAAAAAATTTTATGGAGTCTGTCTAAGTCAGCACGATCTCGTTTTAATTTGGTAATTTTAAATCCAAAAAATTTTAAAATTGAGTGTATTCGCCTTTTTATTATCGATATCATCATTTATTTTTCAACTTTTCTATCTGTCTTATTAATAAGTCATTTATCATTTCTGCCCCCTTTATAGATGGATGATTTTTATCAGAATAAAATATATTTTTATCGTCATGAGTTACACAGCTATTCTTTATAATTGTATCGCAAAATAGTTTATGAGGATAAACTTTATAGATATTTTCTCCTTGAATTGAGTCTAATAATTCAAAACTTGATCGAGTTCTATTCTTATAAACCTCATAACTAGTTGTAATATTTTCCAAATTGAAATTCTCAGCAAATTTATCTCTTTTAACCCATTGAGATAAAATTTTTTGATTAGGATTCCACCCAACCTCTGGAATTGGATAAATTAATATTATTTTATTATTTGAAAGTTTTAATATTTCATTTTTGAATGAATTCTGGATAGTTTCATACGTTCCAGTAGAAACATATTTTTTGTGCCATTCATTGCCTTCAACTCCACCTTTTTGATTATCAAAAAAATAATTAGATAGATGTAAAGGAAATCGTCCGCCAAAAATTATTATTGCATCCTTTTCTTTAGACAAAGTTTTTTTTAATTTCTGAAAATATTGATTATTGCATCTTTCATTTATTTTCATTGGTTTTGTCTCTACTAAGTTAAAACCAGGATAATATAAACAGCCTCCCAAAGTAGATATAATAAATTGATAATCTTTTTTAATTAATTTATCTTGCAAGTCAAATAGTAAAGAACCTATATGGCTATCACCTATAATATAAACTTTTTTATTTGAAGAAATATTGAATTTACATCCCAGCAGATTATCGTAACAAATTTTCCCCTCAGAATTTTTTAGCAATTCCCAAGGTCGTTCTGACAAATTTTTACTTAAAATTTCTGGTCCTCTATTTTTATAGCCTTCTTTAAAAATGACATTAGCGTTAAACACCACTAAAACTGACACGGAAATTATAATAAAACTGATTAATAATTTAAATTTATTATTCTTGTTTCTGGATGGTCTTTCAACAAAGTAGTAAGAGTAGATAGACAATATAAGAATAATCACACCTAGTAGTGACTTTTTAAATAAACTTCCTTGAGTAAATTCAGTTATTTTAGCAAAAACAAAAATTGGATAATGCCAAAGATATAAAGAGTAAGAAATTAAACCGACTCCCACAAATAATTTTGTTGAGATTATTTTTGTAATTAACTCATTTTTATTTGAAAACCAAATTATCAAACAAACTCCAACAATTGGAGACAGCGTATAAAATGACGGGTGAAACATTTCATCATTAAAAAAAACAATAGAATGTGCAATTAACAATAATCCAATACTAGGCAGAATAAGATTTAATTTTTGATTATTACTTCTGTGTCCTTGTAAAATTTCAAAATATGCTAGTATAGATCCTGCCAATACTTCCCAGCCTCTAGTTGGTAAGACATAGAAATTAAATGATGGATAATTTCTACTACCCCAATTAGCTAATCCTAAACTTATAACAAATCCAAAAATTAAAATATGAATTAAATATTTTCTAAAATATTTGAATGTGATAAGTAAAATTATTGGAAATAAAATATAAAATTGTTCTTCGACAGATAGAGACCAAGTATGAAGATAAGGCTTTAAAAATCCCCCTGTTTCACCGTATACTTGTCCAGAGTAATGGAAATAAAAGTTAGAACTAAATCCAAGAGAATAGAGAATTGATTTTGAAAAATCTATAAAACTACCTGGCAATAAATATATCCATGCGAAAGGTAGTGAGACCAACATTACAAACAACAATGCTGGTAATATTCGTCTAACTCTTCTTTGATAAAAATGTTTAAATGAAAAAGAGCCTGTAGTGTTCAATTCTTTTAAAATGATAGATGTAATTAAATAACCTGAAATGACAAAAAATATATCGACTCCAATAAATCCTCCTTTAAATGGTTGGTAACTAAAAATAGTAATTTGAGCGTGATATAAAATTACAGCACCGACAGCAATTGCTCTTAAACCATCTATTTCAGGGCGGTAGGTAAGTTTCATTTAATCAACATTTATCATATAAATCGAAAAAGAAAAAACAATTAAACATGTGTAATGGTTGTTTGAAGTTCTACATTACAGATGTTATAGATGAAAATATAATCAAATAATGTTTGAAGATTTAAAAAATAAAAATGTAATTATAACTGGTGGCTTGGGTTTCCTAGGAAAACAAATCGTAAATGCATTTTGTGAAGAAGGTTCTAATATTATTATTCTTGATAATAAAAAAAAAACTAGTTCAAAAAAATTTGAACATTTTTGCTGTGATATATCTAAAGAAAAAAGTTTAAAATCTATTAGTAAAAAAATTTTAAAAAAGTATAAAAAAATAGATATTTTGATTAATAATGCAGCAAGTAATCATGATATTAAAAATAAGATAAAATCTTTCGAAAAATTTGATCTAAAAATTTGGGAGAAAGATATATTAATTGGATTAACCGGTTCTTTTTTATGTACTAAAATATTTGGTTCAATAATGTCAAAGCAAAAGAAAGGGGGGAATATTATCAATATTTCTTCAGATTTAGGAATTATTGCACCTGATCAAAGACTATACAATCATACCTCTTTTAGTAAACCAGTTTCTTATTCGGTTGTTAAAAATGGAGTTATCGGTTTAACGAAATATACAGCATCGTATTGGGCAAAGAAAAATATAAGATGTAATGCTTTTGCTCCAGGAGGAATTTTAAATAATCAGGATAAAACTTTTATATCTAAGATAAAAAAATTAATCCCATTAAATAGAATGGCCGGAGTTAACGAGTATAATAAAACAATTCTATTTTTAGCTTCAGATGCTTCATCTTATATGACTGGTTCAGTTGTTGTTTCCGATGGAGGAAGAACAATTATTTAATTTTTTGAATTCAATGTGTTTTTTTTATTAATAATTTTTGTCTCTTTGACCAATCTTTATTTCTAAAATAATTTATTTTCTTAATTTTAAAATTTTCTTTTAAAAAAAAATTTATCTCATTTCTGTGAGAGAAGTTTCCTAATTTCTCTCTTATCTTTTTAAAAAATAGATAATCCTCTTTATAATCTAAGGTTAATCTTACATTTTTTATTTGATAATTACATCCTTTGAATAATTTAGAATTTAATCTTTTTATATAGAAATCTATCATTTCGATATCAGAGTCCTTTGATTTTAAAATCTTAAATCTGTTAATTAATTTTTTTATACCATTTTTGGAAAAAGAATAACCTTCACTTGCTCCGCCGTTTCTTGATATCCTAGAGGGCAAAATAATATCTTTCTTTGATTTTTTAAGAAGATCTAGACTTTTTTTTATCGCATCCCAATCAAAAAATAAATCATCGGCATCTACTATATGAAAACTATTGATTTTAAATTTATTGGAGCATAAATACCACCTTAATATTTTATTACTTTCTGAGCCTCTAAAAAATTTAACTTTCATTAATTTTGCTAATTTAATTATTTTATTGTCACACTTATTTTTAGTAGTGCAAACAATTGGTGTTAATCCTCCGCAAATACATCTCAAAATAATGTGCTCTAGCACGGTTATGTTTCCAAAATCTAAAAAACATTTTTTCTTTAATCTTGATGATGAAGATCTGACTGTGATAAAACAATAATATTTCATTCAATAGTTTTTACTAATATCTATCTAATTTAGCTTAAAAAAATTTATTGTTTTTTTTAGAGCATTTGTTTGTTTTTTTACCTCAAAATCATTTGCTTGATTGGTAGTGAATAGCAACAAATTTTTTTGTAAATTTTTTGCTACTGGTGTTTTGTTAGATTTTTTCCCAATCTTATTTTTTTTTATAGCTGGTTCTTGATGAATAAGTCTACTTGCTGCGTAAATACCATCACCTCCATATTCAATGAACTTCTTCCTAAATTTTATCCAATTAAGGTTTTTTTTATCTTTCTTATCTAATTTAACTGCTAAAGTATAATAAGTTGAATATGCTTTACTTGGGATTTTTTGAGGGATTAAATACTTATTATTCTTTAAAGTATTTGTTAATGATAAAGCAGCTTTTCGTCTATTTTTAACAAAATAATTAACCCGCTCAAACTGAGCAAGAGCTATAGCAGCGGAAAATTCATTCATTCTGTAATTGAAACCAATTTCATCGAATCTTTTGTAATTAGGATTTTGCCTCTCATCTTTAGAAACAACTATTTTGTTACTTTCAGCATCCAAAACGCTAAATCCTAAATTTGAAAATTTTCTTAATCTTTTGGCTAGCAATCGATTGTTCGTTGTTAATATTCCGCCATCTCCACAAGTTAATTGTTTAGCTGATTGAAAACTCCAACAACCTATATCGCCCACACTCCCAGTGATAAAATTATTTTCATCTCTAGCTATCATTGACTCAGCGCAATCCTCTATTAAATAAAGTTTATTAGCTTGGCATATTTTTTTTAATTTTTTTAGATCACATACACCTCCGTACATGTGGACTGCCAGTATTGCTTTAGTTTTTTTTGTAATTTTTTTTTCTATGTCGTTTGTATCAATTAAAAATGTCTCTGGATTTACATCTACATATACAGGAGTTCCCCCCGCAAGGTGTATGGTGGTTCCACACATAATTGGAGTAAGAGCTGGTACCAAAACTTCATCATTTTTTTTAATACCTATTGCTAAAAATGCTACATGGAGAGCTGACGTACATGAATTAATACAAACGGAGTACTTAACATTATGTAATTCTGAAAACTTTTTTTCTAATCTTTCGGAAAAGGATTTTTTTTTAAACTTAAACCCTTTTTTAAATATCTCATTTATATATTTATTTTCATTACCGGAAAATCGCCAAAAAAATTTATTTTTTTTAATCACAATAAATTGAAGAAAATAGTATAAAAATAATATTAAGTTTATAGTTATTAATCAACAAAATATCCAAAAAATTTTTTTCAGTGCATAAATCAAGCCAATTGAGCTATTAGTACTGGTCAGCTACACGCGTTGCCGCGCTTCCACATCCAGCCTATCAACGTAGTGGTCTACTACGACTCTATGGGAAGAACTAGTTTTGAGGTGGGTTTCCCACTTAGATGCTTTCAGCGGTTATCCCTTCCATACTTAGCTACCCGGCACTGCAGCTGGCGCTACAACCGGTCCACCAGTGGTATGTTCATCCCGGTCCTCTCGTACTAGGGACAAATCCTCTCAATTCTTCTACACCCATGGCAGATAGGGACCGAACTGTCTCACGACGTTCTGAACCCAGCTCACGTACCACTTTAATTGGCGAACAGCCAAACCCTTGGGACCTGCTCCAGCCCCAGGATGTGATGAGCCGACATCGAGGTGCCAAACACCCTCGTCGATATGGACTCTTGGAGGGTATCAGCCTGTTATCCCCGGCGTACCTTTTATCCGTTGAGCGATGGCCCTTCCACTCAGAACCACCGGATCACTATGACCGTCTTTCGACTCTGCTCGACTTGTCAGTCTCGCAGTCAGGCAGGCTTATGCCATTGCACTCTACGAACGATTTCTGACCGTTCTGAGCCTACCTTCGCACGCCTCCGTTACTCTTTGGGAGGCGACCGCCCCAGTCAAACTACCCACCATACAATGTCTTGCTGCCGGATTACGGCAAGCAGTTAGATGTCAAGAATAATAAGAGAGGTATTTCACTGACGACTCCATCTTAGCTGACGCCAAGATCTCTAAGTCTCCCTCCTATGCTAAACATATCATTCCTAACACCAATATAAAGTTGTAGTAAAGGTGCACGGGGTCTTTCCGTCTAACCACGGGAACTCCGCATCTTCACGGAGAATTCAATTTCACTGAGTTGATGTTGGAGACAGCGGAGATATCGTTACGCCATTCATGCAGGTCGGAACTTACCCGACAAGGAATTTCGCTACCTTAGGACCGTTATAGTTACGGCCGCCGTTCACTGGGGCTTCAGAAATAAGCTTGCACCTATCGCATTAACCTTCCAGCACCGGGCAGGCGTCAGACCCTATACATCCACTTACGTGTTAGCAGAGCCCTGTGTTTTTGATAAACAGTCGCATCTCCCTGGCTTGTGCCACCCACTTAAAGTTGCCTAAAAATGGGTCCTCCTTCTTCCGAAGTTACGGAGGCATTTTGCCGAGTTCCTTCAACATCATTCTCTCAAGCGCCTAATTATACTCTAATAATCCACCTGTGTCGGTTTAGGGTACGGTCCTATGATGGAGCTATTTCCTGGGACTTCTTCACGGCTAACTCAATCCATTAAGAGTTAACAATTTACAAAATCCGTCACTACCATCGGGTCAAGGAATATTAACCTTGTTTCCATCGACTACGGCTCTCGCCCTCGTCTTAGGGACCGACTAACCCTGCGCGGATTAACCTTGCGCAGGAACCCTGGGATTTTCGGCGACAGAGTTTTTCACTCTGTTAATCGTTACTTATGTCAGCATTCGCACTTCTGATACCTCCAGGATCCCTCGCGGGTATCCCTTTACAGGCTTACAGAACGTTCCGCTACCAGATATAATTTCCTAAGAAATTATAAATCCACAGATTCGGTACATGATTTGAGCCCCGTTACATCTTTGGCGCAGAAACTCTATTAGACCGGTGAGCTGTTACGCTATCTTTAAAGGATGGCTGCTTCTAAGCCAACCTCCCGGCTGTTTAGGAATCTCCACATCCTTTCACACTTAATCATGATTTAGGGACCTTATCTGGTGATCTGGGCTTTTTCCCTTTCGACCATGGACCTTAGCACCCACAGTCTGTCTGCTGAGGTAAAATGTTTGGCATTCGGAGTTTTATGAGGGTTGGTAAAGATTTCTCTCCCCTAGCCCCTTTAGTGCTCTACCTCCAAACATTAATTTACTCAACGCACTACCTAAATAGTTTTCGCGGAAAACCAGCTATCTACGAATTTGGTTGGCCTTTCACCCCTTACCACAAGTCATCCAAAGACTTTTCAACGTCAACTGGTTCGGTCCTCCGGCAAGTGTTACCCTGCTTTCAACCTGCTCATGGTAAGCTCATTCGTTTTCGGGTCTAATTCATACAACTTACGCCCATTTAAGACTCGCTTTCGCTACGCCTACACCTTACGGCTTAAGCTTGCTGGATAAATTAAGTCACTGACCCATTATACAAAAGGTACGCCGTCACTCTAAAAAGAGCTTCGACTGTTTGTAGGCATACGGTTTCAGGTTCTATTTCACTCCCCTAATAGGGGTTCTTTTCACCTTTCCCTCACGGTACTAGTTCACTATCGGTCACTGAAGAGTATTTAGGCTTAGAGGGTGGTCCCCCTATATTCAAACAAGATTACACGTGTCCCGTCCTACTCAAGAACAACATTAAACATTACTCCTACGGGACTATCACCCTCTATGGTTAGTTTTTCCAAACTATTTAGATTGTCTTAACATTGTTGCTGGCCTATTCCGCGTTCGCTCGCCACTACTAACGGAATCTCAATTGATTTCTTTTCCTCCGGTTACTTAGATGTTTCAGTTCTCCGGGTTCGCTCTTTAAACCTATGAATTCAGTTTAAAGTACCACAAAAAGTGGTGGGTTATCCCATTCGGAAATTTTCGGATCAAAGCCCGCATACAGCTCCCCGAAACTTATCGCAGTATACCACGTCCTTCATCGCCTTTCAGTGCCTAGGCATCCGCCATACGCCCTTAAACGCTTGATTTATGCACAGAAAATAATTTTCTGTCTAAATTAAATTTTTATTCAATGTTCATCTATTCGAACATTATAGATTGTTCATTTATTTGAACAATCGGATATAGATATTGTTTGATTGTCCTTACTATTGAACAATCAAAATTGATATTAATTATTTACAATTTTAAAAAACTAAAAGTGTCATTGGTGGAGGATAGCGGGATCGAACCGCTGACCTCCTGAATGCAAATCAGGCGCTCTCCCAGCTGAGCTAATCCCCCGTGAAAAATGGTGGGCCGAGGACGACTCGAACGTCCGACCTCACCCTTATCAGGGGTGCGCTCTAACCACCTGAGCTACCGGCCCCTAAGCATTTATGAGACACTTTAATTATAAGAAGAGAAATGAGGACGGCCACATTAACTTAATTTTTTAAGACCAAAAGAAATTTTTGGTCTTCCTTAGAAAGGAGGTAATCCAGCCGCAGGTTCCCCTACGGCTACCTTGTTACGACTTCACCCCAGTTGCTGATCGTACCGTGGTCAAAGTTATTAGCTTTGCCTTAAGGTGTAACCAACTTCCATGGTGTGACGGGCGGTGTGTACAAGACCCGGGAACGTATTCACCGCGGCGCGCTGATCCGCGATTACTAGCAATTCCAGCTTCATGCACTCGAGTTACAGAGTACAATCCGAACTGAGACACATTTTAGGGATTGGCTAAGAGTCACCTCTTTGCTTCCCATTGTAAGTGCCATTGTAGCACGTGTGTAGCCCAACACATAAGGGCCATGAGGACTTGACGTCATCCCCACCTTCCTCCAGCTTATCACTGGCAGTTCTTTTAAAGTGCCCAACTAAATGGTGGCAACTAAAAGTAGGGGTTGCGCTCGTTGCGGGACTTAACCCAACATCTCACGACACGAGCTGACGACAGCCATGCAGCACCTGTGTTTCGTCCAGCCAAACTGAAAAGCCTAATCTCTTAGGCTCGCGACGAACATGTCAAGTGTTGGTAAGGTTCTGCGCGTATCTTCGAATTAAACCACATGCTCCACTGCTTGTGCGGGTCCCCGTCAATTCATTTGAGTTTTAACCTTGCGGTCGTACTCCCCAGGCGGTGTGCTTAATGCTTTCGCTGCGACACTGAAAAATATATTTCCAACGTCTAGCACACATCGTTTACGGCATGGACTACGAGGGTATCTAATCCTCTTCGCTACCCATGCTTTCGCTCCTCAGTGTCAGTAGTGACCCAGTAAGTTGCCTTCGCATTTGGTGTTCTTTCTAATATCTACGAATTTCACCTCTACACTAGAAATTCCACTTACCTCTATCACACTCTAGCTAAAAAGTTTTGATGGCAGTTCCAAGGTTAAGCCTTGGGATTTCACCATCAACTTTTTTAACCACCTACGAGCTCTTTAAGCCCAGTAATTCCGAACTACGCTAGGTCCCTTCGTATTACCGCGGCTGCTGGCACGAAGTTAGCCGGACCTTCTTATTCGGGTACAGTCATTTTCTTCCCCGACGAAAGAGTTTTACAACCCAAGGGCCTTCTTCACTCACGCGGCATCGCTGCATCAGGGTTTCCCCCATTGTGCAAGATTCCCCACTGCTGCCTCCCGTAGGAGTCTGGGCCGTGTCTCAGTCCCAATGTGGCTGGTCTTCCTCTAAGAACAGCTATTGATCATTGCCTTGGTAAGCTTTTACCTTACCAACTAGCTAATCAAGTGCGGGCTCATCTTTCGGCATTAAAACTTTCCCTGTAAAGGCTTATTCGGTATTAGCACAAGTTTCCCCGTGTTATTCCAAACCAAAAGGCAGATTCCCACATTATACTCACCCGTTTGCCACTCAGTATTGCTACTGCGTTCGACTTGCATGTGTTAGGCGTGCCGCCAGCGTACGTTCTGAGCCATGATCAAACTCTCAAGTTTAATAACGGCGCACACTAGCTTTAATAACTTTATGGTAAATAAAGTTATTTTTCGTTAAAGCGTGTACGACAATTTCTTTATTAACCTAGCCGCCCACACTTCTCTTCTTAAAATTTACAATTTAAAAAAGCTAAGATTTAGTCTCAAATCTACACACCTTTGGCGTTGATAAAAAATATACGCATAGAGGTGAGCGCTGGTTTTATTACAAATTGGTTATAAGTCAAGGCGTATATTGGTCATAAAAGTAAGTAAATATAGGGATTTTTTCACCTTCAAAGTTGCAAACCTATGATAATTTTTATAGAAAACAACTATGGCGCTAAATCAATTTTTTACTCAAATTTATAAATCTTTTAAAAATTTTAAGGTTCTAGAGGGAGATCGCAAGGTTATAAATTTTAAATATTTTTTTTATTTGTTACCAGTTGCAGTAATTCTGTTAATTTTTATCTTAACATCAAATTTAGTACAACAAAAAAATAGGATGGAAGCCGAAAACTTTAACTCAATAACAAAAACTGAAGATTTTTCGAATTTAAGTGATTATTTTATTTCGAAAATAAATAGTCCCTATAAAGAAATTAAGTATTTAATAAAAAATAATGACTCAGTTGAAAAGATACTTAAAAAAATCAATGTTCGTACAAATGATATAAAAGTTATATCTAATAAACTCAAACAAGAAAAGCTTACAAATATTTATGCGGGAAGAAAACTTTCAGTTGTTGTAAAAAAACTTGATGATAATTCAAATGCTTTAATAAATCTTATATACCCAATAAATAATACTACCAGTATTGAAATTAGAAAAAGCCAAAACGACTTTATTGTCAAAAAAAATATCTTAAAACTTTACAAAAAAGAGGTGGTTATAAAAAGTGAGATTAAGAATAATTTATACTCATCTGCTATTAACTCAAGCATCGAACCAAATATAATTGTCGAATTTGCAAGAATATTTGGTTTTGAGGTAGATTTTCAAAGAGATATCCGAAAGGGAGATTGGTTTGAAATTTTATATGAAAGATTTGAGGATGATAATAATAAAGTGCAAGATACAGGAAAAATAATTTATGCTTCAATGTATGTCAACGGTGAAGAAATTAATCTTTATAATTTTAAAGATAACAAAGAAGACATTGGCTATTATGACATCAAAGGAAAAAGTATTGTAAAGTCATTAATGAAAACTCCAATTAATGGAGCTAGACTATCTTCCTCTTATGGAATGAGAAAGCATCCAATTTTAGGATATAACAAAATGCATAGAGGCACAGACTTTGCAGCTCCAAGCGGAACTCCAATCATGGCTTCAGGGTCAGGCACAGTCACAAGAGCCAGATGGTGTGGAGGTGGAGGAAATTGTGTGAAAATAAAACACAACTCAACATACGAAACTATTTATGCTCATTTGAAAGGTTTTGCACGAGGAATAAAAGAAGGTAAAAAAGTTAAACAAGGACAAATAATTGGTTATGTTGGTTCAACTGGGATGTCTACTGGTCCTCACTTGCATTACGAAGTAGTAGTAAATGGACGAAAAGTAAATTCACAAAAACTAAAGTTACCTTCAGGAAAAATTCTTAAGGGAAAATCTAGAGAAGACTTTGAATTACAGAGGATTAAAATTGATTTAAAATTATCTTCCCTAAGATAATTTTTTCAATCATAAGAGAATATTTAGCTAGAAGCTTGTGAAGGACCTTTATTAATTTGTTTGCTTGGGTCACTTTCTTTTTCACTTTTAGCGTTATCCTTATTCTTTTCATTTAATTCCGCTAGTCTTCTAGAGTAATGATCTGCATGTTGTAAATAATTTTCAACCATCACAGGATCTCCATTACTTTGCGCATCTTTCGCTAGTTGTTGAAATTTTTGCACAGTTTTCTCTACGTTGTGTGGGTTGGTCATTGAACCATTCCTATTAAAGTTCAAATTGCCATTATTAAAATTGCTAATATTGCTACTTGCGTGTGTGCCATTTCTTCTTCTAAAATTATTTTTTTGCGATCTAGGCCTAAAATTTCTTCTTCTATTATTATTGTTCATATTTTTTGATTATTAAATTATAATTCTATTTTTCTAAAATTGACAATACGCATCTAATATTTTCGTTAAAATCTTTAATTAAATATTTTATTCTATAGTTGTTTTTACTTAAAATTTTTGAAACGTTTTTAAATTGCTCATTTCCTATTTCTAAGGCGAGCATACCTTTAATTTTTAAGATACTTTTTGATTTGTAGATAACTTTTTTAATAACGTCAAGCCCATCATTTCCTCCATCTAGAGCTAATTTAGGTTCAAATTTTTTTATATCTTCCTCAAGATTCTTTATATCTTTTGACATTATATAAGGTGGATTTGATACAATTAGATCAAATTTGTAGCCGTATATTTCATTTAAAGATTTAACATCAAATTTTATTTTATTAGGAAGTTTTAATTTTTGTAGATTTTTTTTGGCTATTTCTATTGCTCGACTGGAAATATCTACACCTAAACCTTTAGCACATTTTAACTCACTCAATATACTTAATAATATACATCCTGTTCCTGTTCCTATGTCTAAAATAAAAATATCTTTTTCCTCAAAAATATTAACGATTTTTTCGACCATCAGTTCAGTCTCAGGTCTAGGTATTAAAACATTTTTATTTACAATAAAATTTTTACTCCAAAATTCCTTTTTCTTTAAAATATAAGCAACAGGTTCTTTTAAAGATCTTCGAAAAATAATTTTTTGAAATTTTTTTGTTTTGTTAATGCTTACTTTTTCATCTAAATTTATTAGTAATTCTTCCCGTTTTTTATTTAATACATTTGAAAGTAAAATTTCTGAGTCAATTCTATGTGAGAAGATGTTTTTAACCCTTAATTCTTCTGAACCTGTATTTAATAGTTTTAAAATGTTCATTAATTTAGATCTTTTAATTTCATATCTTGTTCTCTTAATCTAAGCTCGTGATTCATATCTTCATGAATTTCACCTGTCAAAAATTCATCGAGTTTATGTAAAGTTAAATTAATTCGATGATCTGTAACTCTACCCTGGGGAAAATTATAAGTCCTTATTCTTTCAGATCTATCTCCTGTTCCAATTTGATTTCTTCTATTAGTAGACCTTTCTTGATCCTTTTTTCTCTTTTCTTCTTCATAAACTCTAGAACGTAAAATCTTAAGTGCTTGTGCTTTATTTTTATGCTGAGATTTCTCGTCTTGTTGACTCACAACAACACCGGTCGGTAAATGAGTTATTCTTACTGCGCTGTCAGTTGTATTTACAGATTGACCCCCCGGTCCACCGGCTCTAAAAACATCAATTCTTAAATCTGAGTCTTTGATTTGAATATCAACTTCCTCCACTTCTGGCAGAACAGCCACCGTTGCTGCTGAAGTATGCACGCGTCCTTGAGTTTCAGTCTTTGGAATTCTTTGAACTCTATGTACACCTGACTCATATTTTAAATAAGAATAAATATTATCACCGCTCACAGAAAATATTACTTCCTTAAATCCACCAGCTTCACTTTTAGAAATGCTTATAATTTCAAGTTTCCACTTTTGTTTTGAGCAAACCTTTTCGTACATCTTGAACAAATCCGAACAAAAAAGTGACGCTTCTAAACCTCCAGTCCCAGCTCTAATCTCAACTATAGCATCTTTATCGTCATCTTCATCTTTGGGTAGTAAAAAAAATTTTAATTTATTCTCATAATCCTCTTTTTTAATTTTTAATGTATTAAGATCTTTTTCAGCCAATTCAATTATTTCAGTATCATTATTTCTATCTTTAATAATTTGCTCCAAATCTTTTTTTTCTTTTTCAAATTTAACATATTCTCTAGCAATCGAAATGATATTTCCCAAAGTGGAATAATCTTTAGATTTTTTTGCAAACAGCTTGGGGTCAATATTTCCTGAGGATAACTCTTTTTCAAGTTCATCATGTCTAGCAATAATATCTTGCACTTTTTCGATGGGTATCATTTCTTAAATATTTTTTTCTTTAACTTTTTCTTCCACAAGTTGAACAACTTTATTTATTATTTCAGCGCTAGCAACTTTTGTGTGTGGTATGCCGGACAAGTAAAGAAGATTATTATCTTGTCCACCTCCCGTCAGTCCTATTTCAGTCTGAGAAGCTTCACCCGGACCATTGACTACACATCCAATAATTGAAAGTGTAATTGGCTTTTTGACGTGAGATAATCTTTTTTCTAATTCTTTCACAGTTTCAATTACAGGAAAAGCTTGTCGAGCACATGAAGGGCATGAAATAATATTTACTCCCCTTGATCTAATACCTAAAGATTTTAATATTTCGTAGCCTGCTTTAATCTCATCTACAGGATCAGATGAAAGAGAAACTCTAATGGTGTCTCCTATCCCTTCCATTAAAAGTTGACCAATACCTATTGATGACTTTATGCTTCCTGTTAAAAGTCCCCCTGCCTCAGTGATACCAAGATGTAAAGGATAATCGCAAAGCTCAGATAATTTTTTATAAGATTTTACTGTTAAAAAAATATCAGAAGATTTGACACTAATCTTAAAATTAAAAAAATTGTTATCCTCTAATAATTTAACATTATACATAGCGCTTTCAACTAAAGCTTCTGGACAAGGTTCTTTATATTTTTCAAGTAGAGTTTTATCTAAAGATCCTGCATTAACCCCAATTCTTAATGAGCAATTATTATCTTTAGCTGCTTTTACAACTTCTAAAATTCTATCTTTCGATCCAATGTTTCCAGGGTTTATTCTTAAACAGCTCGCTCCCATTTCAGCGGCCTCAATAGCTCTTTTGTAATGAAAGTGAATATCTGCAACTATAGGAACTTTAACATCTTTAGTAATACTTTTAAGGGCTTTAGTACTATCTTCATCTGGGCAAGAAACTCTAACAATATCTGCACCAGCATCTTCCAAAGAATTAATTTGGTTAATCGTTTCTTTGATATTTGTTGTAAGTGTGTTAGTCATTGATTGAACACTAATTGGAGCATCTCCTCCAACTAAAACTTTGCCTAATTTTATAGATTTTGTTTTTCTTCTATTTATTGTTCTGTGTGGTCTAATTTCCATTTTAATCTAATTCAAAGATTGTATGTAGTTTTTTTATAGCTTCAACTGTATCTTGCTCATTTATAATAACAGATAATTTTATCTCAGAAGTAGATATAGCTAAAATATTAATTTTTTCCTCTGCTAAACCTTTAAACATTTTATAAGTAACTCCAGGCGTAGATACCATTCCAGCTCCGACTATTGAAACTTTAGAAACTTTATCATTGTGACTAATATCTTTATATACAATATTTTTGTTTCTTTTTATTATGTCTATAGTTTTTTTAAGATCTTCTCTTTTAACCGTAAATGTTATATCGGTCGTTTTTTGATCTAAAGATATATTTTGAATCACCATATCAACATTGATTTGGTTCTTGCTTAAAGGTTCAAAAATACTGGCTGCAACACCGGGTTTATCCTCTACATCTGTTAAAGTAATTTTAGCATCATCTTTTGAATAAGCTACTCCAGTAACACTTTTGGTATAATCTATATTTTCTTGACTAAAAATTTTTGTGCCAGGCCTGTCTGTAAATGTAGATTTTACCTCTAGGGGTATATTATACATCATAGCAGTTTGCACAGCTGAAGATTGCATAACTTTTGCTCCAAGCGAAGACATTTCTAACATTTCATCATAAGAAATTTTATCAATTTTTTTTGCCACTGGTATTTTATTTGGATCAGAGGAATAAACACCATCTACATCAGTGTAGATCTCGCATGAGTCTGCTTTAAATATTTTTGCTACTGCTACTGCTGTTGCATCAGAACCGCCTCTACCAATTGTTGTTACATCCCCATTTTTTGAAATTCCCTGAAATCCAGGAATAATAACCACTCCTTTTTTTGTTAGGTAGTCATTTATTTTCGTAACACTCAAATTAATAATTCTTGAATTAGAATGTTTACCTTCAGTTAAAATAGGTATCTGCCAATTCAACCAAGATTTAGAATTAATACCAATTTCAATAAGCGCTCCAGCTAACAATGCACACGTTATTTGCTCTCCTGAAGAGAGCAATACATCAAGTTCTCGTTTATCAAAATCGCTGGAAATATTTTTAGAGTGCTCTATTAATTCATTTGTTTTCCCAGACATAGCTGAAACTATTACGATAAGTTCGTTGCCTGCTAAATGCTCTTTTTTTACAATATTTGCCACATGCAGGATTCTCTCGATCGTTCCTACAGAAGTTCCACCAAATTTTAATACTTTTTTTGCCATTGTCAGAATTTAATATAATATAACTGAATTAATTTATTATAATTAATACTTTAAAAAGACATGACTACAATAAATAAAGAGGAAATTCAAAAGTTTTCAAAATTAGCCAATGAATGGTGGGATGTTGATGGTAAATTCAAACCTTTGCATATGTTTAATCCAATAAGAATTGAATATATTCTTGATAAAATTTCAAAGCATTTTCAAATAAGTAGAAATAGAAAAAATTTACTCCAAAATATAGAAATTTTAGATATTGGTTGTGGAGGAGGTCTAATTAGCGAGCCTATGGCTCAGTTAGGTGGAAAAGTAACTGGTATTGATGCTGCAGAAAAAAATATCAAAGTTGCTTCTTTGCATAGTAAAAAGAGTGATTTAAAAATAAATTACTTAAATAAATCACCCGAGCAATTAAATAGTAAAAAAAAATTTGATGTAATCCTTAATCTGGAAATTGTAGAACATGTAAACAATTTAGATTTATATTTAAAATCTTGTTCTCATTTGCTTAAAAAAAACGGGCTAATGTTTACAGCTACTATTAATCGAACTTTAATGTCTTATGTGAAAGCAATTATTGGTGCAGAATATATTTTGAGATGGTTGCCTATTGGCACTCATGACTGGAATAAATTTATCAAACCAGAAGAATTAGAAAAACAATTATTTGATAAAAATTTTAGAACAGAAGATTTAAAAGGTCTTGAATTCAACCCAATTTTGAAAAAATGGAAAAAATCTGACGATCTCTCTGTGAATTATATAATTTGTAGTATTAAAAATTAATTATCTTTATTTACCCAAGGAATACTTAATAGATCTATTCCCTCATCAGCTAATTCTTCTCTTTCTTCAGGTGTGGTAGTACCATAAATGCTTTTTTTCGTTTTTCTATCGTAGTAAACTTCTCTAACTTTTTCACTAAATTTATCACCCACATATTCAAAATTCTTTTCAATATGCTCTCTTAGTTTAAGTAAATTATTTCTTTGCTTAATAAATTTTTTATCTAGCAGATCTTCCCCTTCATCTTTCAATTTTGAGCCAGAAATCATAGGAGCCATAATAGATTTTTCAATATTATTTGATGAACAAAAAATGCATTCTAATAAATCTTTTTTATTTAATTTCTCAAACTCACTTGAATTAGAAAACCAGCTTTCAAATTCATGTTCATTTTCACATTTAAGAATGTATTTAATCATTATAATCTTTATCTTTAATTTCTATAATCAGCATTAATATCTATGTAGTCGTGAGTAAAATCACAAGTATAACATTCAAATGCATCGTTTCCCAGTTTTAGATTAACTTCAATCATAACTGAGTCCCATTTCATATATTCCTTAAGTTTTTCCTCATTGTAAGAATCTGCTATTTTTCCATTTTCAGCAACTATAAAATCTCCTAATTTAATTTTCAATTTTTTATAATCAATCATTTCGCCTGATTTACCTATCCCCATAATTATTCTTCCCCAATTAGGATCCTCGCCAGCAATCGCAGTTTTAACTAATGGCGAATTAGCAATTGAAAAAGCAATATTTTTAGCACTGCTCAAAGATTTTGCATTAATAACTCTTACAGTTAAAAATTTTTTAGCGCCTTCCCCATCAATTACAATCTGTTGAGCAAGATTTAAACAAAGTCTTTTTAAACTTAATTCAAATTTTTGTACTATTTTATCTGTCAAAGAAAGATTTTGACCAATCTTGATAGATCTAGTTGAAAATATTGAAACCATATCATTTGTTGATTGGTCGCTGTCAACAGTTATAGCATTAAAAGAATTTGCAACAGCTCTTTTTAAAAGTGACTTCAGCAAATTTGAGTTAATATCTGCATTAGTAAAAATAAAAGATAGCATCGTAGCAAGATTTGGTGCGATCATCCCTGAACCCTTTGCTACCCCACAAATTCTAATCAATTCATCTCCAAAAATAATCTCTTCATAAGCTACTTTAGGCCTTGTATCTGTTGTCATCATGCCCGAAGCAATCTTCAACCAGTATAATTTATTATGTTGACTTTTTAATTTTGATACAAGATCTGGTAGAACATCTTTAATTTGGTCAACAGGAAACTCTTCTCCTATCACTCCAGTGGAAGCGAAGATAAGATCTTTTGTTTTTATTGTTTCGGAAGTACCTTTTTCTGATTTCGACTCTTTTAATGTTAAAATTCTTGAAAGATTTTTAGCCAATATGTCTAAGCTTTCTTTTCCTTGTTTGCCAGTAAAAGTGTTAGCATTTTTAGTATTAATCAATAATCCTTTAATCAACTTTTTATGAGAACCGTTATTCCAAGCAATTGACTCTGAAACTATACTATTAGTGGTGGTCACTGATGCATAGTTAGCTCCATCTTTAAAATAAAACAAGACTAGATCATCTCTACCATTTTTATATAGGTCAGCCGAGATAGCTGACATTTGAAGACCCTCTAATTGTTTGAGATTTTGAAACTCGCCAATTTTCGACATTTTGTTTTTAGCGCTCAGGAAATTTTTTATATTTATCGTCATAATTACTGTTTAATTTAGATTATAAATACATATATAGAAGTATAATGAATGTATTTACAAGAACTTTTAGTAAAATATTTAAAAGCTCTAATCAAGTAGAATTAGATAAAACTAAGAATTTAATCTCAGCCATAAACGATAAAGAACGTTTAATTAGATCCCTATCTGAGGGGGAATTTAGGGAAAAAACATTAAACCTAAAACGATCAATAAAAGATGGAGCTTCTCTTAATAGTATAATTCCAGAGAGTTTCGCATTAGTAAGAGAAGCTGCAAGTAGAACATTGGGAGAGCGACATTACGATGTGCAATTAGCTGGTGGGATAATTTTGCATCAAGGAAAAATTGCTGAGATGAAAACTGGAGAAGGTAAAACATTAGTTTCCACTTTGCCAGCATATTTAAACTCATTAACTGGTTATGGAGTTCACATTGTTACTGTAAATGATTATTTAGCTAGAAGAGACTCAGAGTGGATGGGTAAAGTTTTTAATTATCTAGGTGTTTCAACTGGGTGTATTACGAATGATTTAGAGGATATTAAAAGAAAGGAAAATTACAATAGAGATATTACTTATGCAACGAATAATGAACTAGGGTTCGATTACTTAAGGGATAATATGAAATACGAACTTAATGATATGGTTCAAAGAGATTATAACTTTTGTATCGTTGATGAAGTTGACAGTATTTTGATTGACGAGTCTAGAACTCCTTTAATTATATCAGGAAAACTTGAAGATAAAACAAATCTTTATTCAACCTCTAATGAATTTATTAAATATTTAAAGAACGAAGACTTTGAATTAGATGAAAAAAATAAAAACGTTATTTTGACCGATAAAGGAATAGATAAAATGGAGAAGTTGTCTATTCAAAAAAAGATATTAAAAAATAACAATTTTTATGATCCAGAAAACCTAAGCTTAGTTCATCACGTCAATCAAGCTTTAAAAGCTAACTTACTTTTTAAAAAAGATACTGACTACATTGTAAGAGATAAGAAAGTACAAATCATAGATGAGTTTACGGGTAGAGTTTTGGATGGTAGAAGATTTTCTGATGGTCTTCATCAAGCAATAGAGGCTAAAGAGAATGTAAATATTGAAGAGGAAAATCAAACTTTAGCTTCGATAACTTATCAAAACTATTTTAGATTATACGCAAAATTATCTGGTATGACTGGAACTGCAATTACTGAAGCTGAAGAATTCTATGATATTTATAAATTAAACGTAGTTTCAATTCCAACAAATAAAAAAATGCAAAGAAAAGATCTTAATGATCAAGTTTTTAGAACTGAACCAGAGAAATATTCTGCAATCACAAATAAAATTATTGAATGCAATAAAAAAGGGCAACCAGTTCTAGTCGGAACAACAAGTATCGAAAAATCAGAGAAAATTTCTTCTTTCTTAGATAAAAAAAATATTAAGCATAGTGTATTAAATGCAAAACAACATGACAAAGAAGCAGCGATAATAGCTGGCGCAGGAAAAATCGGAGCGGTTACTATTGCAACTAATATGGCTGGGAGAGGAACAGATATTAAATTAGGAGGAAATAAAGATTTTATAGATAATAATAATAAAAATAATATTAATAATACTGAAAAGAATGAGTTAGAAGTCAAAAATCTTGGAGGTCTATTCATCATTGGTACTGAGAGACACGAAAGCAGGAGAATCGATAATCAATTGAGAGGAAGAGCTGGGAGACAGGGAGATCCTGGAGGGTCAATATTTTTTATAAGTCTTCAAGACGAATTAATGAGAATATTTGGAGGTGACTCTATCGACGGTATGTTAAAAAAATTAGGCCTTAAAGAAAATGAGTCTATTGACCACCCTTGGATAAATAAGGCAATGGAAAGAGCACAAAAAAAAGTTGAGGGAAGAAATTTTGATATTCGAAAAACGTTAATAAAATTTGATGATGTAATGAATGATCAAAGAAGAGTTATTTTTTCTCAAAGACTTAAAATTTTAAAAAGTGCAAATGTTAATCAAATTATAGAGGATTTTTTAAATGAAGTTTTAAGCAATTTAGAAACTGCAAGAAATGATTACAGAAAATCAAATGACAAAAAAAATTACCTTTCTATAGTAAAAAATATTCTTGGAAATATTGCCAATGACGAAGAATTGATTTCATATTCTAATTTAAAAAAAGATGAATTTAATGAGAAAATTAAAGATTTATATCTAAGTAAAAAAAAAGAAAGAGAGAGATTAATCGGTCTACAGGAAAATAGTAATTTAGAAAAAAGGATTTTTTTACAAATAATTGATTTTACTTGGAGATCGCATTTGCAATATTTAGAGCAATTACGTCAGGTAATAGGTTTAAGGTCTTATGGGCAAAAAGATCCTTTATCAGAATTTAAAAAAGAGGCTTTTGTATTATTCGAAGGTTTGTTAGAAAAAATTAAAAGCGATGTTATAAAATTTCTAATTAATCTTAATATTGTTATTTCAAATCAAGAGCAAAAGAAAAATGAGGAAGAACCAATTCCACCTAATAACAAAAAAACCGGAAGAAATGAAAAGTGTCCATGTGGCTCAGGAAAAAAATATAAGCATTGTTGTGGCTCACTCTAATTAAAAAATTGGGTTATAAGCCCATTGCAATAAAGCTTGCCTTTGTCTTCTTCTGCAATTTAAATCCCCTTCTTCGCAATTTTTTTTTACAGCCGGCCCATGTCTATCGCCGAAGGCTTTCCATCTTTTGATTTGAGTCTTATCTATTTCAGGAATTCTTCTTCCATTAGTGAATCTACAATACCATTGGAACCATCCCAAAGGATCCTCTTTAAAAATCCAGCCTTTATCGATCCACTCTTTTCTTGTTAAACCCGATTCAATTTTGAAACGATTCAAACTAACATCAAAAGTTTTACTCGTTTTTGCTTTTTCAAACCAAAACTTAGGAAACTCTTTTATGCTACCGTCAGAAAAATATGCTCCCCCAAATACTCCAAGCTCTAACATTTTTTTTGGAGTAAGTTGTGGTTTAAATATTTTATAGAATTCTTCTTGTTTCATTACTGAATAATAACATCGTTTCTCAGTAAAAACTATTTTTTAACTTCTCTTGTATTTGAGTTAAATGACTCCGTAAAAGGGATAGGTACTATTACTGCATCCACTGGTCTATTTGAATATTTTTTTGGTAAATGTACTTTGTATTTTTTTCCTAAATTTCCTGTTGGAAATCCATTAGAATTTATATTTCCCTCAAATGGCACGTACCCCATGGCAATATTAGTTCCTTTCTCAGGGTGGTACCAAGGAGATGTTATGTAACCAACTGGTTTGCCACCACTAGCGTTAGATATCAGATAGAAATCATTAGCATAATCCTCTATAGGCTTTCCACCGAGTTCCATTCCAACTAGCTGGAGTTTATAAGGTTTCTCTCCATCTTTAATTTGTTGCTTCATTTTTTCTAAAGCTTCTTTGCCTACATAATCAGTCTGTTTATTCCATTGACCTTTTCCAGATAAAGAAACTTGATACCCTAAATTACATTGAAAAGGATTGTGCTCATGATCCATGTCTTGGCCCCACGAAAGTATCCCTGCTTGAATTCTTCTATGATGAGCTGGAGCTATGACCATTAATTTATGTTTTTTTCCTGCTTTAAGCACTGCATTCCACATATCTTCAGCATATAAAGTTGCGTTCCTCAAATAAATTTCATATCCAGCTTCTCCAGAAAACCCTGACTGAGATATTACGCAGCTTCTTCCACCCACAATTGCTTCTGCAAGACCATAAAATGGCATCTTATCTAGATCAACTTGATCTCCGATTAAATCTTTCATTAAAGATTTTGATTTTGGACCTTGTATTTGAACCGGGCAAGCATCAATTTCATCAATTTCTACGTTAAATCTTTTATCAGCGTTAACCCCTTGAAGATATAATCCAATATCTGAATCCGACAAACTAAACCAAAATTCATCATCTGCTACTCTTAATAAAACTGGGTCATTGAGAACTCCCCCTTTATAATTACATAAAATCACATATCTTCCTCGCATAGTTGAAATTTTAGTTGCGTCTCTGGTAATTACATAATCAACAAATTTTTCTGCCTCTGGCCCTTTTACTCTTATTTGTCTTTCAACAGCAACGTTCCACATAGTTACGTGTTTTTTTATAGCTTGATATTCAACCATTGCCCCGCCTTTTTCAGGTCTTACGTAACCTCTTGGATGATAAATTCTATTATATACTGTTGCTCTCCAACAACCCGCTTGCATAGACAAATGCCAATAAGGAGATTTTCTTACACGAGTTGAGATTAAAAGTTCTACTTTTGTGGGACCGCTTTGTCTTAAATTATATGGAACATTTCTATCAGATTGATCTACTGAAGTCTCATGTCTTACTTTACTGTAATCAATTTTCTCAGGTTTGAAAGAGATTACCTTGAATTTTTTATTTTTTCTTATTTTCTTATTTTTTTTTATTTTTTTAGGCATAATTATTTTTTTCCAACCATTTGTTTGTTTCTTTTAATCCACCAAAAGTATAGATATGGAAATTTTCAGTAGCAGATTTTAAATTATTAATTAAGTCATTTGGGTCGTTAGGTTTTAACAAATCTACAGCTTTTGAAGCATTAGATTTAAGAAAATTGAGAGAATTTTTTGCACCAACGATACTAGCAAATTTTAATAAGCTACTAATTTTTAAAGGCCCAGTGATACCTACATGCACTGGCAAGGTTTGTCGCGAAATAAAATCAGTAATTGGTTTTGGATCTAATAGCCATTGAGTAACAATGTAATCAGCAAATGGTATTTTATCTTTCATGGCTTTTTCTAAATCTGAGTCCGATATATCAGGGGACCCGTCTGGGTGTCCAGCGATTCCTATTTTCATCCCCTTGAATAATTCAGTCTCAAGTAATTGCAACGAGCAGTGGTAATCTCCAATTGGTTCAGCCCCTCCTCCTATTACTAAAGCTTGTTTTACACCAAAATCTTTACACATTGATGTATACTCTTTTAATTCATCTAAATTTTTAATTGATCGCGCTGGAAAGTGAGGAACTGGATTAAACCCATTTTGTACCAGCTCTTTTGCTTTATTAGCTACATCCCTAAAATCATTGCCTGGAAGCATTGTGATATAAACATCTTTAACCTTCGGCAAAACTGAGAGGTCTGTCTTCATAGTTATTTCTAATGAAAATTTCATGTTTCTCGGGATATACCAATGTTACCTACTAGGTGTCCAGAAAAATCAATATAGGAATAATTTGACTTTGCCCCTTGTTAATAGTCAAATAATTATGAAGATAAAATGAAAATACTGTGTATTTTATATGATGATCCAAAAGGAGGTATGCCTAAAAGCTACCCTTTATCAAGTCTACCCAAGCTTGATAAATACCCTGATGGAATGACGCTTCCTAATCCAAAAGGAATAGATTTTAACCCAGGGGAATTGTTAGGATGTGTGTCAGGAGAACTAGGTTTAAGAAAATTTTTAGAATCTAATGGCCATACATTGGTTGTGACCTCCGATAAAGACGCCAAAGGATGTAAAGCAGATAAGGAATTAGTAGACGCTGATATTGTTATATCTCAACCTTTTTGGCCTTATTACTTAACAAGAGAAAAAATAGAGTCAGCGAAAAAATTAAAAATGGCAATTACTGCAGGTATTGGGTCAGATCACGTTGATTTACAAGCTGCCATGGATAATAAAATAGATGTTGTTGAAGTAACTTATTGTAACTCTAGATCTGTTGCAGAACACATTGTAATGATGATTTTATCGTTAGTTAGAGATTACCATAACCAACATGCTATCGTAAAAGCAGGTGGTTGGAATATTGCTGATGCTGTTCAAAGATCTTATGATGTTGAAGGAATGCATATTGGAACAGTTGCAGCTGGACGTATTGGTTTAGACGCATTAAGAAAAATGAAACCATTTGATGTTCACCTACATTATTTCGATAGACACAAATTGCCAGATTCAATTGAGAAAGAATTAAATCTTACGTTTCACGACTCCGTAGAGTCTTTGGTTAAAGTTTGTGATGTTGTGACAATTAATTGTCCACTTCACCCTGAAACTGAAAATTTATTCGATGACAAGTTAATTAGCAAAATGAAAAAAGGTGCATACATCGTTAATACCGCAAGAGGAAAGATTTGTAACAGAGAGGCAATTGCTAAAGCTCTTAAGTCAGGTCAATTAAGTGGCTATGCCGGTGACGTTTGGTTTCCTCAACCTGCACCTAACGACCATTTATGGAGATTAATGCCTAATCACGGAATGACACCACACACTTCTGGAACTTCTTTATCAGCTCAATATAGATACGCCGCGGGTGTTAGAGAAATTCTTGAATGTTTCTTCGATAAAAAACCAATAAGAGATCCTTATTTAATTGTTCAGAATGGTCACCTAGCAGGGATGGGCGCTCATTCTTATAGTAAAGGGAGTGCAACTGGTGGATCGGAAGAAGCAGCTAAATATAAAAAAAAGTAGTCTAAAATAAACCTTCGATCTCACCTTTTTTATTTAACTTAATATTATCTGCAGCTGGCTCTCTTGGAAGTCCTGGCATAGTCATTATAGATCCACAAACAACAACTAGAAATTCTGCTCCACTAGATAATCTTACCTCCCTTACGGATAACGTATGACCGGATGGTGCTCCTTTAAGTTTAGGATCAGTTGAAAAGCTATATTGTGTTTTTGCAATACAAACTGGAAATTTTCCAAATCCAGCCTTTTCTATTTTATAAACCTGTTCTTTTGTTTTTTCATTTACCTCAATTCCTTTTGCTTTATAAATTTCTTTTGCAATTATTTCTATTTTTTCCAAAATCGGAGTTTCGTCATTATATAAATATTTAAATTTTCTTTTTTCACTCTTCTTGCACAATTCGACTACATTATTAGCTAAATCTTTGGTTCCTTTTCCCCCGTTTGCCCAATGGGTGCACAGGCTGACTCTAATTCCAAATTTTGAGCAATGATCTTGAATAATTTTAATTTCATTTTCAGTATCAGTAGTAAAATGATTAATTGCTACAACTACGTCTAACCCAAATTTCTTTATATTTTCAATATGTCTTTCAAGATTAGGTAATCCTTTTTTAAGTGCATCAGTGTTTTCGTCTTTTAAATCCTCTTTATCTAGTCCACCATGCATTTTTAAAGCTCTTATTGTTGCTACAAGAACTACACAACTTGGTTGAATACCTGCTTTACGGCACTTGATGTCTAAAAATTTTTCAGCTCCAAGATCAGCACCAAAACCTGCTTCCGTAACAACGTATTCAGATAGTTTTAAAGCAGTTTTTGTTGCAAGAATTGAATTACATCCATGAGAAATATTTGCGAATGGTCCGCCATGAATAATAGCTAAATTATTCTCAAGAGTTTGAACAACATTTGGTCGAACAGCTTCTTTAAGTAGAACTGTCATTGGCCCTTGTGCTTTTAAATCTTTTGCATATATAGGCTTTTTATCTTTTGAATATGCTACAGTAATATTTCCAATTTTTTCTCCTAATTCTTGAATGGTATTCGACAAACAGAAAATCGCCATTACTTCTGAAGCAACTGTGATGTCGAAGCTATCACTTCTTGGGGTATTTGCTTTTAATTTTTCCAAGTTAATTTCTATTTTTCTAAGAGCGCGATCATTTAAATCTATTACTCGTTTCCAAACTATATTATCGGGGTCTATATTTAATTTATTCCCCCAGTAAATATGGTTATCTATTAAAGCAGAGAGTAAATTGTGTGCAGAAGTAATTGCATGAAAGTCTCCAGTAAAATGTAAATTGATCTGTTCCATTGGTATCACTTGGGCGTAGCCGCCTCCCGCCGCTCCACCTTTTATTCCAAAAGAAGGTCCTAAACTTGGTTCTCGTAAACAAACTATTGATTTTTTGCCAATTGTATTCAGACCATCGTTTAACCCGACTGCAGTGGTTGTTTTTCCCTCTCCGACTGGAGTTGGTGTTATTGCTGTTACTAATATTAAATTGCTTTCTTTTTCTTTTAGAGAGTCAATATATTCTAAATTTAATTTTGCTATATGACGTCCCATTGGACTAAAATTTAAAGGATCGTCAGAAATATTTGATTTTTTTAAAATTTCTTTAATTGGTTTGATATTTGCTGCTCTTGCTATTTCTATATCGGATTTTATTTTATTCATTAAATCCTTAGTTAGTGGTGGCCTTGGTAAGAATCGCACTTACGACACATACCTTTTCAGGGTACTGCTCTACTACTGAGCTACAAGGCCTAAGCATTAAAGTAGAACTTATGAAACGTTCTATATCAACTAATTCATACTTTCCACTCATTTTTGAGTTAATAGTACTCTCGTATAATATCATCTAAAAGGTTTTCATCAGGATTAACGTATGTTTTTTTAAATAAAAAAAAACTAATAAATCTATACCTTGACAAAAATTTCATTTTTTTTACTAAAAACTGGGGAATTAAAAGTTTAATTAGTTTAAATAAAAAATTTTTACTCCTAAATTGATAAATATTTTTATTTCTTTTAGTGACTCTCTCTCTATACGACAGCCTTTTAATTAAAGAATAATCATGTTTTATTTCTAAGTAATCAAATAAATGTTGTAAAAATTTCTTTGGATTATTAGTGATATCATCATAATTAAAAACAGTAATTTTGTTCTCTGGAATTATTTTTTTAATTTTTTTTAAATTAAAACAATTTATGTTAAGCAATAAATCTTTATGATTAACTTCTTTTTTATAGATATAATTTAAAAAATAATTTAAATTTAAGAATTTTTCACCAAAAAGTGTTCTGATTGCTTCTCTTGATTGAACATGTAAAGATTTTATTGATGATTTTAAATCTCTTTGAACAATAAAAAATTTATATGGGATGCCAGATTGATTTAAAAAAGATAATAAATTTTTAAGCTTAATCTCTTGAGGAATTATTTCCCATTTTCTAGAAAAATTATTTTTCTGATATGAATAAACCCAACTTTCTTGACTTATAAGTATTTTTTTATATGTGATACAATAATTTTTAAATTCATCTACTAAGTTTTTATATTCTAAATTTGAAAGAATTTTCCTGCTCTCTATATATGAGTTAATATTATTAAATAATTCAGTTTGTCTTTCAGATTTATTAATATAAAATTTTCCAAGATATTTGATACCATATAAAATAGGATAAACGTTAGTTTGTAAATTTGTTGTTGCTGTTTTTGGAAAACCTAAATTTATATAAATCATTTACTTAGCTTCGTATTGTCAATTATTTGTTTCAATTTTTTTTCAATTTGAGCGGCCCAAACCTCTGAATTTTTAGTAGTTACTCTAAAGTCAAATTTTTCTGGTTTGACAAAAAATCCATTAGTATCTTCATATCTGCTCTTAGAGATAGTATCCATCCAAATTAAAAAGTCAGGTGCAAATAACTCCCGTGTTTTCTCTGTAGGACAAACAAAATCAGCTACAACGATATGTCCCTCTGATTTAAGTCTATTTGCTATGTCAGCCATTCTTTTTGCTTGTCTGTCTCTGGCCTCTTTAGAAAAATCCCAATCATTTGCTTCTTTTCTTACTTTGTCTGCATTCAACCATTTTGATTTTAATAGGTTAACAAGTTTTAATGCTAAGGTGGTTTTACCTGCTCCAGGCAGACCCATT
The DNA here is from genome assembly GCA_902522955.1 of uncultured Pelagibacteraceae bacterium. Taxonomy (GTDB): domain Bacteria; phylum Pseudomonadota; class Alphaproteobacteria; order Pelagibacterales; family Pelagibacteraceae; genus Pelagilacustribacter. The sequence continues at coordinate 40,340 of CABYXR010000003.1, forward strand.
ACTAATATTTTCATAAATTAGAATCTAAAAGTAATTCTTCCTTTAGTTAGATCATACGGAGTCATTTCAACCATAACATTATCACCGGCAAGAACTCTTATTCTGTTCTTTCTCAATTTTCCAGCTGTATGAGCAAGAATTTCATGATTGTTTTCAAGTTTCACTCTAAACATAGCGTTAGGTAACAGTTCTGTTACTTTTCCTTTAAATTCTAAAGTTTCTTGTTTTGCCAATTACAATTCCTTTTATTTATAATAATTTTAAATAAATATTAATTTAATTTTTGTTAAATTTATATCTAAAGAACTTGATCTTTCAACTCTTTTTCTCTCTTTTATAGGGGTTCGTGCTTAGGTTTATTTTTTGTATCCCATGGTTCTCCTTGATCATCAAGAGTAACTTCTATAACTTCAGCTAAAACTCTTACAATCGAGTCTCCTGAAAATATTAATTTCATTTCGTAATATTTATCTAAAGTTTGTTGGCACTCAATTGCAAGAAAGTCTAAAAATTGATCTTTATTTTTTTGATTTATATTTTTGGAATTTACCTCTATCACATTTTCAAATTTTAATATTGTTCGTATTCGCTTATTTTTTCTAAAAACACCTTTTTCAACATCTTCCCACATGAACCTATTCAATTGAATCAAAAGCATTTTATTTTTTTTTAAGTTTGCAATGTTAGATGTGCTTACGATAGAGTCTTGTAGATGAGCTGAAATGACTCTTAAATCTTCATCAGTTTTAGCTATAAGTTTTAGGTTTTTAACGTTCACTTTAAATTCTTTTAATACGAGCTTTGCAATTTTTCAATTTTTTTTCTAAGTATTCATATCCTCGATCGAGATGATAGATTCTGTTAATAATCGTTCTATTATCTGCTATTAAAGCTGCTAAAACTAAGCTAACTGAAGCTCTTAAATCTGTTGCCATTACTTCTGCTCCAGTCAGTTTAGTCGGTCCTTTTATAATTGCAGTTTTGTTCGAAATCTTTATATTTGCGCCCATCCTTTTTAATTCTGGGACATGCATAAATCTGTTTTCAAAAATATTTTCTTTAATCTTAGAAATGCCTTTGGCTTGTGTCATCAAAACCATTAACTGTGCTTGGAGATCAGTTGCAAAACCTGGATAAGGACGAGTTTCAATATTTATTTTTTTAATATTTTTACTTTTAAAAATTTCAATTGAAGATTTTTTAGATATCATTTTTATACCCATTTTTTTTAAAAGTTGAATATCATTTTTTACTATTCGGGTATCTACGTTTTTAAACTTGACTTTTTTTCCTATAAGTGCCGCAGCAATCATGTAAGTACCTAATTCAATCCTGTCAAAGATTACTTTATGAGTGACATCCTTTTTTATATTTTTACAATTGGGAATTATAATTTTTCTTCCAATGATTTTAATATTTCCGCCTAAATTATTTAAAAATAATATTAAATTTTGAATCTCTGGTTCAATTGCGCAATTATTTAAAATAGTTTTTCCTTTAGCTTTAAATGCTGCTAATATTGCATTCTCAGTTGCACCTACGGAAATATTAGGAAAAGTTATTTTTGTTCCTTTAAGACCACTTTTTGCTTCTGCAATAATATATCCATTTTTAATTCTTATCTTTGCCCCAAGTTTTTTTAATGCAAATAGGTGTAAATCAACTGGTCTTGTTCCAATAGCACACCCACCAGGTAAAGAAATTTTAGCAGTTTTGTATCTTGCTAGTAATGGTCCTAGAACTAAAACCCCAGCTCTCATTGTTTTAACTAATTTATAAGGGGCTACAGTTTTAATATTTTGATCAATATTTCTAATATTAAGAATATTTTTTTTTTTTAAAATTGTTATCTTTAAACCTATAGATTTTAATAATTCAATCATTGTAAAGATATCTTTAACTAAAGGTATATTTTTCAACTTTATTTTGTTTGATAAAATAGAGGCTGCTAGAATCGGTAAAGTAGCATTTTTAGATCCAGAAATTGAAATTTTTCCGAATAATTCTTTTTTTCCATTAATCAATAATTTTTGCATTAACAGTTTAGATTTTTGGAAGAGTGACGCCTTTTTGCTTCATGTACTTCCCTTTTCTTTTTGCATAAGTAGTACTGGGCTTTTCGTTACCTTTAATAAAAACAAACTGTGAAACACCTTCGTTCGCATAAATTTTAGCAGGTAAAGGAGTAGTATTAGAAAATTCTAAAGTAACATGCCCTTCCCAACCTGGCTCAAGTGGTGTAACATTAACTATTATACCACACCTAGCGTAGGTTGACTTCCCTAAACAAATAACCAAAACATTATCTGGTATTTTGAAATATTCAACAGTTCTTGCTAAAGCAAAAGAGTTAGGTGGGATAATACACTCTTTGCCTATTTTAGTAACAAAACTCTCTTTTTTAAATACTTTTGGGTCTACGATACCTGAGTTAACATTTGTAAATATTTTAAATTCGTTTGAAACTCTTGCATCATAACCATATGAAGAAAGTCCAAAAGATATTTTGCCTTTTCTGACTTGCTTACTTACAAAAGGTTTTATCATTCCTTGTAATGCCGCCTTTTTAATCCATTTATCTGAGAGTACTGTCATTATCTTTTTTAAAATTTTTTTTTAATTTTTTTCTTTTTTTTAAATTTTTCTTAAGCGAGTTTTCACGATTTTTTAATAACAAATCTTTTTTAACAAAAGATTTCATGCTGAAATTAATTTTTATCTGGGTTAGTTAAGTCTTCTAGAGTTATCGGCCTATCAATATCGTGCATCTGATCTTTCTCGGAGTCTTTGGAGCTATTGTTCAATTTCTTTGCTCTTCTTTGTTGTATACGAGCTTTACGCTTAGCCTCTTTCTTCATGGCCTTGTCACCACGCGTAGATTTATAATCATAGTGAATTCCCATAATAAGCGCTCCTTCATTAGATCTTATTTTTACTTCTTGAATTGATTTTATGCAAGTATCTTGATCGAATTAATTTGATAATTATAAACAATAGGGACAAAATTCCAGCTACTAATACATCTAGAAAGGGGGATGCTTTAGGAAATCCGTAGTTCCATAAAATAACTAAAATAAGCCATGCAAACCAATTTATTTTTTCTATCATTATCTTTCAAACATTTTTTTCTACTTTTATGAATTCTTGATATTAAACACTCTTTTTTTAACGAGTGCTGAAACAATTAAAATCATAAAAAAGAAGGATAAAGGTAAATAGATTTCTTTATTCAAAATTAAATTTATTATACTAAAACTATCTGCTTGTTTTAAATATTTATTTAAACCAGAGCCTAGTGTGTTCATGATAAAAAAAGTAGGGACAAAACCAAGTAAACTAGCAAAAAAATAATTTGATTTTTTCATATTAAATATAACTGGTAAAAGATTTTGAAGCCCAAAAGGTATGCCAAGACCCCCGGTTAATCTATAGATTAAAAAATAGTAAAATTCATTTTTTTTAAATAAGTTTAAATATCTTGAAAATTTTTTATCAAGTAAATTTTTAACTAAGTCTTTAAAAAAAAAATTAGCTATTGCGTAGAGAATAAGGGCACCTATTGAAATCGCCAAAACAGAAACAATAGAACCTATCCATTTTCCAAATAATATTCCTGACACAATTAATAAAGGTGAACCAAATCCAAGCAACGATATCCAGATTATACTGAAGAAAAAAAATATTAATAAATTGATATAAAAATTTTGGCTAATTACATTTTCTAGAGAACTTTGTAATTCCTTATAATATAAAAAATCGTTTAATCTAGTAATGTCAATATATGAAAAGATCAGATATAGGAAAATAAATAAGATTATTATATAAGAGACTCCTAAAGATAATTTTAATTTTTTATTCATATTTTACCTGTACAATAGACAACAATTAAAATATATACCTTAAAATATTTATGAAAAGAACTTATCAGCCAAGTAATCTAGTTAGAAAAAGAAGACACGGTTTTAGGGCAAGAATGGCCTCCAAAAGTGGTAGGCAACTAATTGCAAGAAGAAGAGCTAAGGGTCGGAAAACTATTTCAACATAATTGACTCAATGGTTAAGCTTGAAAGTTTAAAAAAAAGCTACCAATTTAAAAAAGCGCTTAAACAAAAAAAAATTCATACTGAGTACTTTTCATTATTTGCAGCAAAAAATTTTTATAAGCCAAAAAACAAATCAAATTTACTTATTAGTTTTGTTATGAAAAAAAAAATTGGTATCGCTGTAAAAAGAAACAGAATTAAAAGAAAATTAAAAGCTATAGTACAAAAATTGACAAAAAAAAGAGGTGCAATTAGTAGAGATTATACTTATATAGTTTTTGGTAAATCTAATGCTTTTGCTCAAAAACAAGATGTGCTTATGTCATTGATGGAGAAAAGTTTTAGTAAATTAAAAAAATGAAATGACTAAAATTCTAATTTTTATTATTAAGATCTATCAATATTTTGTTTCTCCATTATTAGGAAATAGATGTAGATTTTTACCTACTTGCTCTGAATACTGTATTGAAGCTCTCAATACTCATGGTCTGATAAAAGGACTCGAATTAGGAATTAAAAGAATTTTAAAATGCCATCCGTTTAAAAAACTTGGTGGCGCACATGGTATAGATTTTGTTCCCATTCTAAAAAATACTAAAAGAAAAGAAAGATTAAAAAAAATAGTTGAAGGTTTGAAAAAAGCAGGTTGGAAACTGGAAAATAAAGAGGAGAGCAAAAATGGATAACAAAAATGTTTTTGTTGCTATAGCTTTATCTATGTCTGTTTTACTTTTCTGGGCTGCATTTTTTGAAACTCCAAAACAAACAAATACAACTTCCTCTCAAAATAAGGAGCAAACAAAAAATGAAAATAATATCACACCTAATATAGATAGAACTTTAAAAGTTAAAATAATTTCAAGAGAAGAGTCTCTACAAAATACTAAAAGAATTAAAATTGAAAATAATAATATTGTTGGTTCTCTTTCTTTAAAAGGCGGTCTTATAGATGACATTTCCTTTAAAAATCATAAACAGAATTTAATAAATAAAAAAAACGTAGAGTTTTTAAACCCAGCTGAAACAAAAGATGGATTTTACGCTGAGACCGGTTGGACGAGCATCAATAATAAAATTAAAGTTCCAACAAAAGACTCGATCTGGAAAATATTAGGAAACGATACTTTAAAAGAAAACCAACCTATTGCCTTAGAGTGGAATAATGGCGAAGGATTGGTGTTTAAAAGAAAAATTGAGCTTGATGATAAATTTCTTTTTAAAATATCTCAACAAGTTGAGAATAATACAAGCAAACCTGTTGATTTATATCCATATGCTCAGTTAACTAGAAATAAAATACCAGACGACATACAAAATTTTTATATTTCACACGAGGGATTTATTGGAGTTTTTGACGAAGAATTAAAGGAAGATGATTATGATGATATAGAAGAGAAAAAAATAATTAGAGAGGCAGATGCAGGTTGGTTAGGTATTACAGACAAGTTTTGGGTAATGGCTTTAGTCCCTCCTAAAGGGGAAAATTTTAAATCGACTTTTTTATATAATGAATCTTTTAAAGCTAATTATATATTAAATAATCCAACGACAATTAATCCGTCTTCTTATAACTCAAATGAACTAAAATTATTCGTTGCAGCTAAAGAAGTTGAGACTATAGATAATTACGCAGCAAATGAAAATATTAATAAATTCGATTTAGTCATTGATTGGGGTTGGTTCTATTTTTTTACTAAACCGCTTTTTTTTGTAATTGACTATTTATTCAAATATTCAGGAAATTTTGGAGTAGCAATAGTTATAATCACTATCGCAATAAGATTGATATTTTTTCCACTTGCTAATTACTCCTTTAGATCAATGGCAAAAATGAAAGCAGTACAACCTGAAATGATGAGATTAAAAGAGTTACATAAAGAGGACAAAGTTAAGCTCCAGCAAGAAATGATGGCTCTATATAGAAAAGAAAAAATTAATCCTGCTTCTGGTTGCTTACCAATTCTAATACAAATACCATTTTTTTTCGCAATTTATAAAATGTTGTTTATTTCTTTAGAAATGAGACATCAGCCTTTTTTTGGTTGGATCAAAGATTTATCAGATAAAGACCCGACCTCGATATTTAATTTGTTCGGTTTAATTCCTTGGGATCCTCCAAGCTTTTTAATTATTGGAATTTGGCCTATCTTAATGGGGGCTTCGATGTGGGTACAACAAAAATTAAATCCTGCTCCAGCAGATCCAATCCAAGCAAAAATTTTTGCCTTTTTTCCACTTTTTTTGACAATAATCTTAGCAAGCTTCCCTGCTGGACTGGTAGTTTATTGGACAATAAATAATATTCTTACTATTGCTCAACAGTGGGTAATAATGAGAAAGACAAAAGTTAAAACTAATTAGATGTCAAAAAAAATTTCCTTAGATGAAATAAAAAAATTTTGGCCAGAGAAAGCCCCTGATGTTAACATTGTCAAAAAATATGTTTCTAAATATAAAAAAGAGAGAATTGTAATAAAGTACGGAGGGAACGTATTAATAGACAGAAACGTATTTAACAATTTCATATCAGATATTGATGTGCTCAACAAACTAGGTCTTTCTATAATCGTTGTGCATGGGGGTGGGCCAAGGATAAAAAGAGAGTTAGATAAAAAAAAAATTGTTTCGAAATTTATAAATGGTTTAAGAGTAACGGATAAAAGTATAATAGATATAGTTGAAAAAGTATTAATTGATTTTAATAGCGATATAGTAACCTCATTAAATAAACTGGGTTCCGAAGGTGCTTCTTTTCATACAAAGAATAATAATATAATTGAGGTAGAGGCAGAAAAAGATGAACTAGGATTTGTAGGAATACCAAAAAAAATTAATATTAATTTAATTGAAGATGCGTTAAACCAAAATAAAATACCTATCATAGCTCCATTAGGAATAGATAAAAACAATCAAACTTACAATATTAATGGAGATACAGCAGCAAGCGCATTGGCTAAGAAACTTAAATCAAGAAGATTAATTTTAATGACAAACGTAGAAGGAGTTTACGATGATAAAAAAAATCTTATTTCTGAAATAAAACCTTTAGATCTTGAAAATTTGATCAAGTGGAAGATAGTTGAAGGAGGGATGATTCCAAAAATTGAAAATTGCGTAGATGCAGTTGAAAATGGAGTAAGAGGTGTAGTTATTCTTGACGGAAGAAAACCTCATTCCATACTTCATGAAATATTTTCGGATAAAGGTTCGGGAACACTTATAAGAAAATGAATGAATTAAACAAAATCAAGTATTGGTTATTTGACTTAGATAATACTTTGTACGATGGTGCTACTAAAGTATTTGAACAAGTGGATAAAAAAATGACAAAATTTATTTCCCAAAAACTTAAAATTGACTCGGAAGCCGCAAGAAAAATACAAAAAAATTATTTTCAAGAATATAATACTACTTTAAATGGTATGATAAAGCATCACAATATTGATGTGGACGAGTTTCTTGAGTTTGTGCATGATGTAGACCTTGATTTTCTAAATAAAGATAAGATTTTAGAAGATGAAATTAAAAAATTGGAGGGAAAGAAAATAATATTTACCAATGGTTCTAGAGCTCATGCAGAAAATGTAACTAGAAGAATCGGAATAGATAAGCTTTTTGATGGAATATTTGATATTAGGGACTCAGAATTCATACCTAAACCATCCAGAGAACCATACTTAAAGTTAGTAGAAAATTACAAAATTGAGCCACAATATTGTATATTCTTTGAAGATATTGCTAGAAATTTAAAACCAGCGTTTGAAATGGGCATGAAAACTGTTTGGATAAAAAATAATGAACCTTGGGCGGCAAAATTTTCAGATGCTGAATTCGTTAATTATAAAACTGATAAACTCGCTAATTTTTTAAAGGAGATAAATGAAACCAAACGAATTAGAAATAATTATTAACAAAGCTTTTGAAAATAAACAGGAAGTCTCAGAGAATTCTGATGAAAAAATTTTGGAAGCTATAGATAAAACTATAGAGCTTGCGGATAGTGGTAGTGTGAGAGTGGCGGAGAAAAAAAATGGAAAATGGTCAGTAAACCAGTGGGTCAAGAAGGCAATCTTGTTAAGCTTTAGAGTAAATAAGATGACTATGTCAAAAGGTCCATACACAACCTGGTATGATAAAGTTCCAGGTAAATCTGTTTTATGGAATGAAGATGATTGGAAAGAAGCTGGTTATAGACACGTTCCAAATGGAGTTGTTAGAAAAGGATCATTTATTGCTAAAGGCGTGGTCTTGATGCCTTGTTTTGTTAATTTGGGAGCATATGTCGATGAAGGGACGATGATAGACACTTGGGCATCAGTTGGATCCTGTGCTCAAGTAGGAAAAAACTGCCATGTTTCTGGTGGCGCAGGCATTGGAGGTGTTCTTGAACCTTTGCAAGCAGGGCCAGTAATTATTGAAGATAATTGTTTTATAGGTGCAAGATCAGAAATAGCAGAAGGAGTTTTAGTAGAGGAAGGAGCGGTAATATCAATGGGCGTATATATTGGGGCTTCAACTAAGATAATCGATAGAGAGACCGGTGAGATTACATATGGAAAAGTACCCGCTTATTCAGTGGTTGTACCTGGTTCGACACCTAATAAGAAAAATCCTGATGGACCATCTCTGTACTGTGCAGTAATAGTTAAAAAAGTTGATGAAAAAACTAGAAGTAAAACATCTATTAATGATTTATTAAGAGATTAATGCCTAATATTAATGAATTAAAATTAGCTAAAGAATTAATTAGATATCCTAGCGTTACACCTGTGGATGCAGGGGCAATAAATTTTTTGAAAAAAAAACTTAAATCCTTGGGGTTTAAATGTAAAATTTTAGAGTTCAAAGATAAAAAAAGTAAACCCATCAAAAACTTATACGCGAGATTAGGGACAAAACAACCAAATATTTGTTATGCAGGACATACTGATGTGGTTCCACCAGGTAATATTAAAGATTGGACTGTGAACCCTTTTAAACCTAGCGTTAAGAAGAACTATTTAATTGGACGAGGAGCTAATGATATGAAAAGCTCAATTGCTTGTTTTGTGTCTGCAGTAGATAAATTTTTAAAGAGTAAGCCAAAATTTAATGGGTCAATAAGTTTTTTGATAACTGGAGATGAAGAGGGTTATGCAATTAATGGTACAAAAAAAGTTGTTGAATATTTAAAAAAAAAGAAAGAAAAAATTGATTTTTGTATAGTTGGAGAACCAACAAATCCCAAAAAATTAGGAGAAATGATAAAAATAGGTAGAAGAGGAAGCCTAACGGGTAAAATTGAAATATCTGGAGTTCAAGGTCATGTCGCTTATCCTCAACTATTAAATAATCCAATAAACACTTTAGTTAACATATGTCAAAAATTAAAAAAAAAGAAACTTGATAAAGGTAATAAAAATTTTCAACCTTCTAATTTAGAATTTACGGGCATATATGTTGATAATAAGGCCCATAATGTAATACCTGCTAAGGCTAAAGCTCAATTTAACATAAGATATAATAATTTTCACACTGCCAGTTCTTTGAAAAGAAAAATTAACTTACTAGTAAAAAATGTGTGTAATAAAAGTAAATGCAAATTTAAAATAGAATACCTAGAAAATGGTGACTCTTTTTTGACCAAACCTAATAAAACAATTTATTCTGCAAAAAAAATTATAAAAAAATTAACTAAAATAAGTCCTAAATTTTCTACAACCGGTGGAACATCTGATGCCAGATTTATCAGAAAAATTTCTCCTTGTCTTGAATTTGGGCTTGTAAATAAAACCATGCACAAAGTTGATGAGTGTGTTTCAATTACAGATCTTAAAAAACTTACAAATATTTATAGAAATATCTTAATTGAGTATTTTAAGTGAAGTTATATAAAATTAAGAAATCTTATATTGATAATAAAGGTTTGTACGCTGTAAAAGATATAAAAGATCGTACTAAGATAATTGAATACAAGGGAAAGATACTTACAAAAAAACAAGTCGAACAAAATCCAAAATTCGATAATGAAAAAGCAATTTATCTTTTTAATATAAATAAGAGATATGATCTTGACGGAGATTTTAAGTATAATACTGCTAGATTGATTAATCATTCTTGTGAGCCAAATTGTGAGGTATATGGGACTGGTTTAAAAGTTTGGGTTTATGCCATTAAGGATATTAAAAAAGGTGAGGAATTAACTTACGATTACGGATTTGGATATGATGAAGACTACAAAGACTTTCCTTGCAGATGTGGTTCAAAAAATTGTGTAGGTTTTATTGTTAGAGAAGGTTCAAGATGGAGAATAAAAAGACGAAAATAGATATAATCTTACCAAACTTCAATAGTTCAGATTATATCAAAGAAACTATAAAAAGTGTAATTAAACAAACTTACACTAATTGGAATTTAATTATAGTTGATGACTGTTCTGATGAGAAAACTGTCAACATTCTGAAAAAATATCAAAAAAATAAAAAATTTAAGATTTATTTTTTAAAAAAAAATCAAGGCGCTGGATATTGTAGAAATTATGCAATTAAAAAGTCAAAATCTCCTTTTATAGCTTTTTTAGACTCTGATGATATTTGGAAAAAAAAGAAGTTAGAGGCTCAAATTAAATTTATGAAAGAAAATAATTATTCTTTTACTTACACAAATTATGAAGTATTTGGAAAAAAATCTAAACTTGTAGTAACTCCAAGTGAATATGATTTTACAAAATTTATTCATGATACCTCGATTTGCACTAGCTCTATGATTGTAAAAAGAAAAATTATTAAAGACATAAAATTTACAAATACAAAAATATGTGAAGATTATTTTTTTAAATGTAAAATATTAAAGAATTTTAATGCTTATTGTTTAAATGATTTTTTGACTAAATATAGGGTAAGAAAAAATTCTCTGCAAAGTAATAGTTTAAGAAATTTTTATTGGATTTGGAAAATTAATAAAGACTATAATAAGTTAGGCTTCCTCAAGAATTTTTTTTCACTAATTTTTATTTCAATTAATTCGTTTAAAAAATATGGAATAAAAGATTTTATTTAATTAATACCTTATATTCTTTAAATATAACCCGCAAGCTGGCGCAGGTGGAGCACAGCTTGATCTTTTTTTTGATCTTAAAACTTTTTTAAAATATTCTAAAGTCCATCTCTTACAGGATAAATGCTTAAGACAACCTACTATCGATCTAACTTGATTCTGCAAAAATGACTGGGATTTAAATGTTATTGAGATAAGTTCGCCTTTTTTTTTTACTTTTATAGAGTTCATTTTTTTAATTGGAGATTTTGCCGAACAAGAAGATGCTCTAAAAGTAGAAAAATCATGAGTGCCCTCCAAAATTTTTGCTCCTTTTCTTAACAATTTAAGATCTAGAGCTTTCTTTATATGCCATGCTTGGTTTCTATGAAGAGATAATCTTCCTTCTCTATTAATAATTCTATACTCATAAATTCTTTCTTTAGCATTAAACCTGGAATTAAAATCTAAATTTTTTTTTTTAATATCTAACACTGAAATGAAATCCTCATTTAAAAAGTAGTTAATTGAATTAATGAATTTTTTTTTATCTTTTATATTTTTGTCTATTTTGAAATTCGCGTATTGGCCATAAGCATGTACTCCTTTATCAGTTCTGCCTGCACCAGTAACTCTTATTTTAGATTTAAAAATTTTATTTAATGCTTTTTCAATGACATCTTGTATCGATCTTCCGTTCTTTTGAAATTGCCAACCTACAAATTTTGTACCATCGTACTCAATTTTTAATAAATAATTATTCATTTTAAGAAATTTTAATTCCAACTTCTAAATTATTTCCTTTTAAAAACTCGGAGGTTTTCATTTCTCTTTTACCTTCTTTTTGAAGTTTTAAAATTTGAATAGCGTTTTTTGAACAAGCAATGGTAAAATTTTTATTTAAAATTTCACCCGGCTTACCATTCAATTTTACTTCTAAAGCCTTAATAACTTTAATTCTTGAACCTTTATATTCTAACCATGATCCAGGATTTGGATAAAGAGCGTTTATTTTTGCAATAATTTTTTTTGCTGGATTTTCCCAGTTAAGTTTGGACTCTGTTTTTTTTATTTTTTTTGCATAAGAAGCTTCTTTTTCGTTTTGATCAACAAAGATCGCTTTATCATTTTGAATTAAATTTAAAGAGTCTAAAATCAGTCTTGCCCCAAGTTCTGATAATTTTTTACTTAACTCATCAAAATTAGTATCTTTAGAAATTGTTAATTTTGACTTCATCATGACAGGACCAGAGTCTAATTTCGGGACTATCTTCATTATCGATATGCCGCTTTCATTATCTAAGTTCATTATTGCTCTTTGTATTGGAGCGGCCCCTCTCCATTTAGGTAAGATAGAGGCGTGAATGTTTAGAAAAATAACACCAGATAAATCTAAAAATTTTTTTGGAATGATTTGACCGTAAGCGACAACAACCACAATACTAGGATTTATTTTTTTTATAAAATCATATTCAGTGTCCTCGTTTAAATTAAGTGGAGATCTGACAGATATTTTCAATTTTTTTGCTAGTTGATATATAGGCGAAGAAAGAATTTTTTGCCCCCTAGCCTTTTTTTTTGGTGGTTGAGTATAAACGCAGAGTAACTTGTGTTTTGAGGCGTGGAGTGATTTTAAAACCGGAACAGCAAACTCAGGTGTTCCCATAAAAATTATATTTAGTGACATTGATTTAAACTACAATTCTTTTGATCTCTTTTTTATGTTTGACTAATTTTTTTATGATCATATCTTTTTTAAGTTTTGATAAATAATCAATAAACAAAACTCCATTTAGATGATCCACTTCATGTTGAATACAAGTAGATAAAAGTCCCTCTGCTTTCAATTCTTTTTCTTTTCCATTTAAATCAACATACTTTAAATAACATTCAGCTGGTCGCTCTATTTCTGCATACTGTCCCGGCAACGATAGACATCCTTCTTCATATATAGAAGTTTTATCAGATTTTTTTATTATTACTGGATTTATTAAAAACAAAGGATCTTTTTTTTTTTCATCTTTTGTAATATCAATTACTACGAGTCTTTTTAAGATTCCAATTTGAACTGCTGCTAAACCTATTCCTGGAGCATCATACATTGTTTCAAGCATTTCCTCCATGAGTCTCCTAACTTCGTTGTTTACCTGTTCCAATGGTTCACATTTTTTTCTTAAAATCGGATCAGGCTCAATAAGAATTTTTCTTTTCATATCGCTATGTATATTGTAATTAACTTCTTTGCGGTAGTGCAGAAATAAGAATTTCGTTTCTAATAGTTTTCAATTCATTTTGATTCAAGAGATGGGTTATGAAATAGATCGTTTCTGGATCTAAATTATGAGCTTCATCTTCACCGATTATCTCAACTAATTTTAGCGTTAAAAAGGCTGCCTCGTCACTTTCTCCTAGTTTGAGTAAATTTGAGGGAATATTATATTTTTTTGAAATTTCTAGATAATTGAAATCTTTGGGAATTTCAAAACCATCTTTAGCCAGCGACTCTACAAGAGCTAAATCTTTGGCAGAGAAAAAATACTTTCTGTTTTTTTTAATCTTCTTATATATTCTTAAAAAATCTTTTTGAGCTTTTTTCTGATCAATTTCATTGTTAAAATATCTTATTAATCTCGAACGATGTAGTATTTTATCATCAAATTTTATTTTACCTTTTTTGATTTCTTCCTCACTAATTATATTTTTGTTAACAACTTCTTTATATGAGTCATCAATATTATTGGTATCAATTTGTTGAAGTTTATCACTTAGGAATTTTGAAAAAACATTTGACAAGTCATCCTTTTGGAATAAATCCTTAAGTAAAAAAAGCAATTTAATTTTATTTTCCTCACTATCCGAAAGTAAATATTTTTGATAAATTAAAGCTCTTGCATCAATATTTTCAAGGGTTTTATAGACGTCTTCTGCTCTTATTAAAGTGTTCAAATCAAAATTAATTTTTGAATAGATGTCAAAAATTTTAGTTTTATCAAATTGATTTAGATTAGCTGCAATTTCTAAATCTTTTAATTTTTCTTTGTTTTGATAGTCCTCTATAACAATCAAATTTGCTGCATTTAAATACTCCCAAATTATTTTTTTTGTATTTTTTTTCGGTTCAAATTTGAAATCTTTCACTGTTACACTAGAAAGATAAAAATTGAGTAAATTTTTTTCATTAATTTTTTTTGAGGTTTTGTTTGTTACTCCAAGAAGGAAATTAATTTTGTCATCGAAAAAATTATCAGATTTATTTTCTTCTCTTAATATATCAAGGTGAAGTTGTGCTTCATTATTTTTTTTATTAAAAACTAAACAATAGATTTTAAATTTGTCTAAATAAGAATCTTTAATATTTTTGTCTAGAAAATTTGTTTTTTCACAACCTGACTTGATGTCTGCATTTGCAATATTGTTGTCAACCAAATATTGGATCAATTTTTTTTTGTTAGGGAATGTATTGTTATTTTTTAAAAATTTTTCTATCAAATCAATTTTTTCGTTTTGTATAAGCCAATTTATTTTCAAGTCCATAAATTCTTTATCATCCATACCTCGTGGAGGATATGCTATAGACAAAATTGTTTTTTCAAATAATTGAGTTGCAGTATTTGAAAGTTTAATTTTATTTATTCTTTTAAAACTTGATCTAACTTTTTCTGCGTCAGTTTGGGACCACATGTTAAGATCAAAATTATTTTTAGCAGGCTCATATATTCCAAATATTTTAGAGCTATCAGATAAATTTGAAATATTATTCTCTATCTCTATATCATTGTTAATTGTTGAAGTATTTAGAATTTTAGAATTCTCTGTCTTGTTTAAAGTCGTGTTGTTTTGAATTGTTTTGTTTAGTTCTTTTGATTTAGTTTTATTCCAAATATCGATTTGTTCCTCTCCTTTAAGGGGTAAGCATAGAATTAAAAAGATTAATAAGCCAATAGTTTTATTTAAGCTTTTTAATTTCATTTGTAATATCAATTTTAAAATTTTGTTTTGGGCTAGGAAAGTTTATCTTCTCAATTAAAAATACGGCTACAACAAAGAGTATTAAAACCAAAATAATTCTAATAAGGAATCTTAATATTGAACTTCCAACACTTTGATTTCGATTGTATTTAAGTTGCATAGTTAAAAAATATATTTAAACTGAAAAAATAAGACATATTTGTGATAAATCAAATTTAAAATAGGTAAAATTATTGAAAAAAAACCTTGTATTAACTGGAATGATGGGTGTAGGTAAATCCACTATTGGAAAAAGGCTGGCAAAAAAGCTTAGATTAAAATTTATTGATTTAGATAAAATAATTGAAAAAAAAGAAAAAAACTCGATTAAAGATATATTTGATATTAATGGAGAAGACTATTTTAGAAAAATTGAAAAAAAAATCGCTCTTCAAGAATTGAAAAAATTAAATACTGTAATTGCATTAGGCGGTGGTGCTTTTATGAACAATGATATAAGAAAAGAAGTAGAAGTATCAGCCATAAGTTTTTGGTTAGATTTAAATATAAAGGCTCTATACAATAGATTAAAAAATTCAAAAAAAAGACCACTACTAAGTAAAGAAAATTTACCTCAAACTGTAAATAAAATTTACTTAGAGAGAAAGAAATTCTATAATCTATCAAATTATAGAATTAAATGTAATTCTTTAAGTGCTAATGAAATTATTCTAAAGATAATTAGATTGTATGAAAGCTCAAGAAATAAAGTTTAATAATAAAGATAAAAATTACTCCATTTTAATTGGAACAAACATATTAAGTCTATTACCAAAAAGAATAAAATTAATTTGTCCTAACACCAAAAAAATAGCTTTGGTCTTTGATAAAAAACTACCTACTATGTACAAAAGTATTATCTCTAGGAGTTTAAAGAATTATAATTTGCTTATTTTAAATTTTTTACCTAATGAAAAAACAAAATCACAAAAATCAGTCAACTTTTTTTTAAATAAATTATTATCTAAAAATTTTAATAGATCAGATTTGGTTATTAGTATTGGTGGTGGTATTACAGGAGATTTGGTGGGTTTTGTTTCGAGTATTTATAAAAGAGGTATTAATTTTATAAGTGTACCTACAACTTTGCTAGCTCAAGTGGACGCTTCTATTGGAGGTAAAACTGGTATTAACTCTTTTTACGGAAAAAATTTAATTGGTTCTTTCTCTCAACCAAAATTGGTAATTTCAGACACATTGTTTTTAAAAAGTTTAAAAAGAAAAGAAATGGTATGTGGATTCGCTGAAATTTTAAAACATGCGCTAATTAAAGACAAAAATTTTTTTGACTGGCTAAGAATAAATACAAGACATATTTTTTCTCAGAATTCCAAAAAATTGATTTTAGCAATTAAAAAAAGTTGCTTAATTAAATTATTTTTTGTTAGTAAAGATATTAACGAAAAAAATTTAAGAATGATATTAAATTTTGGTCACACTTTTGCCCACGCAATTGAAGTAAAAAATAATTACTCAAAAAATATAACTCATGGTGAGGCAGTTTTAGCCGGAATAATTTTAGCTACAAAACTTTCTGTAATGAAAAAAGTTTGTGCAAAAAGCACTTTAGAAAAAATTAAAGAAATGTATAAATCTAATGATTTAAATTATACATTTAGAAAATATAATAAAACAAAAGAAATTAATAAATTAATACCTTATTTAAAAAATGATAAAAAAAACAATGACGAAAAAATAAATTTTATATTGTTAAGAAAAATAGGAAAAACAACGGTGCCTAATAAATATAAAATATCTTTAAAGGAATTAAAATTAAAAGTAAAAAATTTTAATCAATACTAATTTCTAAAGCATGTATTTTGTTTTTCAAATCGTCCTTTAAGATTTTCATAATTAATTTTTGAGCATTTAAACGTGTAATAGATTTGAGGTATAAAGATTTGATTTTTAGATGAAGATGATATTTGTTTTTTGAAAACGATTTGTGCCCGATGTGTCTTGCAGAATTATCGATTATTTCTATACTTTCAAATTTTATTTTTTCTTCTAATTTTTTTTCAATATATTTTAAATAATTTTCCATTTTTATAAATTTACTATATAGAAATAAAAATAATATGAAAACAATCTGTGATTGGGAAAACTGTAAAGAAATAGGTTCTTATAAAGCTCCAATAGAGCGAGATAATAGTAAAAAATTTAGATTGCTATGTTTAAAGCACATTAAGTTATTTAATAAAAATTGGAATTATTTTGAAAATATGAGTGATCAAGAAATAGAGTTTTTTATTAAATCTGATTTAACTTGGCATAAAGCTACAAAAAATTTCGGTTCATCAGACAATTTTTTTAATATTTTATGGAACAATGCTTTAGATGACAAACTTAACATATTTAAAAGTTCAAATTTCAAAGAATTTAAAAAAGCAAAAATTTCTCAAACAGATAGAGATGCATTAAAGGTTATGGAGCTAAATGAAGCAGCAAAATGGGTAGAAATTCAACAAAAGTTTAAAAACCTTGTCAAAAAATATCATCCTGATAAAAATCATGGTAGTAAAAAATTTGAAGATAAACTCAAAAAAATTACTTTGGCGTATAGCCAATTAAAAAAAACTTTAGGAAAAAAATGAGTGCAGAAAAATTCTTAACAAAACCTGATATAAAAATATCAGTTAAACAAACTTTTGGCTTTGATAGCGAAATGCAGATTAACGCTTTTTCAAAAAAAAATGAGTATGTTCCAAAAATTGACGCTGATTATAAATTTGATAAAGATACAACGCTTGCAATACTTGCTGGTTTTTCTTTCAACAAAAGAGTTCTCATCCAAGGTTATCATGGTACTGGAAAGTCGACTCATATAGAGCAAGTTGCAGCAAGACTAAATTGGCCTTGTATAAGAGTTAATCTTGATAGTCATATTAGTAGGATAGATTTGATTGGAAAAGATGCAATAATTTTAAAAGATAATAAACAAGTAACAGAGTTCAAAGAAGGTATATTGCCTTGGTCAATTCAAAATCCAGTTGCTCTTGTCTTTGATGAATATGATGCCGGTAGACCTGACGTTATGTTTGTTATTCAAAGAGTTTTAGAAAGTGATGGAAATTTTACTTTACTTGATAAAAATAAAGTTCTAGAGCAACATGATTTCTTTAGAATATTTGCAACAACAAATACGGTGGGTCTTGGAGATACTTCAGGTTTATATCACGGAACTCAACAAATAAATCAAGGTCAAATGGATAGATGGAATATAGTATCTACCTTAAATTATTTGCCTTTCGAAAAAGAATTAGAAATCATATTGGCTAAGAACAAAAGTTTTAATAATAAAGAAGGTAAAGAAACATTGTCAAACATGATAAAAGTTGCCGATCTCACAAGGAAGGGATTTGTAAATGGAGATATTTCAACTGTGATGAGTCCAAGAACTGTTATGCATTGGGCTGAGAACACTAGCATTTTTAAAGATAAGGGTTATGCATTCAGGGTAACTTTTCTAAACAAATGTGATGATTTAGAAAAAAAAATTATATCTGAATATTATCAAAGATGTTTTGGAGAAGATTTACCTGAGTCTTCTATTAATGTTTCTTTATAATCAAGTGGAAAAAAAAACAGAAATATTAGAAAATTTCAAAACTGCAATTGGCTCCACTGTTAAATCTTTATCAAATACGGAAGATGTTGAGGTCTCTTTTGGTAATAAAAATACAAAATCAAATAAAACATCCATTAAGTTGCCTGAAATTGAGCAGATAAATAATAAAATAAATTATGATCAAATAAGAGCGGTGGCTGATTCTGAGTCTTTAAAATTAAGATTTAGCAATCAAAGTATTTTTAAATCTTTTGAACCTGAGGGAAATATATCAAAAAAATTATATGAAATAGCTGAGAAGATTAGATATGAAAAATTGGGCTCAAATCAGTTTAAAGGAGTGAAAAATAATATTAATAAATATTATCAGAACAGGGTAAATTCTTTGGACCTTAAAAGTAGTGAGGACAAAATAGTTGAGTCTTTTGAAAATTACTTGAGATGTAAATTATTAGAAATAAAAAATAGTAAAGAATTAGAAAAAAAATTAAAATCTTTTAAGAAAGATTTAGATAATAAATTCAAAAACAAGATTGAAAAACTTAAAGAATTTTCTAATGATCAGGCTCAGTATAATTCAATTGTTTCTAGCTTAATAACTAATATGAGTCTTGATGAAAATCTTGAAGACGAAGATAAAAATGAAGAGGAAAATAAAAACGAAAAGCAAAATCATCCTAAAAATCAAGAACAAAAAGCTGAAAAACAAGAGCAAGAACAACAAGAGATGTCGATTGAATCGGGTATACCAGATTTAGAAAATCAAACAAAAGAATCTGATCAGGATGGAGAAGAAATTCAGATTGAAGATAAGTCTAATACTGACTTTAGGAAAAATATAAAAAAAAACTTGGGAGATCTTAAATATAGATCTTACACAGAAGAATTTGATGAAATAATTAAAGCTGAAGATTTAGAGAATGAAGAAGAATTAAGCAGATTAAGAAAAAATTTGGATCAACAATTATTACAGCTAAAAAATTTTATCTCTAAACTTGCTAATAAACTTCAAAGAAAACTCTTAGCTAAACAAAACAGATCTTGGGACTTTGATTTAGAAGAAGGTCTCTTAGACACTTCCAAATTGACAAGAATTATTATGGATCCATTTAACTCTTTGTCTTTTAAAAAAGAAAAAGATGTGGAATTTAAAGATACATTAGTAACTATTTTAATTGATAACTCAGGATCGATGAGAGGAAAACCAATATCAGTAGCAGCAATTTGTGCTGATATTCTTGCAAGAACTCTAGAGCGTTGTTCTGTAAAAGTTGAAATTTTAGGTTTTACTACAAAACATTGGAAAGGAGGTTCCTCAAGAGAAAAGTGGATGAAAAATAATAAACCAACTTTTCCAGGAAGATTAAATGATCTCAGACATATAATTTATAAATCTGCTGATACTCCTTGGAGACAAGCAAAATCTAATATGGGTCTAATGCTTAAAGAAGGTTTGTTAAAAGAAAATATTGACGGTGAAGCTCTCAAGTGGGCTTATAACAAAATGTCCAGAAGAAAAGAGGAAAGAAAAATCTTAATGGTAATTTCAGATGGCGCTCCAGTGGATGACTCAACATTATCCACTAATACAAGTGACTATTTAGAGACTAATTTAAAAAATATTGTCAAATGGATTGAGAATAAATCTAACATAGAGTTATTAGCTATTGGTATTGGTCATGATGTTACTAGATATTATAACCAAGCAATAAAAATTACTGATGTTCAAGATTTAGGAGATGTAATGATAAATCAATTGACTGATTTATTTGTTGAGAAAAATAAAAAAACCGTACACTAGATTAAATTCCTAATACTGATTTTCCAGAAATATCTTTAACACTTTTTAAAAGAAGTCTAAATGGAATTAACATTGTAAGTGCAATAAACAATTTTACAGCTAGATCACCTAAAGCAAGTGTTATCCAAGGTATTCCAGTTGCATAAAAAGCTATTGAAAAAAAGAGAAAAGTATCTGTGACTGAGCCCAGTATTGAGGATGTAAGAGGAGCTACATACCAGATTTTTTTTCTTAAATGATCAAAGATTTGTACATCTAAATTTTGAGCTAAGAAAAAAGCAACTCCTGAACCTATGGCAATTCTAATGGATATTACATCTGAAAAATTAGTTGAAACAAATAAAGTTAAAAGAACACCTATAAAAAATCCTACATAAACAACTTTTCTTGCAACTGCCTTACCGTAAGCTCTGTTTGCTAAATCTGTAATTAAAAAAGTAATAGGATAACTAAATGCTCCATATGTTAATATGTCGTCTAATCCATAATACTTTATTGGAAACTGAACTAGATAGTTTGAAACAGCTACAATTAAGCCCATTAAAATTGAAAGTTTATAGAATAAACTCATTAATTATATTTTTGCTGAAACCGAGGCTTTTAATTTTTTTACTTTTTTAGATAAATTAGTTTTTTTTGCTGATATAAGAAATTTATCTAGACCGCCTTTAAAATCAACCGTTCTCAAGGCGGCGTTTGTTACATTTAATTTTATATTTTTTTTCAATATATCACTTCTAAAGGTCACTTTTTTAAGGTTAGGCAAAAATCTTCTTTTAGTTTTATTTTTTGCATGACTTACGTTATGGCCTTTCAAAGGGGATATTCCTGTTAATTCACATCTTTTAGACATAATTTTTCCTTTAGCTATATAATTCTACTTAAAAGACTGGTCAAGCATTAATTCCAATTGCATCCTTGATATTCTTGAAATTATGTTTTTTCAAAATTGAAATTAAGTCTGTTTTAATATCTTTGACAATTCCTGGGCCTTTATAAACCATTCCTGTGTATAATTGAACTGCATTAGCTCCAGCAGTGATTTTTTCAAACGCACTTTCTCCAGAGTCAATTCCTCCAACTCCTATGATTTGAATTTTACCTCTGGTTTCTTTATAAAATTTTTTAATAAGTTTAGTAGAGATACTCCTTAGTGGTTCGCCGGACAACCCACCTATCTCAGATTTTTTTGAGTCAATTAACTTTTCTCGATTCTGATCTGTAGTATTAGATAAAATAATTCCTTGTATTTTATATTTTCCTATCAATTCAATTATTGGACTTATTTTACCTTCGCTAATATCTGGCGATAATTTTAAAATTATTGGTTTTTTTATCTTATTTTCTTTTTTTATTTTGTTTAATCCTATTAATAATCTTTCCATTTCACTCTGGTCATGAAAATCTCTAAGACCCTCAGTATTTGGTGAGGAAATATTTACTGTTATGTAGCCTGAGCACGATGCGAGTTTTGACAAACAGAAATAATAGTCTTCAACTTTATTTTTTGTATCTTTGTTGGGACCAATATTCACACCCAAAAAACCTTCAGGAGTGTTCTCTGAAATCCTTTTAGAAATTATTTCTGATCCATGGTTATTAAAACCTAATCTATTAATTAAAGCTTTATCTTTTTCTAACCTAAATATTCTCGGCTTTGAATTTCCCAATTGCCTTTTAGGAGTTACAGTGCCAACTTCTATAAAACCATAACCAAACCTGAAAAGTGAATTATAAACTTCAGCGCTTTTGTCAAATCCAGCTGCTAAACCTATAGGATTTGGAATAATATGATCAAATAGATTTGTTTTGAGTATCTCTTCATTATTAACCTCAAAAAAACTTTTGGGTAAAATATTAAATTTGAGAGATTTTATTGCCAAATCATGTGCTACTTCAGGGTCTAAAGAGAATATATAAGGCCTTAAAATTGAGAACATTATTTTATTTTTTTATTTATTAATTCAATTGTCTCCTTAAGTCCAAAAAATTTTACAAAAAAACCCATACGAGGACCATTTTCCACACCAAAAACTACTTCATATATTAATTTAAACCATTCTCTTAAGTTTTTTTCATATCCATTCTCTTTTCCAACTGAATACACAAGAGTCTGTATTTCTTCAGGATCCAAATTTTCATCAATTTTTTTAAGGTTTAATACTAAGTTAGAAAGAGCCTTCTTTTCTTTATCATTTGCTTTTTTAAATTTTTTAGTAGGTTCTACTTTGTCTTTAAAATAATTTATTGCGTATTGTGTAAGGCGATCAAGAATAGGATGATTTTCTTTTTTAATCTCTTTATGAAATTTATTTATAAACTTCCAAATTATATCTTTGTTATTTGCATTACTTGAGCCCACCAAATTAAGCAACATAGTAAAAGACATAACTATTTTTTCCTTCGGAGGTTCTCCATTATGAACATGCCATACAGGATTCATAACCTTATTTTTGTCATCTTGTTTAGGAAATTTCTCAATCAAAGACAAGTATTCATCGACTGTTTTCGGTACTACTTCAGAGTAAAGTTTTTTTGCTCTCTTAGGGTTTGGATACATATATAACGATAAACTTTCAGGTGAAGCATATCTAAGCCACTGTTCAATTGAAATTCCATTTCCTTTTGATTTAGAAATTTTTTCACCTTTTTCATCTAAAAATAATTCATAAGCAAATCCACTTGGAGGGTTTTTTCCAAGTGTCTTACATATTTTATTTGATAGTATTGCACTTTCAATTAAATCTTTACCATACATTTCAAAATCAACATCAAAAGTAAACCATCTCATCGCCCAGTCAACTTTCCATTGTAGTTTACAATTGCCGTCCAAAATATTTGTCTCTATCTTTTCTCCTAAATTGTCAAAAACCACTTTTCCAGTTTTTTTTTCCATGCTTATTAAAGGTACTTCTAGTACTTTTCCTGTTTTTGGGCATATAGGTAAAAATGGACAATAAGTTTTCCGCCTTTCTTTTCCTAAAGTTGGTAAAATAATATTCATTATATCTTCATATTTTTCTAAAACTCTCAAAAGACTATTATTGAATATTCCCTTTTTATAATTTTCAGTGGCACTCTTAAATTTGAATTTAAATTTAAATTTATTTAAAAAATCTTTTAACATTTCATTATTATGTTCACCAAAACTATTAAATTTTTTAAATGGGTCTGGAATAGAGGTGAGTGGTTTTCCAAGATTATCTTTTAAAATTTTATCATTAGGAATATTATCTGGAATTTTTCTTAAACCATCCATATCATCTGAAAATGTAATTAGTTCATGATCTATTTTTTGGATATGATTTAACGCGTTGATCATCATAGTGGTTCTTGCAACTTCTCCGAAAGTTCCGATATGAGGAAGGCCGCTAGGTCCATAACCTGTTTGGAAGGTAATTTTATTTTTCAATCTGATAAGTTCTTTTCTATCTTTTAAAAGCTTCCTAATTTCTACAAAAGGCCACGAAGAAGTCGATTGAATTAAGTTGTTATCAAGCATAACAATGGTTTATAAAATTTTATGTATAAAATACAGATATAATTATTCGATATTAAGTTGAATTTTATAACTATTTAAATAGTCTTAACCTATGGCAACAAACAAAACTGTTTTTTTTCTTATTGGGATCTTATTAGTTGTTCTTGGAGTATCAATGTTGGCTCCATATCTTATACAATTATTATATAGAGAAAATAATCATGCTTTTGTTTCGGGAGCATTTGTTACAATATTTATTGGAGTTTTATTCGTGCTTGCTAACCTAGGTAACGAATTTAAACTTAATTTAAGACAAACATTTTTATTCTCAACTTTAGCATGGATAATGGTCGCTATTTTTGGATGTCTCCCTTTTCTTTTATCTCCTGAAGAGTTTACTTTAAGTGATGCATTTTTTGAAAGTATGTCCGGTATTACTACTACCGGAGCAACTATTATTAGTGATTTAGATAACAGTCCTAAAAGTATCTTAATGTGGAGGGCTATACTTCAATGGTTAGGCGGAATTGGAATAGTAGTAATGGCAATTACAATTTTACCTTTATTAAAAGTTGGAGGAATGCAACTTTTTAAGATGGAGGGACCAGACAGCACAGAAAAAATTTTACCAAGAACGATAGAGGTTGCCACCATAATTATTTCTACCTATTTAGTTCTTACTTTTTTTTGTGGTATGCTTTACTGGCTATTTGGTATGTCAATTTTTGATAGCATCGCTCATGCTATGACAACTATTGCTACTGGAGGATTTGCTACTCACAATGACTCCATAGGTTTTTTTAAAAACTCTAATATCGAAATTATCGCAAGTATATTCATTGTTTTGGGAAGTATACCATTCATATCTTATTTAAAATTTGTTCAAGGTAATAAAAATATTTTTTTTAAAGATATACAAATAAAAGGTCTTATTTATCTTATTTTAATTTCAGTATTCACAATGTTTATTTATCTTCTATTTATTAATTATGAAAGTTCAGTATTTGATAAAATTAGAATATCTTCGTTTAATGTAATTTCTATTTTATCAGGAACAGGATACGTAACAGATGATTTTGGACTTTGGGGTAATTTTTCCCTTATATTCTTTTTATTTTTAATGTTCGTTGGAGGATGTGCTGGATCTACTGCTTGTGGTATTAAAATTTTTAGATTACAGATGTTGTTTATTTTCTTATTAAATCAAATTAAAAAATTGATTTATCCAAATAGTGTAATAATAACAAAATATAACAACCAAAAAATTTCCGATGATTTTATAAGCTCTGTAATAATATTTATATTCTCTTTTTTGTTTATATTTTTAATAATATCTATGCTCTTATCAATTTCTGGCTTAGATTTTTTAACTTCTATTTCTGGCGCTGCAAGTGCGATTTCTAATGTAGGTCCAGGTCTGGGAGATGTAATAGGTCCAAACGGAAATTATAAAGAAATTCCAGATTTATCAAAATGGATACTTTCCGTAGGAATGTTACTTGGAAGATTAGAATTATTTGCAGTTTTAGTATTATTTTTTCCATCTTTTTGGAGAAATTGATTAATATTTAGTTATGGAAATTTATAAAAAAGAATCTTTAACAGAATCCTTCAAGATTTATTTCGATAAAAGAATGATAAAAATTTTATTATTAGGATCTATTAGTGGATTTCCTTGGGTAATAATTGGTAGTAGTTTAAGTCTTTGGTTAAAAGAAGATGGTCTTAGTCGTAGTACTGTTGGTTGGGCAGGTTTAATTTTTGCCGTTTATGCTTTTAATTATTTATGGGCACCTATTGTTGATAGAGTTAGGTTTCCGTGGCTAACAAATAAAATTGGTCATAGAAGAAGTTGGATAGTTGTTATGCAAACAATTATTCTTCTAAGCCTAATTTTTTGGAGCGTAATGAATCCTTCTACAAATCTTAGTTTGGTAATAAGTATAGGTTTAATTATTGCAATCGCTTCAGCGACTCAGGACATTACTGTTGACGCCTTAAGAATTGAACAAATAGGTGAACATGAAGGTAAATCAATGCAGGCAGGGGCGGCCATGGCTGTTGTAGGGTGGTGGACAGGTTACAAATTAGGAGGTGTAATCGCACTTAATACTGCAGACTATTTTCAATTAAAAGGATTTGAAAATTATTGGCAAATAACTTTTTTAATTTTAGGTATTGTAGTTATTGCTTGCAATATTGGCTTAATGTTTATTCATGAGACTAGAACGAATGAGAGAAAAGACACTCAATTAAAGACTGACAAAATTATTGTTGAAAAACTTGGTTATACTAATTTCATAACAAAATCTTTTGCTTGGATGACGGGAACTATTATTGGACCAGTTATAAGTTTTTTTAAAAAAAACGGATTCAACATCGCTATTGCTATTTTAGGATTTGTATTTCTTTTTAAAATTGGAGAAGCATTCCTGGGTAGAATGTCAATAATTTTTTATAAAGAAATAGGATTTACTAAATCTGATATCGCTCTTTACTCTAAAGGGTTAGGATGGATTACTACAGTGATATTTACTCTATTAGGTGGATTATTTGCTATTCGTTCGGGAGTTATTAAAGCAATGTTTATATCTGGTATTTTAATGGCAGGAACCAATTTATTATTTTCTTTATTAGCGTGGACTGGGAAATCCGAATTACTTTTTGCGATTGCAGTTATATTTGACGATATGGCGGCAGCTTTTGCTACAGTTGCTTTTGTAGCTTTTATCTCAATGTTGGTGGACAGAACTTACACTGCAACTCAATATGCGTTATTAGCTTCTATCGGAACGGCTGGTAGAACCTCTCTGGCAGCTTCTTCTGGCGCCTTAGTTGATTGGTTAAATGGAGATTGGGGTATATTTTTTATTT
>CABYXR010000004.1 GCA_902522955.1 uncultured Pelagibacteraceae bacterium
ACTATGAGAGGCATAAAAAAAGAAAGGGCTACTACAGTAACAAATTATTATTTAGGTGCGTTTAAAGAAGATTTAAGTTATCAAAACAGATATTTAAGATATATTGCAAAATAAATGTCTGATAAATTCAAAGCAATTGTAATAAATAATCAAAACGATAAATTTAGTAGAGACTTAAAAGAAATTAGTAAGAGCGATCTTAAAGATGGAAATGTATTTGTTAAAATAGATTATTCCAGTTTAAACTACAAAGATGCGCTAATTTTAAACGACGGTGGAAAAATTGTAAGAAAGTTTCCTTTTGTTCCTGGAATAGATTTCTCAGGAAAAGTTGTTGAAAGTGAAGACTCTAAATTTAAAAAAGACGATGACATAATTTTAACAGGTTTCAGAGTTGGAGAATCGTACTTTGGAGGATTTGCTCAATACGCTAAAGTTGACTCAAATTTTTTAATTAAAACTCCAAAAGAATTAGACAATCATAAAGCTATGATGATGGGTACAGCTGGTTTTACAGCATTACAATGTGCTTTTGCAGTTAAAGCAAGAGAGGAACTTTTACTGGGAGAAAAGGTAAAAGATGTTTTAGTAACAGGAGCAACTGGCGGCGTAGGGAGTATTGCAGTTATGATTTTATCTAAAATGGGATACGATGTACATGCTGTAACAGGGAAAAAAGACAAAAACGAATATTTAAAAGATCTGGGTGCAAAAAATATTATTGATAGAAAAGAATTTGATGGAGAAAGCAAACTACTAGAAAAAGGAACTTGGGACGGAGTGGTAGATACGGTTGGCGGTGCAAGTTTGACAAAAATTTTAGCTCAAACAAAGCCTAATGGAATTGTTGCCTCTTGTGGTAATGCTGGGGGTATAAAAATAAATACAACTGTAATGCCCTTTATTATAAGAGGAGTTAAGTTATGGGGTATAGACTCTTCAGGAGCCTCAATAAAAAGAAGAGAATTTTTGTGGAATGAAGCAAGTAAATTAATAGATTTTGCTAAAATACAATCTTTTACAAAAGAACTATCATTTACTGAACTATTAGATACATATCCAAAATTATTAAAAGGCGAATATTTTGGTAGAGCTATAGTAAATCCAAATAAATAAACTATAATTTAAATTATATGGATTGGGATAAATTAAAAATATTTCACACTGTTGCAGAGGCATCAAGCTTTACAAAAGCTTCCACAATATTAAATTTAAGTCAGTCAGCTATCAGTAGGCAAATTCAATCATTAGAAAACGATTTAAAAGTGCAACTTTTTGAACGTCATGCAAGGGGCTTGGTTCTTACAGAAAATGGAGAGTATCTATTTAAATCTGCACATGAAGTGATTTCTAAATTAAAAGATGTAGAATCTAATTTAATTGGACATAAAGATAAATTAAGTGGGAAACTAACGATCACAACAGTAGTAAGTTTTGGTACTACTTGGCTGACGCCTCGTATTAAAGAGTTTATGGATCTTAATCCTGGGATAGAAGTAGAATTAATATTTGCTGACAAAGAACTCGATTTAGCTACTCGTCAAGCAGATATTGCAATTAGAATGAGAAGACCTAAACAATTGAATTTAATTCAAAAAAAATTTGTTGATTTTAATTATCATATATATGGATCAAACGAATATTTAGAAAAAAATGGTTATCCAAAGTCTTTAAAAGATTTAGATAAGCATAAGTTTATTACTTACGGTAAAGGAGCGCCTTCTCCAGTTTATAATCCCGATTGGGTTTTAAAAGTTGGAGCAAAAGATGGTAAAAAAAGAAAATCTTTAATGAAAGTTAATAGTGTTTATGGATTATTATTAGCAGTGCAAAGTGGAGTTGGCTTAGCAGCTTTACCTGATTATATTGCTCATAACAAAAATGGTATTACAAAAGTTTTACCAAATGAACCAGGCAAACCAACAGAAACACACTTTGTTTATCCTGCTTCTTTAAAAAATAACGCAAGATTAATTGCTTTTAGAAATTTTATTTTTAGTAAGGTTAATGAATGGAAATTTTAAATTTTTTAGTTCCTTTTATTATATTATTAACAGTTGTAGTTTTCGTTCACGAATACGGACATTATTATTTTGCAAAAAAATTTGGAGTGGGTATTACTGATTTTTCAATCGGTTTTGGTAAAGAGTTATTTGGATTTAATGATAAATCTGGAACACGATGGAAATTTTGTCTTATTCCTCTAGGAGGGTATGTAAAATTTTTTGGCGACAGAAATGTATTTAGTCAAACTGAACAAAAAGAACTTTTAGAAAAGTACAGTAAAGATGATCAGAGTAAACTTTTTGTTACAAAACCTCTGTATCAAAGGTCACTTATTGTAGCGGCTGGACCAATAGCAAATTTTATTTTAGCCATATTTATCTTTGCTTTTATATATATGTTTGCTGGTAAAGATTTTACTCCTGCACAAATAAATGAAGTACAAAAAGATGGCCCAGCTTATACTGCTGGAATTAAAGATGGAGATTTAATTTTAAAAATAAATAATAAAAAAGTAAGTAGTTTGTTGGATGTCTCGACTTACATTAATTCTTCTTCAACAAAAGATATTAAAATTACTGTTTTACGTAACGATGCTGAAATTGATTATATAGTTTTACCAAAATTGATTGAAGCAAAAGACACTCTTGGAAACACAATCAATAAAAAAATAATAGGTATTAAAATATCTCCACCAAATAATGAATTACAAAGAGAACGCCTTGGCCCTGCTACAGCATTATTTTATGCTCTTAAAGAAACATGGTTTGTAATAACAGCATCATCAGATTTTGTGATTTCTATGTTTAAGGGGACTGGTGATACAAAACAATTAGGCGGACCAATTAAAATTGCAAAAATTACTGGTCAAGTTGCTCAGTATGGATTTATAGCGTTTCTAAGTATCATGGCTTATATTTCGATTTCATTAGGTTTTATAAATCTCTTCCCGATACCTATGCTAGATGGAGGACACTTAATGTTTTATGCTTTTGAAAAAATTTTGGGAAGACCTTTAACTCAAAAAACCCAAGAGGGTTTTTTTCGAATCGGGCTTTTTTTATTGTTATTTTTAATGCTTTTTACCACTGTCAATGATTTAAAAGATTTAGGCTTATTTTAAGCCCCTTTTAGCTTATAAAAACATCAATAAAATCAACACTTTTTTGATATACAATATGTTGTGTTAATATTTATGTGAAACACTAAAAAAATGTTGATTTTATTGGGAAATTGTAGAAATTCCATATTAACCATAAAGGGGCATAAATGAACAAAAAACAACTAGTAGCTAAAATATCGTCCACATTGGGTCAGAGTAAAGCTGATGCTGAAAGAACTTTTGATTCAATAACGACAATTATTCTGGATGCGTTGAAAAATGACGATACCGTTAAAATAGCTGGTTTTGGTACTTATAAAGTAGCAAAAAGAAAAGCTAGAGTAGGAAGAAATCCTCGAACAGGTGAGTCAATTCAAATAGCTGCATCTCAAAAAGTTAAGTTTTTACCAGCTAAAAGCTTAAAAGAAATGTTTAATAGATAAACGTTATTTTTAGCCCTTATTCACAAAATTGAATAAGGGCTAAACTAATTGCAAAAACTGCATAGCTATATTCTGTAGATTTCAATACTTATATATATTCAAAGCACTATAAACTCCTTTTTAAATCAACAAGGGAGTTTTATGAAAAAATACATAGGATACTTTCTAGCAGGTACAGCCATTTACTTTGGCTTTGCTGGTTTAGGCTACGCTGAGACCACAGTTTCTGCAGAAGTACAATACATATTTAACACCCTATTATTTTTAATGTCAGGTTTCTTGGTCATGTGGATGGCCGCAGGTTTCGCAATGTTAGAGTCAGGATTGGTAACATCAAAATCTGTATCAGCAATCTGTGCAAAAAATATAGGTTTATACTCAATCGCCGGAGTAATGTTCTGGTTGGTTGGTTACAATTTAGCTTACGGTATACCGGAAGGCGGATATATAGGTTCATTCACACCATGGAGTGATAATTCAGCATTAGAGACTGGATATTCTGATGGTTCTGATTGGTTTTTCCAAATGGTGTTCTGTGCAACTACAATGTCAATCGTATCTGGTACGTTAGCTGAAAGAATTAAGATCTGGCCATTTTTCTTATTTGCCGCAATTTTAACTGGATTTATATATCCAATTTCAATGGGTTGGCAGTGGGGTGGCGGATGGTTATCAGCTGCTGGATTTTCAGACTTTGCTGGTTCAACATTAGTACATGCTGCAGGTGGTGCTGCCGCTTTAGCAGGTGCAATAGTGCTTGGAGCAAGAACTGGAAGATTTAGTTCTAGCGGCGGAGTCAAAGCTATGACACCATTTGCTGCATCATCAATTCCATTAGCAACACTAGGAGTATTTATACTTTGGTTAGGTTGGTTCGGTTTTAATGGCGGATCTCAGTTAGCTTCTGGTACGTTGGAAGACGTTTCATCAGTTGCAACAATTTATATCAATACGAACTTAGCTGCAGGTGGTGGTGTATTAGCTGCTGCAACTGTATCAAGATTAATTGGTGGTAAAACTGACGTAGTAATGATGCTAAACGGCGCGATAGCCGGTTTGGTAGGTATTACGGCAGAACCATTGACACCAAGTCCGTTAGCTGCAATCTTTATTGGGGCAATAGCTGGAGTATTAATGTACTTCTCAGTAAAATTATTGTTTAAAATGAAAATTGACGACGTAGTTGGTGCCATCCCAGCACACTTAGTAGCTGGAGTATGGGGTACATTAGCAGTGCCATTAACAAACAGTGATGTTGCTTTTGGAGCGCAATTCCTAGGAACAATCTCAGTAGTGGTATTCGTATTCATAGTCTCGTTTATTGTTTTCCAAATTATGAAAAATACAGTTGGATTAAGAATAAGCAAGGAAGCTGAAAGACTAGGAACTGACAAAGCTGAAGTTGGTGTAATAGCTTACGGTATAAGAGACTAATTAAAAACTTTCTCCCTCCCTCGTTAGTTGGGAAAACTTTAAGGCCTGGCGATTTATTTCTCCAGGCCTTAAATATTTAAACACTAAAAATTAACCATTATCGTCCCATAATTTTTTCCAATTAATATTAGGTGATAGCCCAAAAATCGAATTAACATTAGTACAATGAATAGCTAGTGAAGGTATTGGTGAAATACATAATTCCATTTCATAAATATCATGTAAAGGTTTTTCAAAAGGATAATGTTCGAGTTCACACATGCTTTTTAAAATACTCCAATGTTTATCCACCATTTTTTTACTTGTTAAAAAAGTACATAATGTTTCATTTACTTTTCTCCAATGATAATTGCTTCCTAAAAAAATTTGAGTTGATTCAGCTTTAGAATATAAATAGGGGTAATCTGTAGGACACAAAAAGATATCATTGTTAATTTGCGACGATATCCTTTCAAAGGTTAAAACCATCTCATTCAAAGAATCTTTATTATGTATATAATCGTCTTCTACAAAATAGATTAAATCTTCAGAGTTTTTCGCTTCAATTAAAGATTGGTGGATGTTTGCCATGTTTGACATTTGATTAGATGTAACAATTTGATTTTTTTGATTTTTTTTGGCTATGTTATCTTCAAAATTAGAGAGATCCAAATTAATCAAATCGTAGCTTCTATTAAATGATTTGAATAATTTATCTATTTTATCTAAATTTTCTTTTTTTGAATTATAATCGATTACTTTAAGTTTAATTTTTATTTTTTTAAGTTGATTTGATGAGTTTAAGGATTGAAGAATTGAGCGAATAGATCTTAAAGTGTACTCAACTTTTTCTTTCTCAAAAATCCTTTTTTTACTTTGTGTAAGCATATTTACTTCTGTGCAAGTCCTAATTATGATATCTAAAGATCTTACGGGTCTAGTTACTTTTACCTCACCAAGAGGCAAGTTAATTGATTTACTGCCAATGATATTGATATCTTCATGAAGTGTTTTGTTTAAAGTTGGAATTTCAAAGTTATTTTGGTCAATTATTTCATAGCCAAAAAACCTACTTATCTTTACAAAAATTTTTTTTATTAAACTTTTTTTTTTATTATTTTTAATTTCTTTCATTGCTTCAAATTTAAAATCTAGTATTCTAATATCATGAACATAAAGTCATCTCAAACACTTGTAGAAGAAGCAAAAAAAAGCATTAAAACTCTCACTTCCGAAGAGGCAAAGGAATTATTAGAAAATAATGAGATCAGTTTAATAGATATAAGAGATATAAGAGAACTTTGGAAAGAAGGGACAATTGAAAACTCAAAACATATTCCCAGAGGAATGTTGGAGTTTTGGTTAGATCCTAATAGCTCTTATTACGAGGCAAACAAAATCAAAGATATTAAAAAAATGGTTTTATTTTGTGCAGCGGGATTTAGGTCAGCCTTGGCGACAAAATCTTTAGTCGATATGGGATTTACAAACGTAGCTCACGTAGATGGTGGTTTTGATGCTTTAAAAAATGCTGGACTTAAAGTAATTCAAAAAGATAAAAAATAATTCATTTATAGAATTCATTTAAAGCAAATTCTATTCTGTCTTGACCCCAAAATATTTTATTATTTACAACAAAGCTGGGAGCTCCAAAAATACCTTTATCATAAGCTTCTCCCGTCCTTTTTTTTAATAATTCTTTTATTGATGATGAAGTTGATCTTAAAAAAAAAGTTTTTGGATTTACGTTTAAATTTTTTAAAATTTTCTGCACTATATTTTCATCGTTCATATTCAATCCATCTTGCCATATTGAATTGAAAATACATTCAATATAATAACTTTTAAAATTATCTTCCTCTGCTACGAATACTCCCCTCATCAAATTCAAACTTTTGATCGGGAAATAAGAGTTAAACTTAAAAGAGACTCGATTTTTTTCTGCTATTAATTTGCAATCTCTAATCATATGTTTTGCTTTCGCTGGTATGAATGCTGGAGCTTTAATTCCGTGTAAATTATGAAGTCCACCAAGTAATATCGGTTTGTATCTAATCTTAATTGAATTTTTTTTTTCAATTTTTAATATTTCTTTGTGTGCAAAAAAAGAGTATGGACTTATAAAGTCAAAATAAAAGTCAAAAGATTTAATCATTAAAACTGATTTTTTTTGAAAAAAATATCCTAATAAACCAATAAATTAATAATCCAATTGGACCGGTAAAATAAGTAATTAAAAGAGATATAATTACGAAAAATTTAGGAATTAAATATTTTCGAGAGTCTCTTGCGATCCAGGCTCCAACGAATAAACTTATAGCCAAAAAGTGGAGCCAAAATATTAATAAAAAGGCTTCGTTAGAAAACATAGAATATAATTCATCTAATCCATAATAAAGTTCGAAACTTCCTAGAATATCTCCATCTAAAAAAATGTTATACACAACAAATCCATAAGCACTTGCTAATATCAAAGGAGCAATTATAGATTGAACAAAAAATCTTGTGATAAATTGGTTAGGAAAAACTATTAACAACAACCAAAACGGTAAGATGCCCCAATTAGCTAAAAGGTAAATATTTTCATATGTCAAAAACTCTAATAGATTATTTATCATGAAAAATAATATAGTATATTAACGAAATGAATCCCACATCAAATAAAAGAGATTTTGAAGATCTGACTACAAATTTAAAAGATTTAGCTTATTCTTATTTGGAAAAATACAGCCCTTCAAAACAACAATTAAAAATTTACTTATTGAAAAAATATTTAACAAAAATTAAGGGAACTAAATCAAAGAAGGAAGTGTCTTCAATAATTGATGAAATTTTAAAAAATCTTGAACAAAATAAAATTGTAAATGATGAATTATATTCAGACTCGAAAGCAAGAATGTTTTTACGTAGGGGTTATTCTTTAAATAAAATTCACCAATCCTTAATAAACAAGGGAATTGAGAGCAAATACATAAAGCAAAGTATTGATAAAATTAAAGAAGATAAAATTGAACCTGATTTTGTATCGGCTTTAAAATTGTGCAAAAGAAGAAGAATAGGACCTTTAAGACCAGAAGCTAATCGAGAGCTATATTACAAAAAAGATATGGGAATTTTGGCTAGAGGTGGATTTAGTTTTGATTTATCCAAGAGAGTTCTTGATTTAGAAACAAAAGAATTTAACAAGTTACTTAAAATTGTTTGATTTTTTTCTCTTTTCATCCTTAACTAATTGATCTAGTTTTCTTTTAAGTAAATTTCGAACTATAATAAAAAATATTGCTCCAAAAAAAGTTACTGAGATTATTATAGCTAGAATTGTTTTAAGCATTTAAATTTTTTGACCTTCTAATTAATAAACTTTGGTTTTTATAATCTTCTTTACCGTATAAAAATGATCCACCTTCAAGAGTGCTTATAATTGCTCCTGCATTTGCCGCAATAGCATGACCAGCAGCATAATCCCATTCACAAGCTCTTTCTCTAGCAGCGTAAATGTCAAAATCACCTTTAGCAATAACACAAAATTTATAAGAACTAGCCATTTTAACCATAGAATTTACTTTGTATTCTTTTAATTTATTAAGAATTATGTCTGAAGGTTTTAAAGAGCTCGATAACGCAACTATCTTATCCTTTGGTGTATTTTTTGAACAATTTATTTTTTTAGTTTTATTATTTTCTATTAAATAACTTTCATCTGGACCAAATGAATAAAAAAGTTGTTTTTTTTTTGGAACACCAACCAAACCTATAGTTGAAACTTTATTAATTACTAGAGCTGCATTTAAAGTAAATTCATCTTTTCCAGCAATATACTCTTTTGTTCCGTCAATTGGATCAACAAGCCAAAATATTTTTTCTTTATTTTTCACTTTTAAGTCTACTGTTTCTTCTGAAATTATTGGAATATTTGGAGTTATTTCTGAAATTTTTTTAGTTATCAAATCATTTACTTTTAAGTCTCCATTACTAACGGGAGAACCATCTTCTTTAACTTTGATTTTAAGACCCTCATTAAATAATTGAATACTCGTATCTCCTGCTTTATTGAATGTATAAATTAAACCTTCAGCTAAATTTTTTAATTCTTGTTTATTCATCTTTTTAATTTTTCTAGCACGACAACTTCAATGTTAATTACTTGTTTGCCAGTATTTTCAAAGTTTACTGTTACTTTATTGCCTATAATAGACTGAATTTGCCCTATCCCCCAATCATTTTTGGCAGGATTAATAACATAATCGCCTGGTTCAAAATCAATATGCATTATGGAAAAAAACTTATATTTGTATTATATACTTTTAATTATGAATTCTCTAGGAATTAATAAATCAAAGAAAGATACAAAAGTAGTAGTTGCGATGTCTGGGGGGGTTGACTCCTCAGTTGTAGCCGCATTAATGAAGGAAAATGGTTATGATGTAACAGGTATAACACTCAAATTATATGATGATGCAAAAAAATCTAATGAGGGAAGACAATGTTGTGCTGGTCAAGATATCTTAGATGCTAAAAGAGTATCTGAAAAATTAAACATTAATCATCAAATACTTTTCTACCAAAAAAAATTTAAAAAAGAAGTAATAGACAGTTTCATAGACAGTTATAATGCTGGTGAAACCCCAATTCCATGCGTACAATGCAATCAAACGGTAAAATTTAGAGACTTATTTAAGTATGCAAAAGATTTAAAAGCTGATGCATTGGTTACAGGACATTACGTATCTAGATTACAGCATAATGGGCACGCAAATATGTATAGAGCTAGAGATCAAAATCGGGACCAAAGTTATTTTTTATTTAATACAACACAAGAACAACTAGATTACCTAAGGTTTCCATTAGGAGAGATAAATAAATCTGAAACAAGATCCATAGCTCTTAAACTAAAACTAAACGTAGCAGATAAACCAGATAGTCAAGATATTTGTTTCGTTCCAAACGGTGATTATAGCTCTGTCATTCAGAAGTTTAAACCAGAGTCTTTTAAATCAGGAAAAATCTTTGATATAGCTGGTAAGCAGTTGGGTATCCACGAGGGAATTATCAATTACACTATTGGTCAACGTAAAGGGATTAAGATTTCTAGTGATAAACCACTTTATGTCATTAAAATTAATTCTAAAGACAACTCTATCGTTGTAGGAGAAAAAGAAGCTTTGATTATCCAAAAAATTATACTTAGAGAATTAAATGTTCTTGGACAAAAAAAAGATTTTGATAATTCAATCTTTATTAAAGTAAGATCAACTGGCAAACTATTAAAGGCTAATGTAAAAATTTTAAACAAAACTGCCGAAGTTGAAATTTTAGACAAGGAAACAGGTATTTCACCAGGTCAAGCTTGCGTTTTTTATTCTAAAGATAATTTTGGGGATAAAGTTCTAGGCGGTGGTTGGATTGATAAGACTTTTAATAAAAACTTATCCACTTAATTAACAGTACATCTTAAAGCACGTATTAAGTGATACTTTTATTTTCAAGTATGTGTTTTAATCTTCTTAATTAAGAGGCAACTCTTAACTGGCCATTTAGGGAAAAACCGAGAGGTTCAAGCTTAAAGGGCAGAAAGGTGGACCTAGTAGCGCTAGAATAGTCCATCGGGACGGCTTGGCGGTAGCGCCTAAAACGACGAGCCAAAACTACTAAATTTCTGGGCGAAAGCCTGGAAATTTAAGTGGTTCTCTTCCAAAAAAACCTAGACAGTAAATAAAAAACAATTACCCCTACAAAATAATTCCATTCTAAAGCATGTTTAAAATGCGTGTTACCTTTAGTTACCAAAAGTGGAAGACTTAAAATAGCTACTGCAGACAATATAATAACTAAAATAAATTTTAAAATTAAAATATTTTTATTCACAAAATTTTCGAGCTTTTTTTTTAACTTAAATAAATGATATACCAGTATACCTTGAGCGATAATTTCAAAAATTATAAATGCTAAAAGTACAACTCTTCTAAAAAGTTTATAAACTTGAATATCAAATTTAACTCCAAGTAAAATAGAATGGATTATTAAGAAAAATGCAGATAGTATTCCGAATGTCTTGAACTTATAATTTATATTTGTAGAATTTAAATTATTAACTAAATTATTATTATTTTTCCAATAATAGAATAGAAAAATTGCTGTCAAAATCATGGAGGGTTTAAAAATAATATACTGGGGATAACCTCTTGAAGCTCTACTAATAGATAAACTCCCATCAAAATATGGAATAGTAAAATTTGATTTACCAACTTCTGCAACTGCAAATATAGTGTTTTCCAAAAATTGATAATTCTGAGAGATTACCAAACATAAATTAATTGCTAGCAGTGGAAGTATGAAAATCCACAAACTCAACTTTCTAATTTGAGTTATTTCTCTCATTGGCAAAGGTAATAATTATTTTCTTTTATTTCTTTTTCTTGCTCTTCTTTTTTTAGAGCCAATTTTCCGTCGTCCTCTATGCTTTTTTGGGTATCCCATATTTTTTTCTCCTTTTGTATATTTTGTTGTATAAAAGTTATGTAAACTTCAATTATACTTATTTTATGAAAAAGTCTATAAGCACATTTTTAAAACATCCTACTAAAGATAATACTAATAGATCTGCTAATCCTCCAGTTACTAGAGCTTCAACAATACTTTTTAATTCAATGCAGGAGCTTGCTCAGCATGAAAAGAGAATAAAATTGAATAAAAAGATTAGTTATTACAGCTATGGAAGATATGGAAGTACAACAACAATAGAATTAGAAAATATCCTTAAAGAATTAGAGCAAGCATATCATGTATTTCTAACAGGAACAGGTTTTGGGGGAGTAGCATTAGCAATCATGAGTGTATGTAGACCTGGAGATGAAATTTTAGTTTCCGATAATGTTTACGGGCCCACTCGAGAAATTTCAGAAGATTTAGTAAAGGAATTTTCTATTAAAGCTATTTTTTATGACCCAGATAATTTTAATGATCTGCGAGATAAAATATCAAAGAAAACTAAAATGATATTAGTAGAAAATCCTGGAAGTAATACATTTGAATTTCAAGATTTATCTAAAATTATAAAACTCGCCAAAAGAAAAAAAATATTGACTTTTTTAGATAATACTTGGGGAACACCATTATATTTGAAACCTTTGAAATTAGGATTTGATATGTCATTTACATCTGCAACTAAATATTTTTCTGGTCACTCTGATGCAATGGGCGGCTCACTTGCGGTAAATAAAAATGTTTTTAAAAAAGTAATGTTTTTTTATAAATTATCTGGCTATAGGATGTCTGCAGATGAAGCTTACTTGATAATTAGAGGATTAAGAACTTTAGATGTTAGGCTGAAAAAACATTATGAAAATACAAAAATTGTTATAAATTTTTTAAAAAAACAAAATAAAATTAAAGAAATCCTTTACCCCTATAAACCAAATTCAAAAAGATATAAACTTTGGAAAAAATATTATTCAGGTGCCAACGGTCTATTCTCGATTGTAATTAAAAGTAAAAATAAATCGTCTGTTATTAAATTTGTTAATTCTTTAAGATTATTTGGAATAGGCTATAGTTGGGGAGGTTTTGAAAGTCTTGTACTTCTACAAAATTTAAGAAACGAGACTAAATATACCAAAAAGCGACTATATTTCAGGTTCAATAAGGATGAACATATAGTACGACTTCATATAGGACTTGAAGATCCTAAAGATCTAATTGATGATTTAAAAAAATCTTTAAGTTATATAAGATAATGTTAAAATTTATTCCTAATAAAACAGCTCTAGTAGTTCTTACCTCTGCTTGTATTATAATTCTAATATCTATGGGTTTAAGACAGACCTTTGGATTATTTTTTGAAGCTTTTGAAAAAGGTATAGGATGTACTAGAACAGAGTTTGGTTTAGCAATCGGAATTCAAATGTTGTTTTGGGGAATTTTTGCTCCAATATTCGGTTTTTTAGCAGATAGATTTGGTGGTAACAAGGCGGTTTTTTTAGGATTTGTTATTTTTGGATTAGGTATTTACATGCTTTATGCAGGGCCTAATACAGGTATTTTTTTTCAAATTAGTCTTGGTGTTTTAGTTGGTATTGCTTTAGGAGCAACTGCCATTGGAGTTCCTGTCTCAGAGGTTGGAAAATATTTTCCAAATGAAACAAGAACTTTAGCAACAGGATTTGTAACCTGCGCAGCTTCAGTTGGATATTTTTTATCTCCGTTATTCACTCAATATAGTTTAGGTTTTGTAGGCTGGGAACAAACTTTAAAATATTTCATGTATTTTATTTTCTTTGGCCTTATAGCTTCTCTTTTCTTGATACCTACTAAAACTATTATTAATTCTTCTAAAGCAGATAGAGATCAATCTTTTTCAGAGGCTATTAAAGAAGCTTTTGGACATAGAGGTTATATCTTACTTGTTTTAGGTTTTTTTGTTTGTGGATTTCAAATTACTTTAGTTGGCACTCATATTCCTGGCTATATGCAAGAAAGAGGGATGGATGGATGGTCAGCTACAATAATATTAGCCTTAATAGGTTTATTTAATATATTTGGAACTTTAGGAATAGGTTATCTTGGTACAAAATATAGAAAAAAAAATTTATTAAGTATTTTATATGCGCTAAGGGCAGTAAGCATTTGCGTATTTATTTTCTCACCTCCCTCATTATTAAATTCAATAGTTTTTGGAATTACATTCGGACTTCTTTGGTTGTCTACTGTCCCCCCTACTAATGGAATCGTGGGTCAAATATTTGGAACAAAATATTTAAGTACACTTTTTGGGATCGTATTTCTGTGTCATCAATTTGGTGCTTTTTTGGGTGCTTATCTGGGAGGATATTTTTATGATCTTTACGGTTCCTATGATTATGCTTGGTATATAGCAATTGCATTATCTTTATTTGCCACTATTGTTCATTATCCAATTGATGAGAAACCTTTGGTTCGGGAGCTTAAGAAAATTTAAGGCCTCTGGTCCTGTGGATAAAACACCTTTAAGTTGTATTTTGAGTCCACCTAGGAATCAAAAGTGAATCAAAACGAGAACATTTGTTTATGAAAATGTGTCCTTGTGGATAATTGTTTTTATTGTTTAAATTGAATAATCAATTTAATAAAGTTTATTCATAACTATTAACTTAGGAGAAAAAATGTTTTCAAAAGAACTAGGCGCAAAATTAGATAAGTTTCATTTACTTAAACATCCATTTTATCAAGTTTATTGGAATGAAGGAAAATTAACTCGAGAAATTATTAAAGATTATGCTGAACAATACTATCAACATGTTAAAGCTTTCCCAAGGTATATTAGTGCTACTCATTCTATTTGTGAGGATCTTGAAAAAAGAAGAATACTTTTAGAAAATTTACAGGATGAAGAAAATAAAGATGGTGATCATCCAAAACTATGGAAGAACTTTGCAAAAGCTTTAGGAGCTGATGAGAAGAAAATAGAAAATGTTAAATTAGATTGGTTTACTAAAGATATGATAGATAATTTTTTCTCCCAAGCAAGAAAATCATATGCTGAAGGTTTGGCTTCATTGTATACTTATGAAAGACAAATTCCAGAAATAGCTGAAACTAAAATTCAGGGATTAAAAAAATTCTATGGAGTAAGTTCTAAAGAGGGATTAGAATTTTTCGAGGCTCATAAATCTGCAGATGTTATCCATAGAGCAGAGTGTGAGAAACTCTTAGATGGGCTTTCCAAAGAAGAGCAAGTAAAAGCAGAAAAAGCTTCAGTTTTAACTGCAAGATATCTTTGGAATTTTTTAAGTGGAATGACTTCTAAGCATAAGCTTGAGTCAGTTGCTGCTTAAATTTAATTACTAAGTTTAATTGATGAAGAACGATGATCATGTTTGGGACAATAAACTCCCAACTGCACAGATGCTTGGTCGATGGCAGCCATGGCACGAAGGTCACCAAAAACTTTTTGAGGAAATTCTGAAAAAAACTGGCCAAGTAAATATCATGGTTCGTGACGTTAAAGGAGTTGATGACAATCCATTTGATTTTGAAACAGTAAAAAAAAACATTCTTGAAGCTTTAAAAGATTATAGAAATAGAATTCAAGTCACTTTAGTTCCTAACATCACAAATATTTGTTACGGAAGAGGAGTAGGTTATAAAATAGAGGAATTAGTTCTTGATGAAAAAACACAACAAATTTCAGCTACTAAAATTAGAGAACAAATGAGAAAAGAGGGAAAACTTAAATAGTTGCGAGCTATTCTCACTTGACCTGCAATTGTCACCTATATAAAATAATTATTTCGAGGGAAAATCATTATGTTTAAAAATAATCCATTTGCAGACTTAGCTTTAGTTTTACCTGCTGCAGCAATGCAGTTATTTGTTATTGCAATGATACTATTAATCATAGTTAGCACTGGATTAGATATGATCCATAAAAAAAATGTAATTTATTTTTTCAGAAACGCAAAAAAAGCAAAAAAATCTGCAAAAACAGAGTTAAGTGCTGGAAAGAAAACTGCTGTAATATTAAAAACAGTAGCACATGATATTGCAACTACTTCTGAACTTGGTTTGGGTAAAAGAAGATTAGCACATGTGTTAGGCATGTATGGAACAATTTTATTTTGGATTGCTTCGGTAGCTTTAATTTTTAATTATACCGATGGCTCTATTGCTCCCACATATGTAACTGTAACATGGCATGTTGGAGCACTTATGACTTGTCTAGGGGGATATTGGTTCTGGTTTTTTTTAAGAGTTGACGTTTCAGCGGAAGCTCATCCTTGGTATAGAATTATTACGGCAGATTTATTTGTTTTAGCATTATTGGCTTGTGCAACTTTTGGATTAGCCTGGTCATATACACAATTTTCTGATTTGGTTGGGCTTAGTTATCTATTTCTAATTTTATATATTATTTCAAATTTAATTTTGTTTGGAGGGGTTTACTGGTCTAAATTTGCTCACATGTTTTATAAACCAGGAGCAGCGATTCAAAAGAATTTAGCAGAAGCAGATGGATCTAGAGACAATTTGCCACCACCTGCTGATGCTCCTGAGCAATTTGGCCTAGGAATTAAAAGAGAACAACCTAAGCATTATTAGGGATTTTATGGTAAGAAACTTTAAGGAATAAAATTAAATTATGTCCACTTTTGTATACATGACTAGATGTGATGGTTGCGGACACTGCGTAGATATTTGTCCATCAGACATTATGCATATAGATGAAACAATTAGACGAGCTAAAAATATTGAACCAAACTTTTGTTGGGAGTGCTATTCATGTGTTAAAGCTTGCCCCAATCACGCCATAGATGTTAGAGGTTACGCTGACTTTGCTCCTATGGGTCATAGCGTGAGAGTAAGAAGAGAAGAGGAAAAAGGAACTATTTCTTGGAAGATTAAGTTTAGGAATGGAACAGAAAAAGATTTTGTTTCGCCTATTACCACTAAACCATGGGGAAAATTTATTCCAAAGCTAGCTGATGGCGACAAACCCAGACAGGGAGAAATGAACTCACAAGTTTTGTATTCTGAACCTGAAGGTTTAGATACAAAAAAAGACTTACCTACAATTAATAAAGACTCATTTAAAAAAGGTGTTTATTACTAATGCCTAAAAATAAAACAGTTCATGAAAGTTGTGATGTTCTAGTTGTTGGAGGCGGAATGGCTGGTACAGGCGCCACGTTTGAAGCACGACATTGGGGAAGAGATTTAAAAATCATTTGTGTTGAAAAAGCAAATATAGATAGAAGTGGTGCAGTCGCTCAGGGACTTTACGCTATTAACTGTTACATGGGCATGAGGTGGAATGAAAATCAACCTGAAGATCATGTTAGATATGCAAGGAACGATTTAATGGGACTTGTTCGTGAAGACCTAGGATATGACATGGCACGCCACGTTGACTCAACTGTTCATATGTTTGATGAATGGGGACTACCAATGATGAAGGATAAAAAGACTGGTAGATATCAGAGAGAAGGTAAGTGGCAAATAATGATACATGGTGAAAGCTACAAACCCATCGTAGCAGAGGCTGCTAAAAAATCTGCAGATAAAATTTATAACAGAATTATGGTTACTCATTTATTAATGGATGAAAATGAGGAAAATAGAGTAGGTGGAGCAGTAGGGTTTAATATGAGAACCGGAGATTATCACGTATTCAAGGCCAAGACGGTTATAGTTGCTGCTGGTGGAGCATCACATATTTTCAAACCAAGATCAGTCGGAGAAGGCATGGGAAGAACTTGGTATGCCCCTTGGAGCAATGGCTCAGCTTACGCACTACCGATAGCGGTGGGTGCAAAAATGACTCAAATGGAAAATAGAATTGTACTATGTAGATTTAAAGATGGGTATGGCCCAGTGGGTGCATATTTTTTACACTTAAAAACCTATACACAAAATGCTAACGGAGAAAATTACGAAAAGAAATGGTATGATAAAACTAAAGAATTAGTTGGAGAGTATATAGATCATCACCCAACACCAACTTGTTTGAGAAATCACGCTTTTATTCAAGAAGTAATGGCTGGCGGCGGACCAATTCATATGGTTACAAAAGAAGCATTTCAAGACCCGCATTTAGAAACCGTTGGTTGGGAAAATTTTTTAGGAATGACTGTAG
This sequence comes from uncultured Pelagibacteraceae bacterium, assembly GCA_902522955.1. Classification (GTDB taxonomy): domain Bacteria; phylum Pseudomonadota; class Alphaproteobacteria; order Pelagibacterales; family Pelagibacteraceae; genus Pelagilacustribacter. The sequence goes on from CABYXR010000004.1 coordinate 17,570, forward strand.
GTCAAGCTGTCGTTTGGGCATCTCAAAATATTGATCCAAAATATACAAATCCAGAATTAACCACATCAGAACCTTACGTAATGGGATCTCATGCTACATGTTCAGGAGCCTGGGTTAGTGGGCCAGAGGATATTGCTCCACCTGAATACTTTTGGGGTTATAATAGAATGACTACAGTACAAGGTTTATTTGGGGCAGGAGATACCGTTGGAGGTAGTGCACATAAGTTCTCTTCAGGATCATTTACTGAAGGTAGATTAGCAGCTAAAGCTGCAGTAAAATACATAGAAGATAAAAAAGCAGAAAATTTAAAAGTTTCAGATAATCAATGTGATAATTTAAAAGAGACAATATACAAACCTCTAGAAAACTATACTGTAGGACGTAACGAAATTACTGGAGGAACAGTTTCACCAAGCTATATTTTGCCAATTCAAGGATTGCAAAGACTACAAAAAATTATGGATGAATATGTTGGTGGTATTACTGCAAATTATATGACTAACGACAATCTTCTTAAAAAAGGTTTAGAACTTTTAGATTGGTTACAAGAAGATTTAGAAAATGTGGGTGCCGAGGATTATCATCAATTGATGAGAGCTTGGGAACTCAAACACAGAACTTTAACTTCTCAATGCGTTACAGAGCATACTTTATTTAGAGAGGAAACTCGTTGGCCAGGTTATTATTATAGAGGTGATAAATTAAAATTAGATGATGAAAACTGGCATTGCTTAACAGTATCTAGAAGAGACACAAAAACTGGTAAATTCACAATGGAAAAAATGCCTGTATATCACATTGTAGGTGATAAAAAAGAAAAGAAAGCCTCATAAAATTCTTTAAATGGACTTGATAGAAAAAAGTGATGAAGAAATCATTAAGATTGCTAGTCCTATTTGGTCAAATTTAGTAAAATCTTCAAACATTAAGGATTATGGTGGATTTACAAAAGATTTTTCCTCTCAAATGCTTTATGGCGCAAACGAAGTTGAGCTTGGAAAGCAATGGGCAAGCAACAAACTTCTTACTAGCTTGTCTGAGAAACAAGAAGTTTTAGGCTGCATTCGAAGGGATAAATTTATTACAGTACTTTATAAACAAAAAAGTAACACTTTAACTGGTGAATTTTTAGGAAGGTTAGTCTTAGGAATGGAGGGAGATATAGTTAAAGTATTTGGAGCCACTATTTATTAAGATTGACAATATCTACTTTCGGGCATACTTAGAAGTATGCTAGATATTTACCTACCGATAGCTCAAGTCAATGTAGATATCTTTTTATTACTTTTCTTAAGTTTAGCAGTAGGAGTTCTTTCAGGTTTATTTGGAGTGGGAGGTGGTTTTCTTATGACACCTTTTTTGATTTTTATGGGGATTCCGCCAGTTTATGCAGTTCCTAATGAAGTGAATAATATATTAGCTACATCTGTTTCTGGATCTCTTACTCATTGGTATAAAAATACTTTAGACTACAAAATGGGATTATTAATAGTTTCTGGAGGTATCGTGGGAACTATCGTAGGGATTACAACTTTTTCTTATTTTTCAGAGATAGGAAAAATCAGTTTGATCATCTCACTTTTGTATATGTACTTATTAGCGATAGTAGGAACTTTAATGTTAATTGAAGGCATAAAAGAAAAAAGTATTAAAAAAAAGAAAATTTTAATTAAACAAAAATTACACGATCATAATTGGTTACAAGGTTTACCTTTAAGAATGCGTTTTCACAAATCAAAGTTATACGAAAGCGCCATTGTACCTATATTTTTAGGTTTGGTTGTAGGTTTTGTTGCGTCTATGATGGGTATAGGGGGAGCTTTTTTAATGGTACCAGCAATGATTTATATAGTTGGAATGCCAATTAAACTAATACCAGGAACCTCTTTATTTGTGACAATTTTTATTAGTGCAATAGTTACAATTCTTCATGCCTTCAACTATGGTTCAATAGACTTATTTTTAGTAATTCCTTTAATTTTAGGATCAATTGTGGGTGTTCAATTAGGACAAAAATTAGGACAATTTTTAGATAGCACAGAGTTGAAATCTCTATTTGCTATGTTGTTATTGACAGTTTCTATAGCTATAGGATACGACTCCTTTTTTAGAGAGAAATCAAATATAAATAGTGGAAACCAAGTTGCCAAAACTGATCTAAACACCATCGCAGAATTTACAGTAAACTTTTCTAATGATGTTCCATTTTTATATGGTTCATTAGCAATCTTATTAGCAATTTCTTTAGGAGCACTCGCTGCTTTTGCAAGAAAGATTTTAAGTCCAATAATTAGAAAGTTATTAAGTGATTTCAGAAAAAAAGAAGAACCTAAAAAAGAAGAAATTAAATTTCCAGAAAAATAAGTTTAAGCACTTCTGTAAAGTTTAGTCATAACAAATTCTCTATGACCTAGTGCTTCTGCACAAGTTAATCTTCCGTTAGCTACTCTTAACATTGTTTTAATTAATTCATCCCCAGCTTGAGATAAATTCATCTCTCGTGAAAGAATTTTTGACACATCACAGTCCACATGTTCCTTCATTAATTTTGCTGTTAAAGGATTAGCAGTAAGTTTTACAACTGGTTCAATAGGGTTTCCTATAATATTTCCCTGTCCAGTAGGAAATAAATGGATGTTAAATCCACCTGCAGCTTGTAATGTTACGCACTCTGCAGCTGCTGATGATGTATCCATAAAATATAAACCTTTTCCTTTTTTTGGTTCTTCAGCAGGCTCTAGCACATCTATGAATTTTAAGTTACCAATTTTTTGAAAATTTCCAAAAGCTTTTTCCTCTATTGTAGTTAATCCTCCAGCTATATTTCCAGCTGTTGGTTGACTTTCTGATAAATCATCAGTTGCCTCTTTCAATATAAAATCATTATAAGAATTCCATGTTTTCATAAATTTATTTTTTGCTTCATTAGTGGCTGCTCTAGCTGCACAAACTGTTTCTGCTCCAGTTAATTCTGAAGTTTCTCCGAAACATAAATGAACTCCAAAAGGTTCTAATTTTTCCATTAAATTACCTACAGTAGGATTTGATGCTAGTCCTGACGTGGTATCAGACTCTCCACATTTTACTGATATCCACAGATCGCTTAGTGGACACTCTTCCCTTTGTTTTTCTGAGGCCCATTGTGAAAATTCCTGTGCTTTTTTAGAAGCTTTCATAATTGTACCAATATCCCCGGTTCTTTCTATATGAAAGCCTTCAACTGGTTTTCCAGTTTTAGCAATTTCATCTACAATTCTTTTTGTCCACTTTGGTTCAATACCTATAACAATTACTGCAGCAACATTAGGATTTTTACCTGTTCCTATCATCGTTCTAAAATGAAGTTCTAAATCTGCACCAAATTGCAATCTTCCGTAAGAGTGGGGTAAAGCCATTGTACCTTTAATATTATTTGCAACCGCTTCAGCACAAGCGTTTGAAATGTCATCTACAGGAAGAATTATTACGTGATTTCTTGTACCAGCTCTTCCATTTTCCCTTTTATATCCTAAAAAACTTTTTGGTATTTGCATAAGATTACCACTTCTTGGTTTTTACATTATGTACATGAACATGGTCACCTTTTTTAATTGGTCTAACAACTTTACCAATATCATGACCATATTTTAAAATCGTATCACCTTCAGCGAGATCTCTAAGTGCAATTTTATGTCCTAAAGGCACCTCATTTGTCGAGTTAACTTTCACAGTTTTATCATTCTCCATAATCCAGGCATTACATTCTTGGCCTTTTTTGGTAGTTTCAATTACCACAACTCCAACGTTGTCTTTTTCATCATGAATAATAAGGTCTGGCTGTGACATAAAATATTTAATGGATATAAACTAAATTTTGATATATTTAAAGATAGTTTTAAAAAATTTTAGGAAATTCTATGGCTAAAATGACAACAGAAGAGGCTTTTGTAAAAGTTTTACAAATGCACGGAATAGAACACGCTTTTGGAATAATAGGTTCAGCTTTTATGCCTATTTCAGATATTTTTCCTGATGCTGGTATCACTTTTTGGGATGTAGCTCACGAAACTAATGGCGGACTTATAGCAGATGGATATACAAGAGCGACAGGAAAAATGTCTATGGTTATAGCTCAAAATGGACCTGGTATAACAGGTTTAGTAACTCCTATTAAAACTGCTTATTGGAATCATACTCCTTTACTTTTAGTTACACCTCAAGCAGCAAATAAAACTATGGGACAAGGTGGTTTTCAAGAAGTTGAACAAATGAACTTGTTCAAAGATATGGTTTGCTATCAAGAAGAAGTCAGAGATCCTTCTAGAATGGCAGAAGTTTTAAACCGAGTTATAGAAAAAGCTATTAGAGGGTCGGCTCCAGCACAAATTAACGTGCCAAGAGATTATTGGACTCAAGTGATAGATATTGATTTACCCCCTATAGTAAGATTAGAAAGACAAGCAGGTGGAGCAGAGGCAATTGACAAAGCGGCAAAATTACTTTCAGAAGCAAAATTCCCAGTTATACTTTCAGGTGCAGGCGTTGTAATTGGAGGAGCGATAGAAGATTGTGTTAAATTAGCAGAAAAATTAGACTCACCCGTATGCTCTGGTTATCAACATAACGATAGTTTCCCGGGAAGCCATCCATTAGCTGTTGGCCCTTTAGGATATAATGGCTCAAAAGCTGGGATGGAGTTAATTGCAAAAGCAGATGTTGTTTTAGCTTTAGGAACAAGACTTAACCCTTTTTCTACTTTACCAGGTTACGGAATAGATTATTGGCCAAAAAATGCGAAAATAATTCAAGTTGATATGAATTCAGATAGAATTGGATTAACAAAAAAAGTAACAGTAGGAATATGTGGTGATGCAAAACTTGTTACTCAACAATTAATTGCAAAACTTTCTTCTAAAGCAGGAGACGCAGATAGACAAAAAAGAAAAGACTTAATTCACCAAACAAAATCAGCTTGGTTGCAAAAATTATCTAGTCTAGATCACGAGGAAGATGATGCAGGTACTGTTTGGAACAAAGAGGCAAGAGAGAGAGATAAGGATAGAATGTCTCCAAGACAAGCATGGAGAGCTATACAAGCCGGTATGCCAAAAGACGTTATTATTTCAAGTGATATTGGAAATAATTGTGCCATAGGTAATGCTTACCCAACTTTTGAAAAAGGTAGAAAATATTTGGCGCCAGGATTATTTGGGCCTTGCGGTTATGGTTTTCCAGCAATACTTGGAGCAAAGATTGGTTGCCCTAATACTCCTGTGATTGGATTTGCAGGAGATGGTGCATTTGGAATTAGTATGAACGAAATGAGTTCATGTGCTCGTAAAGAATGGCCTGCAATATCTATGGTTATTTTTAGAAATTATCAATGGGGTGCAGAGAAAAGAAATTCTATTTTATGGTTTGATGATAATTTTATAGGTACCGAGCTAGATCCAGAGTTAAGCTATTCTAAAGTTGCAGATGCTTGCGGTTTAAAAGGTGTAACAGTTAAAACAATGGAAGAAACTACTAAAGCTATTAAACAATCTTGTGAAGATCAAAAGAAAGGTATCACTACATTTATTGAAGTTATTTTAAATCAAGAATTAGGTGAACCTTTTAGAAGAGATGCTATGAAAAAACCTGTTAGAGTTGCGGGGATAAAAAAATCTGATATGAAGCAACAAAAAAGCCTAATTTAAATCTAGAACATTTGAAGGATCTAATCGAACGTTAAACCAATTAAGTCTTACATCTAAGTGTGGACCAGTTGACCTTCCTGTTGATCCAACAGTACCAATAATATCCCCTTGTTTAACTTTCTGATCTTTAGATACATAAATATCTTTCATATGCATATATAAAGTGGAAATGCCATGACCGTGATCAAATATCAAAGTCCCACCTGTGTAAAATAAATCTGGTTCTACCATTGTTGCTGTCCCATCAAGCATTGCTCTAATTTTTGTTCCTTCTTTTGCCGCGAAATCTACTCCATAGTGAGGCCATCTAGGTTTACCGTTTAATATTCTTTGACTACCGTAAACACCTGTTACAATTGCCTTATCTAGAGGATTAATGAATTTTTTAGTAAAAAAAGTTAAGTCACTATCAATTGATCTAGCATCTCCAATAATTTTATTTTCTCTTTTTATTCTTTCATAAACTTCTTTTGGTGGAGTAACCTTTTTTTCAGGAAGGCCATCAATTCGTTGTATCTTATATTCTCTTTTAAAAACTTTTTTTTCATAAACTTCTAATTTTCCATCTTTTAAAACTTGAATAACAACATCATTTTTTCTATCTCTCCCTAAACCAAATACAAAATAACCTTGATCTGAAACTTTTACATTTTTTTTGTCGACCTTAACTATAGAATTAGGATCTGTTTTGCCGATTATAAATGAGCCTTGTTCAAATTTTCCCTTAAATTCTATTGAATAGGAATTTTGAATAGAAAAAAATAAAATTAAAATGCAAATAAAAATTTTATTGAGCAGTCCAACCACCATCAACCACCAAAGATGTTCCAGTTATCATAGCAGAGCTATCTGCCGCTAGAAATGCCACTGCTGTGGCAACATCACTTTCGTCTGCTACTTTTCCAAGAGGAATATTTCTTATTGTGTCTTTCTTAAATTTTGTGTTTTTAAAAAAATTCTTGACCATAGGTGTTAACACAAATGTAGGACAAACAGTATTCACTCTAATATTATCTTTAGCTAAATCTAAAGCCATTCCTCTAGTTAAACCCTCTAAACCGAATTTAGTCATATTGTATACGCTTCGAATAGGTCCACCTACCTTTCCCATTTGGGACGACATATTTATTATTGAACCGCCTACTTTTTTTCTATTTTTTAATAATAGCATTTTTTTTGTACATATTTGAGCAATATTAAAACAAGCTTTAAGATTAAGATTCACAATATAATCCATGTCAGATTTTTTAACTTTTGTGAAATGCTCTGGCCGATTACTTCCTGCGTTATTTACTAAAACATCGAGTCTTGATAAACTGTTAACAATTGAATTGAATTTTGAAGTATTTGTTACATCACAAACAAATGATTTACTAGACCCTTTGGTTCTTTTAATTATTTTAGCAACTTTGTCTAAATCGCTTTTTGTTCTACTGAGAATAATTACTTTAGCTCCAGCTTGCGCTAAAGCAATTGAACAGGCTCTACCTATACCTTTTCCCGCCCCTGTTACTAGAGCAACTTTATTTTTTAAATTTATTTGTTTAAGCATTAAATTAAAACTTTCAAATCTGTATAAATTAAATCAACCGCAACTAGTAATATAGCAATTAACCCTACCCAAGCAATCCACTTATACTCTTTAATCCATCTAGAAATCAAATTAGCTGCTACTGCCATCAAAAGAATAGATAAAATCAACCCAAATATTAATAAGTGATAATGGTGGCCTGCCGCTCCAGCAACTCCTAAAACATTGTCTAGACTCATAGTAAAATCAGCTAGTAGAATAGTCCAAATAGCCCTTAGTAGATTTGACTTGTCAATTTTTATATCTTTTTCTTTTGATGAAGAAACTTTAATAACATCTACGTAAAGTTTGTAAGTTACATAGAGCAATAGAATTCCTCCAATTAATCTCAAGCCAGTTATTTGTAATAAATATGCTGTCAATAATGTTAAAATTATTCTTAAAATTACTGCTCCACCTATACCCCAAAAGATTACTTTTTTTCTTTGACTTTCGGGAAATTTAGATGCAACCATACCAATAATAATTGCATTGTCTCCAGCCAAAATAAGATCAATAAATATAATTTGTGAAAATATAATAATTTGTTCAGACATTTTTATTGACTCAATATCATGTCGGATGCCTTTTCAGCAATCATTATAGTGGGAGCATTAGTATTACCTGAGGTAATATTTGGCATAACCGAAGCATCTATCACTCTTAAATTTTCTAATCCTTTTACTTTTAATTTTTCATCAACAACCGCATCATCCCCTTGTCCCATCTTACAAGTTCCCACTGGATGAAATATTGTTTGAGTGTGTTCACTACCTGCTTGAACTAATTCTTCATCATCAGTTATGTGTATGCCAGGCCTGTATTCTTCTGGCTGATATTTTTTGAATGTTTCAGTTTCAAGCATTATTTTTCTAACTATTTTTAAACTTTTTGCTGCCACGTCTCTATCATCTTGAGTAGACAAGTAATTCATTTTAATTTTTGGATTATTTCTACTATCATTACTTGTTATATTTATCTCCCCTCTACTTGTAGGCCTAATATTTGCTATAGTTGGTGTTATTCCATCAAAGTCATGCATTTTTGTAGCTCCTAAAATATCGGTGCTAATTGGTTGAACGTGGAATTGTAAATTTGGGGTAGCTCTAGATGGATCACTTTTTAAAAAACCGCATACCTGGCTAGCACCCATAGTCATCGGTCCACTTTGATTAAAAATATATTCAAGACCAATTAATAAGTTTCCTAATAAACTATTAATTTTGCCGTTGAGAGATTTTAAGTTTTTGACTTTGTAAACAGGTCTAAACATTAAGTGATCTTGAAGATTTTTCCCTACGCCTTTTAGTTCATTAACAATTTTTATGCCATATTGTTGAATTTTTTGACTATCACCTATTCCTGATACCTGCAAAATATGAGGTGATCCAATGGATCCTGCTGAAAGCAAAATTTCCTTGTTGCCTTTTACAGTTTCTAACTTTCCATTATAATAAAAACTTACACTTATAGCTTTTCTTCCTTCAAAATTAATTTTTTGTACATGAGCGTTTACAATAATTTTAAGATTAGACCTTTTCTTTACAGGATTTAAATAACCTGTTGCAGCACTACAACGTAATTTTAATAACTTTTGACGACTTGTTGTAAATTGGAAATATCCAACTCCATAATTATCTCCAGTGTTAAAATCATTTGTTTTGGGAATACCATACTCTTCCGCAGCATTTTGAAATTCTTCTAACATTTTTAAACTAATTTTTTTATTTGTTACTGTTATAGGACCATCATCATTATGAAATTCACTTTTACCTAATTCATTGTTTTCTGATTTTAAAAAGTACGGAAGAACATCTTCCCAACCCCAACCAGAATTTCCTTGTTGCCTCCAATTATCATAGTCGTTACTTTGACCTCTAATCCACAATAAACCATTTATAGATGAACTTCCCCCAAGTGTTTTTCCTCTTGGATAACGTATAGATCTATTTGCCATAGTTTGATCTTTTTCTGTTCGGAAACACCAATCTACTTTTGGATTATGCATTGTTTTATAATAGCCAACAGGAATATGTATCCAGGGATATGAATCTTTACTGCCAGCTTCTAATAGTAAAACTTTATGCTTTCCGTTTGCAGTTAAACGATTGGCTAAAACACATCCAGCTGATCCTGCTCCTATTATGATATAATCAAAATTTTCCATAAGTACTTATATCTTATAGGTCCAAAACTTATAATTGCCAATGTATCAAATTCAACCTAGGGTTTTACCGGTAATGTTTGACTCTGATTTTCTAAAGAGGTTTAATTATTTAATTAATAATAATCAAACGGGGGAATAATGAAAAAATTATTAACTGTTGTTTTAAGTTTAGCCGTATTTATTGGATTTTCAATAACTACTGCAAACGCAAAAACATTAAAATGTCAGACCGTTCTTAACACTAAAGCTGATGAAGTGAAAATGTTAAAGGACTTTACTGACACTGTAACTGAACTTACAGATGGATCTCTAAAATTTGAGATTTTACCTGCAGGTGCTGTTGTAGGAGTAAAAGAAACTTTAGATGCAGTTGACAAGGGATTAATCGACTGCGGATTTGCTTGGACACACTATTGGTCTGGCGATCATCCAGCAGCTATGTTATTCGGTTCACCAGTAGCTGGTGGTGGAGTTGGTATAGATAACTTAGCTTTCTTATCATGGTTCCAATATGGTGGTGGTAAAGAATTATATGACCAGCTTTGGAAAGAAATGGGAAGAGATATAAAAGGATTTATGCTTCAACCAGTAGGCCCAGAAGCTTTAGGTTGGTTTCCAAAACCAATTAAAGATATGGCTGATTTTAGAAAATATAAATTCAGAACACCTCCAGGAATTCCTGGTCAAACATATAAAGATATCGGTATTGCATCTGTAGCAATGGGTGGTGGAGATATTCTACCAGCATTACAAGCAGGTACAATCGATGCAGCGGAGTGGTGTTGTCCAAAACCAGATTTAACATTTGGTTTCCAAAAAGTGTTAAAACACTATTACCTACAAGGTTTACACCAAGTCGTAGTAAATGCTGACTTTTATATAACTGGAAAAACTTACAAAAAAATGACTGCTCACGAGAAAAAATCTCTTGAAGTAGCTGCAAACGCTTCATTAGCTAAATCTTTAAGCTACAGAATCTATGAAAATGGAAAAGCTTTAAGAGAATTAACTACTAAGCATGGTGTTATCTTAGAAGATACACCTACAGACTACTTTAAAGAATATATGGCAGCAGCAAAGAAAACATTGAACAAAAACGCAGCGGAAAATAAATTTTTTGCTAAAGTTTACAAATCAATGAAAGAATTTGCTGATATTGCTGTACCATTCTGGAGTGGTGCTCAAATGTCAAACGCTAAGCTAGGAATGGCTCACGCGGCGACATTAAAGTAATAAGCAAAAAATTTTAAAATATTTTAGAGCGGACTTAACAGTCCGCTCTAATTTTTTAGGATAAGATTATGAATGATAAGCCATCAAAGATAGATATTTCAGATGAAATGATCGCCGAAAGACGTGGCGGATCAGGTAAAATGCCGGCAGATATGCCGGTATGGATGGCAAAAACTATAATTTCAATAGATAAATTTAGCAAACGCGTAGGTAATGTAGTTTGCTGGATCCTCATGCCGTTAATTTTTGCAATGACTTATGAAGTTATAATGCGAAAATTATTTTTAGCTCCTACTATTTGGGCTTATGACATAAGCCGTTTTTTATATGGAGCCTTATTTATGTTAGGAGCAGGCTATGCTCTTTCCAAAGGTGTGCACATTAGAGCAGACTTTTTATACCGAAATTTTAAAACTAAAAATCAAGGACTTGTAGATTTTTGGTTATATATTTTATTTTATTTTCCAGGCTTACTAGTCTTCCTTTACATGACAATTGGTTATGTAGGTGAGTCAATACAAAGAGGAGAAAGAGGAATGGATACAACATGGATGCCATATATGTGGCCAATAAAAACATGTTTACTTATTGGAATTATATTTCTTTTAATCCAAGGTATTTCAGAATTATTAAAAAGTTATTGGGCAGCAAAAAAAGGTGAGTGGCCTGGAGATAGCAAATGATTGCTGAATTGATAGATCCAGCGGTTCTAGGTTTTATTCTTGTAGGAGTAATGCTTTTTGCAATATTTGTTGGATTTCCTATTTCGTTTACATTGATATTTTTAGGCTTCGTGTTTGGTTATTTAGGATTTGGAAAACTTGTCTTTTATTTAATGACCTTACAGTTTTCTATGGTCATGACCGAACAAACTCTCGCCGCCGTCCCACTCTTTGTATTTATGGGAATTATGATGGAACAAGCCGGTCTTATGGAAAGATTGTTTTCAGCATTTCAATTAATGCTGGCAAGAGCTAGAGGATCACTATATTACGCTGTTTTATTTGTTTCAGTAATATTTGCAGCAGCAACAGGGATTGTAGGTGCTTCAGTAACAATTTTAGGAATTATGGCTGCTAAATCAATGAATAGATCAGGTTATGACGTAAGGTTAGCAGCAGGAACAATTACTGCTGGCGGAACTTTAGGTATTTTAATTCCTCCAAGCATTATGCTTGTAGTAATGGGACCAATAATGGAAATACCAGTAATTGACTTATTTGCAGCAGCGATATTTCCAGGAATTCTATTAGCTTCTTTATATGCAGCTTACACAACAGTTAGATGTATGTTGAACCCAAAACTTGGTCCACCTTTACCTGTTGAAATGCGAGCAACGAGCATGACCACAGTATGGATTGAATTTTTTCTTGGTCTAGTTCCCCCAGCTGCTTTGGTATTTGCAGCACTTGGAAGTATTTTATTTGGTTTTGCTACTCCTACAGAGGCAGCTGGTTGTGGAGCTATGGGAGCTCTTCTTTTGTCATTAGCTTATAAAAAATTAACATTACCAAAACTACAAGAAGCGTTAGTAAAAACTTTAGAAATAACCGCTTTAATAATGGTTTTAGTTGCTGCTTCTAATTTTTTTGGAGCAGTATTTGCAAGATTAGGAACTCCTACATTACTTACCGAATTTTTACTTGGCTTAGAAATGAATAAATATCTTATCTTAGCAATGATAATGGTAATGATATTTTTGTTAGGCTGGCCATTAGAGTGGGTGCCAATAGTGATGATTATTATTCCAATAATTTTACCTTTGGTTGAGGCTCTAGGTTTCAATTTAACTTGGTTTGCAATACTAGTTGCTGTCAATCTTCAAACCGCCTGGCTATCTCCACCAGTGGCGCTTTCAGCCTATTTTTTAAAAGGTGTTGTCCCTGAATGGGATTTAAAAGATATTTATTTTGGAATGATGCAATTTATGGTCTTGCAAATTATTGGATTAGTATTAATAGTATTATTTCCACAAATTGCTTTGTGGTTACCAACATTACTTTATGGCAGTTAAATTTATAAAAAAAGCAGCTAAAACACCGGAGACGGATGATCATAAAACACAGGCCGCAGTGCAAGATATTCTTAATGATATAGCAAAAAGAAAAGAAGAAGCTCTTAAAGAATTGAACAAAAAATTTGATAAATACGAAGGTGAAGTAATTGTCTCAAAAGAGAAGATTGAAGAAGCAATTAAGAAAGTTGATCAAAAAACTAAAGATGATGTGAAATTTGCCCATGAAAGAATTAAAAAATTTGCTGAACATCAATTAAAAAGTATGAACAATAATTTTGAAGTTGAATTATCAGATGGTTTATTTGCTGGTCAGAGATTAATTCCAGTTGATACTGCTGGTTGTTACATACCTGGTGGACGTTACGCGCATATTTCTTCTGCTGTTATGGCAATCACTCCTGCAAAAGTTGCTGGAGTAAAAACTATTATTTGTGCTAGCCCTCCGAAAGATAAGAATGGAGCAAACCCTGGTATTATTTTTGCCGCAAATCATTGTGGAGCAGATGTAATTATGAATTTAGGCGGTGTTGCAGCTATAGGATCTTTGACACATGGTTGTTTTAATAATCCACCAGTAGATTTTTTAGTTGGTGCTGGTAATCAATATGTTGCTGAAGCTAAAAGAATTGTTTATGGAAAAGTTGGAATAGATCAGTTTGCTGGTCCAACAGAAATTGCGATTATTGCAGATAAATCTGCGGATAAAGAAATTGTTGCAGTTGATTTAGTCGGTCAAATGGAACATGGATATAATTCTCCTGCATGGTTATTCACCACAAGTAAAGAATTAGCAGATTTTACAATGAAAAGGGTGCCAGAGTTGATTAATGAATTACCTGAACTTGCTAAAGTTAACGCCACAGCAGCTTGGAAAGATTACGGAGAAGTAATTTTATGTGACAGCGATGAAGAAATGGCAGAGGTAAGCGATAAATATGCTTCAGAACATTTAGAAGTTCATGCAGATAAATTAGATTGGTGGCTTAAAAGATTAAGAAATTATGGATCACTATTTCTTGGCGAAGAAACAACAGTAGCTTATGGAGATAAGTGCTCAGGTACAAATCATATTTTACCAACTAAAGGTGGTGGTAGATACACTGGTGGATTATTTGTAGGTAAATTTATAAAAACCCTAACATTCCAAAGAATGACGAAAGAGGCAACAAAAGTAGTTGGAGCCACAGCAGCTAGACTCGGAAGAGCAGAAGGTATGGAAGCTCATGCTAGAACAGCCGATATAAGATTAAGGAAGTACGGCTTTTCTAATTAATGCATGCATTAGTTTATACTGGTACTAATAAAATTAATCTCAGAGAAGAAAAAGATCCAATAGCCAAACCAGGTGAGTCTATAATTAAAGTAAAAGCGTCTGGGATTTGCGGATCTGATATGCACGCTTTCCATGGTAATGATGAAAGAAGAATACCTCCTTTAATACTAGGTCATGAAGTAAGTGGAACTAGTCTTGATGGTAAATTTAAAGATAAAGATGTTGTTGTAAATCCATTAATAAGTTGTGAAAATTGTGATTATTGTAAAAATGAGAGAGAACATCTATGCCCAGAAAGAACTATGATAGGAATGAGTACGCCAATTAAAAGAGAAGGGGGGTTAGCGGAATTAGTTTCAGTACCAGAAAAAAATATTTTTGAAGTCCCAAATGAATTAAGTATTAAAGAGGCAGCATTAGCTGAACCTACAGCTGTAGCCTTACATGCAGTTTTATTAGCCGAACAAAATTTAAAAAAACCTCTACCCGAATGCAAAATCTTGATTCAAGGGGCTGGTGCAATAGGTCTTTTATGCGGTTTAGTTTTAAACAAAGAAAAAAAAGCTGCCAATATTATATTGTCAGATCCAAATAAAAGAAGACTAGAAGAGTGTAGCAAATATTTAAAAGCAAATTTTGTATCTCCAGATGATAAGTCAATTAAAGAAAATAATTTTGATTTGATATTAGAGTCTGTTGGTCTTGAGGTTACACGTCATCAAGCTATAAAATCAATAGCCCCAGGGGGCACTATTTTACATATCGGACTAACACATCCATCAGGAACTTTTGATTTTAAAAAACTAACAATTCAAGAAGTGACGCTAGTTGGAACGTATTGCTATACAAATAAAGATTTTCAAAAGACTTTAGAAATTTTAAAAGAGAAAAAATTAGGGGATTTAGGTTGGATTGAGTATAGAGATCTTAAAAAAGGATCAGAGGCTTTTCTAGAAATACACAATGGGACTTGTGTTGCTCCCAAAATCATACTTATTCCATAGTTCGTCTTATAGTTGTAGACAAATTGCATACCTGAAATAAAATTTTAACATAGATAATTTTAAAATATTTAAAATAAAGTCCATCAATTAAAAAGGAGATCTTATGAAAAAATTTTTTATCGCAGTATTTTTTTTAGTTTTTTCCTCAGCTTATGCGGGAGGTCATATAACTAAAAAGCAAAAAGGAGAAACTATACAATGTCTTGGACATTATAGTGCAACGGCTGTTTTACCTGCTGATACAATTGAAGTTACAGACATGGAAATGGCTTTAGCTTCAGTCAAAGTAATACGAACTTTTCTTCAAAAAGAACAAGTTAGTGACGATGAGATGAACAAAGGTATGAACGAGCATGTAGATAAAGTTTACGGGAAACCATTTGATAAAGGTATGAACGATAAATGTAATAAATTTATCTATAAACTAATCCCTGGTTCTAAAGAAGAAATTGAAAAACTATCCAGAACTATTTATGCAGGTTAATCTATGAGCGGATACGTTATAGCTAATATAGACATTAAAAATCCCGAAGCATATAAAGAATATGTTGGTAAGGTGGTACCAACTGTTCAAAAATTCGGAGGAGAATACCTTGTACGTGCTGGGGAATACAAAGTTATAGATGGTGAGTGGAAATATCCTCGTACGGTTGTAATTAAATTTCCAACTTATGAAAAAGCTTTGCAATGGTATGACTCTGAGGAATATAAACCAGTAAAACCAATTCGATTAGCAAACTCAGTTGCCAATGGAATAATAATTAAAGGAGTATAATATGATAGTAAAAATAGAAGGACCAATCGCTACTTTTGCAAAATGGAAAGCAATGGTTCAAAGCAACTCAGAAAAGATCAAAAAATATGGCATGACATTTCTTTACGCTGGAACTGAAAAAGATAATGACTCAAAAATCACTACTATTATAAGATTTGACTCAATGGATGGTCTTAAAGCTTTTAAGGCAGACGAACAGCTTCACAAAGAAAGAGCAGCAGCTGGAGTAGTCTTAGAGAAATCAGTTACAACTCCAATGGGTGAAGACCTTTTGGAACAATATAAAGGATAACAAAAAGGATAAAATTATGAAAAATTATATGGTAACGCATACTTTTAAGTCTGTTGAAATGAAAAAAAAATTTACTGATACAGTGGCTTCTATGAAGATGGAAGATATTGTTAAGAGTATGAAAAGTGACAATGCTGCTTGTCAAATGACTTGGAATACGCCGGGAGATACAATGGAAATGTTTTGCTGGTGGAAAGGAAAAGATGAACAAGCAATTATTAATCAACTAGGTCAAATGAACGATTTTTTCACTCCTCATAAGTTCGTTGAGTGTACAGATCAGGTCATGGACTATAACGCATAGGATATATATGATAGATAAATTTGGAAATGCATTTTATTTAATTATTTACTTAGCTCACTTTATAATAGTTGGTAGTTACGCTTATCAGTTAGTCTTTGATACCAAAAAATTTCTTAAAGGCAGGGGAGTAGATAAGACAGCTACTTTGATAACTAGATTTGCTGGTTCATTTATGGTTGCAATAGTTTTAATGGCAATCTATGTAGCTTTTATAAGATCGGGTGGTTTAGACGCTACTTGGGCTTTTTTTAATTTAGTTTTTATAATTAATGTTTCAATATTAGCTGTAAATTTTTATACTTTGAAAATTGATAAGACAGGTTTAACTAAAAAAACAAGAAATGATGGAATATATGCACCAATAATTCTGGTAATTATAAGTGCTTTACTTTGCTACGGTCTAGCAGATAAAATTTACGTTTAAAAAAGGAGGAGTAATGCCAAAATTTATGAATATTGTTCGTTGTAAAGTAAAATCTTCTAGTAGAGACGAGTACTTGAAAATAATTGATGAAATGCCAAAGTTCGATGGTCAGATTGCAGCAAAGTATGTTGAAACAAAACCAAACGAATTTTTTATGATTGGTGAATGGAATTCTGAAGATGATATAGCAAAAGCAAGACCAAAGATGATTGCATTTTTGGATAAAGCTAGGCATACTTTAGAAGAATTGTCTTCAGAGTTAGGGGTTACTGATCCTCATTCTGGAACAGTAATAGTAGAAAAATAAGAAAGGGGGGAGAGTAATGGCAAAATTTATAACTCTAGGAAAGTACACTGCTAAAGGTCTAGGAGGTTTCATAAGCAATCCTTCAACAGATAGAAAAGCAGCAACTTCTGCACTAGCTGCGTCTGTTGGAGCTAAGGTCACTAGATACGCTGGTTTAAGAGGTAAGTATGATTTTATGGCTGAAATAGAGGGTACATTTGAGCAGGCCGCAGCAGCTTCTATGGTTGCAACATCAAGTGGCGCGATATCTGACTTTACTATTTTAGAAGACATAGATCTTAATGAAGTAGCAAAGATTGCTCAAAAAATGGCTAGTAATTACAAAGAGCCTGGCAAATAAAATAACCACAATACTTTAAATTTAAAGGCTGTCCTAATATAAAATAAAATTATATCGGACAGTCTTCAATTTTTTTATTCCATAATTAATATCGATGTATTAAGTATTAAAAAGATGATTAATTTAATAAAAAAATACATTTCCAACAATACAGGTATTTTAATTCGATTAGACGATATAGCCGAAAATATGAATTGGTCTTTGATGAGGAAATGCGAAGATTTATTTGACAAACATAAAATTAAACCTTTGTTGGGTGTTGTGAGCAACAATCAAGATACAGAATTACTATCATACGAAAAGAATGATCAATTTTGGAGTCAAGTTAGAGCTTGGAAGAAAAAAAATTGGGAAATTGCAATGCATGGTTATACGCACATCTATGATAAGGATACTTTTAAAAAAGATTATTTCAATTATGGAGGCAAATCTGAATTTTTTGGACATTCTTTTGACGAACAATTTTCAAGAATTCAAAAAAGTTTAATGATTTTCAAAAAAGAAAATATAGAAATCAGATCCTTTTTTGCTCCTAATCATACATATGACCAAAATACTTTTTCAGCATTAAAAAAAAATAATATTATAAATGTAATTGATGGCTATGGAATAATGCCTTATTCAAAAAATAATTTAAATTTTATACCACAACTGTTCTACAAACAAATTTTACTCCCTTTTGGTATACAATCAACTCAAATCCACCTAAATTATTGGAGTGATAATGACTTTGAAAAATTCAGAGATTTTATTGAAAAAAATAAATCTAAAATAATTTCTTTCGACCAAGCGATAAGTAAAATTAATAATAACGCATTGTATTCTTCAATTAATTTTCTTGTGGAAAAAACACTAAAATTAATACGTAAAATTTAATTTCGGTAAATTATACAATTTAATTTATCATAGAATTGAATATTTTTTTTGTATTTAAAATTAATTTCTTTTATACCCATTATAATATCTTTATTAGTAAATTTTAATAGACAAGAAATATATCTATTCCTCAGCATCTTTAAGTAATCCTTCTTAGATATTTTTACTTTAAATTTAAAACAATCTTGTTGGTATTTTTTAAAATTGGATTTTATTATCCTAAATAAATTTTTATCAATCTCTAAGCTTTTATTTAATTGTTCTCTCATTTTTTTAAAAGCCGGTAACTCGTTTTTAGTAGTTATAAGTGAGAATATTAAAATTTTCCCTTTTTTTGATAGGCGTTTTTTAGCGAAATTTAATAATATCTTTACATCTTTCTTTTTAAAAAAATGGATAGTTTGTTTAATTAAAATCAAGTCAAATAATTCCTTTGAACTTTTCAAATATTTAATGGCATCACCTTTTTTAAATAAAATATTTTTTTTAATATCTTTATTTTTAAATATATCAATACCAATAGGTCTCCTCACAAATTTGTATTGATTACTTAAATAGCTAATTATATTTGCTCTTCCACAACCTATATCTAATATTTTAGTAGATTTATTAATCTTGATTTTAGATTTTAGATATTTGTGAAAGGAAATAATATATTCTTTCGAAGATAACCAGGTTTCGTTATCCCAATTCCTTAAATATTTCATTAGAGAGCGACTATTGCTGCTGCTATAGAGGCTATTCTAGCTGGATTACTATCAGCTCTACTTGTTATTACCACTGGCACTTTTCCTCCGACTACCACACCTGCAGCACAGGCACCCATAAAATATATCATCATCTTTACTAGTGCGTTACCTGACTCTACATTAGGGACTAAAAGAATATCAGTTTTACCTGCAACACTATTTTTAATCCCCTTAATTTGAGCCGCTTGTTTTGAAACAGAATTATCAAAAGCCATAGGACCGAATACATCGGCTTCAATACCCTCTTTGTTTGCTCTATCAGTAAGATTTTTTGCTTCTATAGAACTTGGCACACTTTCAATAGTTTCTTCTGTAGCTGATAAAATTGACACTTTAGGTCTTTTAATACCTATTCTTTTAGCAAAATCGACTGAGTTTTTTAAAATATGCATTTTGGTTTCTAGCTTTGGTAAAACATTTAAGGCACCATCAGTAATTATAAAGGGATTATCATTTTTATCTAAGGTCATATGCCAAATGTGACTTAATCTTTTTTTTCCCATTAAATTTAAATCTCTTTTTAAAACAGCTTTCATCAAAATATCAGTATGAATATGGCCTTTGACTAATATCTTTACTTTTCCCTCGCTAGCTAATTTAGCTGCAATTAAAGCAGTATTATTTTCAACTGGTTCATGTAAAATCTCATATTTTGAGATATCCCATCCTATATCTTTAGCTATTTTTTCTATAATGGGTTTGTCACCGACAAAAATAGGATTTACCAAACCTTCGTCCACTGCTTGTTTGGATGATTCCATTGCAAGTGTTTTTCCAGCATTAACAATAACAACATTTATTGGTCCTTTCATTTTTGCAATTTTCAATAAATTTTCTGGACAGATAATTTCTTTTTTAGATAACATCTAATTTTTCTATTTCTTTTATTATTATTGAAGGAATTAATATATCTTTTTTTAAATTTTTTTTATATGTATTATTTTTTCTTTCACCAGGGTAAAGAATTTTGTCACACCCTCTAGCCTTCGGGAGGTTTTTTATAATTTTGATACTTTTTTTCATTTCTTTGTCAAAATTTTTACCTATGAAAATTTTTGGGTTTATTGTTATAAACAAATGTCCAACATTTTGAGGTCCAGAAAAATCATCAAATGGATCTTTTGTTTTTCCGCTATGACTACTTCCAGTTAAAATTCCACTTAGTATATCAACCATCCAAGCAAGCCCTGATCCTTTAAACCCTGCGATAGGGAGTTGAGTTCCTTGTAAAGCTTGTTTAGCATTTGTTGTTATTTTTCCAAACTTATTAAGAGCTACACCATAGGGAATTTTCCTCCTTAATTTATGTGCATGTCGAATTCTTCCTCTATTTATCATTGATACCGAAGTATCTAAAATAAACGGAGTTTTACCGGCGGGAACTCCAAAACAAATAGGATTAGTTCCAAATAATGATTTTTTCGCGCCATGAGGAGCTAGAGCCGGTGGAGCATTTGTAAAACAAAATACAATTAATCTTTTTTTAACAGCTTGTTCGGCATAAAAACTTGACAGTCCAAAATGCCCACTTCTTTTTACTGCTACTAATCCAATTCCAGTTCTTTTAGCGTTTTTAATTGCTTGTTTGACCGCAATATCAGCGGAGACAAACCCAATACTATTATCAGCATCAATATGAGAAATAGATTGGCTAATCTTTTTAATTTTTATTTTTGGTTTTGGATTTATTAATTTTTTCTGTATTCGATTGCAATACATTTTTAATCTTGTTAAACCATGAGATTTAGCCTCAACTAGTTCAGCTTTAATTAAATAATCAGCACAAATTTTAGAGTGTTCTTTAGAGAGTTTGTGCTTTTTAAAAATTTTGATTAATTTTGATCTAAGGATATTTTGTTTCACTTAATTATTTTTTTTCCTTGTTTTTCCCAATAATCAGTTCTTTGTTCAGGATTTTCCACTAAATTCTTACAAACTAAACCATATTTTTTAGCTAATGAGGAAAAGTCTTTGTTAGCAAGGTTAACAAAATTTTCCACTTTATCCTTAGTCATTTGAGCCATTACCTCAGGGTTAAGACCCATAATTTCTCCAAGGTCATAATTATATTTCAAAGCTACGTCGGCACTTTGCTCTAAACTATCAATTAATGATTTTTCCTTTCCTGCCTTTTTAAAACTTTCAGCAGCAACTTTATAAAAGCTATAACAATTAACGTAATCTTTTTGAATATTTTCCATAACATATTTTGCAATTTTTTTATCCTTAGGACTTTCATTTGCAATCAATGTAGTAGGGAAAAAAATAAAAAATATAATTATGAATTTTTTCATTAATACCTTTTTAATGATGCCTCAGCTAAAATTAAATTTGGGTCCATAAATATTTTTGATGCTTTTGCATTTTTAAATGATTTATACGCAAATATTGCAATTGGCAACTCTGTACAGCCCAAAATGATTTTTTTACATTTTTTTTTAAGTAAATAGTTTACAGCAGGCTTAATAGCCTTTTCAGCCTCTTTTGTTTTACCCATTTTTACTAATCTGATAGACTTATTTACGCTATTTATCTGCAGTTTTTTTTGAGGTGATATTAGTTCATATTTCTTATCAAAATATTTTTTATAAATTTGAGTTTTAATTGTTGTTTCCGTTGCTAACAAACCAACCCTTGAACCTCTGCTGCAATTTTTTGAAGCATTTTCATAAACAATTTTGGGCATATTAAGTATTGGAACTTTAATTATCTTTTTTAAATCTTTGTACCAGTAATGAGCGGTATTACATGGAATAGAAATAAACTTACATTTATTTTTTTGAAGAAACTTACATCCAACAACTAATGATTTTAATACTTTTGAGTACTTTTCTAAATTTTGTTTCCTGTCTGGTATATTTGATTTATTATATAATAAAAATAACGGATAATTTTGATCTGATTTGCCTCTATTTAATTTAGCTAACTTGCTACAAAAGTCCAATCCAGCTTGAGTTCCCATTCCTCCAAGAATTCCGATCATAGGTGATTTAATAAAATAATATAAAGCTTAAGTCTAATTATTCAACAGCAAGAATAGTTACAACTATCAATTGAAATGAAAGACCTTTATCCTTTTCCTCGCCAAGGAATAGTTTTATCAATGATTTTTCTAATCGTAATATCAAAAACAAGACCTAACATACCCATAATAAAAATAGTTATCCAAATCACCTCATATTGGAAATATTTTTTAGCAACATTTTCGACAAAACCTACTCCAGTGGTTCCTGCTAAAAACTCTGCAGCTACTAAAGTTCCCCAGCACATTCCTGTAGCTACTCTGATACCTGTTAAAATTTCAGGAAGAGAATTTGGAAATATTACGTGTCTTAAAATTTGCCATTTAGACGCTCCAAGTGAATGAGCAGCATGTATTTTAGATAACTGTGTTCCCGAGGCACCCGCTCGTGCTGAAATTATCATGATAGACAATGAAACCATAAATAATAAAAAGACTTTTCCAAGATTATCTATACCCAACACAGATATTACCAGTGGTGCCCAAGCTAAAGGAGGTACTGGTCTATAAAGTTCGATTAATGGGTCAAAAAAACCTTTCGCAAATCTATTAAGGCCCATATATAAACCTAATGGTACTCCAACTATTATTCCAGCGACTAAGCCAAGAAAAACTCTTAAAAAAGAATCCCAAATATGTCCTGTTGGGATTGGTATTTTAAATAATTCAAAGTCTCCTGTTACGAAACTTAAAACTTTACTTTTTAAGTTTGGTTCAATCTCACCTTTTTCATTATGAACAGGATATTTTCCAGGCAGAGCATCTGCAATCCAATCAGGAAGAAGAAATCCAACTATTTTACTCACATCCATCATCTCGTACCAAATTAATGGGATTTGTTTAAATCCAACGTTTGGGTTAAGCATTAATGCAAATTTGTTAACTGTATCAGAAGGTTTTGGAAGCCACCTACCAGATCCTTGTTCAGAACAGCTAGGTCCACTAGAAATGATTGTTCCGGATGGGAATAAAAGTATATCAACCCATCTCAAACCACCTTGTTCTTTTTTTTGAACTTCATCGAAGTTCACTATAGATGATTGCATATCTTTTAATGTATTAGGTGGAAATATACTTGCGTATTCAATTCTTCTTGCAATTTTAAGAATATCTTTTGCAAAAGATGAAGAAATTTCTTCAGAGGGACTTAATCCAGATCTGTAATCTTTTATCTCTTTTTTCAGATTTTCAAGTGCAACTGTATATTGTTGATTATGATTTCTTAGCTCAAAGAATTGATCGCTAATTAAATTTAATTCTACTGCAGCAGCTTGAAATTTTAATCCTCTTTTCGTTTTTGGTATAGACGGTATTTCAATAGTGTTTTCCACTGATGTACTGGATGCACTCCATGTTCCTTCCTCTTTAGAAGCTTTTATCCTTTCAATTTTTTCTTCTGGACTTTCATTTGGATAGTCTATACTTGCAAAATCCCTTGCTAAATTATTAATTTTCTCAGTTACTGTTCTAATTTGTTCTTTAGTTTCGTTATTTAAAAGTTTTTCATTAGTAAGCAAAGGAATAGTACTTTTTGTCGTAGTAACAAAATTAATTAATTTTTCTTTATCTTGGCTATTAACCTTATCGGATTTCTTTATGTCAAAAATTGTATTATCTAAATTTTCAGTTTCAGTTTCTATAACAGACGTACTTTTTAGTTGTCGTTCATGAATTGGAAAAAGGTATTTAAGCGAAAGCAAGGATTCATTCACTTTTCCAACTTGACAAAGTTCATTAGCAGATTTTGGAAAGAAAGATTTAGCTATATCCCAAGAATAATAAAGCCAAACTAACAGCAAAAAACTGCTTCCTACAATAACCCAGTGAACTCCACCTTTCGATCTTTCAGGATTTCCAAAAACAGCATCAACTTTTTCTGTTTTTATTAATTTTCTTCCATATAAAATAGAACCTACTATAGCGAAGAAAAATAAAAATGTTAGAAATCCTGTTATCATTTAAATTTCTTTACCCATTATTTCTTCTTCCATATCCCAAATCATTGAGAGTATTTCCTCTCTTTTAGATACGAATTCGCTGTTATTTTTGATTTCTCTTAAATCTTCTTTAAGTCCCATGGCTGCAAAAGGTAACTTATACTCTTTATGGATCCTCCCAGGCCTGGGTGCCATTACATAAACTTTTTCTCCAAGTAACAAAGCCTCTTCAACTGAGTGAGTTATAAGTATTATTGTTTTTCCAGTTTCTTTCCAAATTTTAAGAACCAAAGATTGCATTTTTTCTCTAGTTAAAGCATCAAGTGCGCCTAACGGTTCATCCATTAATATTAAGTCGGGGTCATTAATTAAACATCTTGCTAGCGCAACTCTTTGCTGCATACCTCCAGACAATTGATATGTGGGTGTGTTTCCAAAGCCTTGCAATCCAACTATGTCTAACCATTCATCTACTTTTTTTTGAGTTTGAATTGGATCTTTATCTTTCATTCTTAATCCAAAATTTACATTTTCAGCAACCGTTAACCATTCAAACAAAGCTCCTTGTTGAAAAACCATTCCTCTATCAACACCTGGTCCATTGATTTCTTTATTATTGAGAGAAATTTTTCCAGAGGTTGGTCTTATAAATCCTGCAGTAATGTTTAATAAAGTTGTTTTTCCACAACCAGAAGGCCCAAGCACAGTAAGTAATTCTCCTTTTTTTATTGTAAAATTTAAATCTTTAAGAGCATGAACAGTTTCTCCTTTAGGAGTTTTAAAAATCATGTTTAAATTTTGGGAAATTAGGTCACTCATAAAAGAACTATATTAGATATTTCGATAAAAAAATAGGCACCAATAACAATATTGGCGCCTATAATTTTCATTCTCTAGAACTACGGTAAAAACTTAGTATTTACTGTACCTCTTGGAGTGTCAAAACCTTTTAAGAATTTTGCAAGATTTCCACTCTTCATAGATTTTTTAGTTTCTTTTGGCGTTAAGAATTTAAAGCCACTTAAAGTATCATTCATGTCAGCAACTTTCATTTCGGACTCTTTTGACATAGCTTTTAAATCACTTTTACCAGCTCTAAATCTTGCATTAGCTTCGTGTGTTAATTCCACAAAAGATTTAACCATACCTGGGTTTTCTTTCATGAATTTATTTGTAACAGAAACGATATCTATACCCATGATACCACCTGCACGAGCTTCGTCTACTGATAGAAGTCTTGTTCCTACAGATGTAGCAGATTTAATTGAATTACCACCAAACAAACATGCCATTACAACATCGCCACTAACTAAAGCAGCCGCACCTTCTTCAGGATCCATTGCAATAATGTTCATTTTTTTCCTGTCAGCTCCAACAATTTTCATACTTTCTGTGAAAACATATTCAGCCATAGTTCCTAATGGAACTGCAACTTTTTTACCTTCAAGCTCTGAAGCATTAGCTTTAGTTATTCCAGATTTTTTAGAAGTTACACAAGTTGTTCCACCCATGCCGTATTCCATAGCAACGTCTACTAAACTTATAGGCGCTTTGGCTTTAACAGCATTTATATAAGGCATTAATCCTTGTGAGTAAGAGATGTCTATATCTCCTGCTAACATAGCATCAGTCATTGCTACACCGTTAGTAAAATTTGTCCATTTAACTGGAACACCAAGTGCTTTTGCATATGCTTTTTTGTTCATGTCCTCAAGATTTGGAGATGGCCACTCCAAAAAGTACGCAACTCTAACTTCTTTAGCAGCTGCATTAGCCACTGAAGCGTTTAAAGAAAACGCAAATAAAATCCCAAGAACTGTGCTTATTATTTTTTTCATAGTTCTCCCATATGGTTTGTTAATTAGTACGATTTAAAATTAAAAATTTACTTAAGTAAATAGCAAGGTTACCTTTTTTTAAGCATACCTATTATGCAACCCCTCACATTGATTAGATAAACTCTGTTCTTTTTAGTTTCAATCTTGGGTTGTATACGATAATTCTTGATTTAATTTAACAAATGTCTACTAATTTAATTATGAGTTCCTCTAATAGAACAAATATACCTAATTCATTAAACGAGCACTGGATGCCGTTTACAGACAATAAAAATTTTAAGAAAAATCCTAGACTAATTACTGATGCTAAGGGTGTTTACCTAACTAACCACGAAGGAAAGAAGATGATTGATGCAAGCTCTGGCTTATTTTGCAATCCTTTGGGACACGGAAGAAAAGAAATTACTGAAGCAGTTTCAAAACAATTAGACAAATTAGACTACTGCCAACCATTTAATCAGGGTTATGGAGGCTCATTTGAATTAGCTACTAGAATAGCAAAAAAAACACCTGAAGGAATTAATAGAATATTTTATACTATTTGTGGTTCAACAGCAGTAGAAACAGCTATAAAAATAGCAATCGCTTATCACAGAGCAAAAGGAGACTCAAAAAGATTTAGATTTGTCGGTCGTGAAAGAGGTTATCACGGCATGAATATCGGAGCTACTACAGTAGGCGGTATGATAAATAATGTAAAAACTTTTGCTAGCGTATTAATGCCTGGTGTTCAACATATGCGTCATACTCATTTACCTGAACACAAATTTGTAAAGGGTCAACCTGAAACTGGAGTGGAGATGGCCGAAGATTTAGAGAGGATAGCAATGAATTTCGGAGGAGAAAATATAGCTGCTTGCATCATTGAACCTATAGCTGGTTCAACAGGAACTTTAGTACCACCTAAGGGTTATTTAAAAAGAGTGAGAGATATTTGTAATAAACATGGAATTCTATTAATTTTTGATGAGGTTATTACAGGATGGGGAAGAACGGGATCAGCGTTTGCAGCTCAAGAATGGAATGTTACGCCCGACATTATGACTATGGCCAAAGCCACAACTAACGGTGTCGTACCTATGGGAGTGGTAGCAGTTAAAGAAGAAATTTATGACTCAGTTTTAGATGCATCATCAGCGCCAGAAGGAACTCCTGAACTATTTCACGGCTATACTTATTCTGGAATACCAGTAGCAGTTGCAGCAGCTTTAGCAGTTCAAGATATTTTTGATAAAGAAGATATTTTTAAAAGAGCAAAAGAAATGTCTCCTTATTTACAAGACGGACTTCAATCGCTTAAAGATTTGAAAGAAGTGGTAAGTATAAGAGGCTATGGAATGATGGGTGGAATTGAAATGAAAATGAAAGAAAAACCCGGAAAAGCAGGCTTTCAAACTTTTAAACATTGTTATGATGCAGGTGTTAATTTTAAAAATACAGGTGATAATTTAATTATTGCCCCTCAATTTATATGTGAGAAAAAACATATAGACGAGATAATTGAAAAACTAAGAACAGGTATTTCAAATTACTCTAAGGCATAATGATTATCGGAGTTCCAAAGGAGATCAAACTTCAAGAACATAGAGTCGGTTTAACTCCTGAAAGCGTTCAGGCTTTAACCAAAAAAGGGCATGAGGTTTTGGTTCAAAGCAACGGCGGTTTTGAAGCAGGTTTTACTAATGAAGATTATAAAAACTTTGGGGCTAAAATAATTAATAATGCTGAAGAAATTTTTAAAAATTCAGAAATAATTGTCAAAGTAAAAGAACCTCAAATGAACGAGGTAAAAATGATAAGAGAAAATCAAATTATTTATACTTACTTGCATTTAGCTGCTGCACATGAATTAACAAAAGGATTAATCAAATCTAAATCAATATGTATTGCATATGAAACTGTTACAGATGACAATGGTAGACTTCCTTTACTAGCACCTATGAGTGCCGTAGCAGGGAGAATGTCAATTCAGGCTGGTGCACATTCGTTAGAAAAAAATCAAAAGGGAAGAGGTTTATTATTGGGAGGAGCGCCTGGAGTTGAACCTGCAAATGTAGTTATTTTAGGTGGAGGTGTTGTTGGAGAGAATGCAGCAATAATAGCCACTGGAATGAAAAGTAAAGTTTATGTGGTAGATAAATCAAAAGAAAGGTTAAAACAATTACATGAAAAGTTTGGAGATAAAATTATTCCTACCGACAGTGAAAAAACTGATTTAAGTAAATTAGTATCCGAGTGCGATCTTTTAGTAGGTGGAGTTTTGATTCCTGGAGCTGAAGCGCCTAAATTAGTAACAAAAGAAATGATTAAAAAAATGAAAAGAGGTTCTGTAGTTGTAGATGTTGCAATAGACCAAGGAGGATGTATTGAAACGAGCAAACCAACAACCCATGCAAATCCCACATTTTTAGTTAACGATGTCGTTCACTATTGTGTCGCTAACATGCCAGGTGGAGTTCCAAGAACATCAACTATGGCATTAAATAAAGCTACTTTACCTTTGTTAATAAAGTTGGCTGATCAAGGATATAAGCAAACCTTGCAAGAAAATAAGAATTATTTAGCTGGATTAAACGTTTTTAAGGGCAAAGTTACTTACAAAGGAGTAGCTGACGCTTTCAAATTAAGCTATACCCCTCCCGAGCAAGCTTTAGTAGAATAACTCAAAATAAACACCCATTTTTTCAATAATAAGCTTAATAAACCCATAATGCTCAGCCATTAAGTATTATATTAGGCATATGTATGCTGAAATAGTTGAAGTATGAGCGCAGAGTACAAATTTGAAAATCATAATAATTCTCAAGAGGAGTTATCTGTTAAAAGTAAAGTTAAGCTGACTGATTTGCTTAGTAGGCTTAATGAAGAGAAAAAACAGGAAAGAAAAAGCACAATTGCTCTTTCTGTAGCTGCAATATCAGCAGTAACTGTGTTCGGAATTATACTCTCTTTATAAAAAACTCTTAAATTTAAACGTTTTACAGTCCACTAAACTTAATGATTTAGTTGTGCTAATATATTATAACTTCAATCAATTGGCGAGGTAGCTCAGTTGGTTAGAGCACAGGACTCATAAGCCTGGGGTCGGCGGTTCGAATCCGCCCCTCGCTACCAAAAAAAATGGAATTACAGTCAAAAAAAAAATCATTGTGGAGCACCTTCAAAAACGCTTATTTAAAAGCGCATAACTTAAAGAATTTTTGGAGCAGACTTAATAAACAAAAAATTCCAAAAGAGTTGATTAGCTCAATTGATTATTTCATTAAATCAGAGAGTTATAATTGGAGTTCTAAATTTTGGAGAAGATTAACAATTAATCATTTGGAAGTTATTTCATCAAAAAATTTTCAAAATAGCCAAGATGATTTAGGAAAAGAATATTTTACATTCACACACTTCAATGACATAATCATTAGAGAAGCTTGTCAAGCTATTGAAAAAAATACCATTAATTTAAAAACAAATCTTTTCAAAAAACAAAAAAATTTTTCATACGAGGAGTCAATTTATCACAATATTATACTTTATATGCTTTATGAAAATATAAAAAACAAATCTGTTTTTAAAAATTTTGAAATAATAAAAAAGGTGAAAGAAAATTACGATCAAAAAAAACCTTCCTTAATTATTGATGGCAATGTAATTTCTCAAGATGATTTAAACTCTTTATTTGAATTTGAAAAAATTGATTTTCTGCTTAGCAAAATTAAAGATAAGAAAAATACATTTCTAGAAATTGGATCCGGTTCTGGGAGAACTACCCAAGTAATTCTTGCTATTAAAAAAGATATTAAATACGTGGTTGCCGATATTCCGCCGGCGATAAACTTTTCTTATGATAATACCAAAAAATTATTTCCAGACAAAAAAGTTGAGCTTGCCTTTCAAGCCCAGAGTCAAAACGAACTTTTAAAAATTATTTCAAAAAATGATGTAACATATATTTTTCCTCATCAAATAGAATTTTTACCTAGAAAATTTTTTGATATTTCAATTGCAATTGATTGTCTACATGAGATGGAAAAAAAAATAGTAGAAAAATACGTAAATAATTTTGAAAAAGTTTCACAGGCTTTTTATTTTAAGGTATGGGAATATGCAGGTTTACCTAATTCATTTTATAAAACTTATTCAGTTCATAATAAAAAAGATTATTTTATAAAAAAAGAGTGGGATGAGATCTTTAAAGAGAAGTGTGTTTTTCCATCTAATTACTTTCAAATGGGATATAAATTTAATTAATTATTTTTTAAATCTTTTTTAAAATCTTTACTAACTTATTGCAAATCGAAGTTACCTCTGATTTTTTAAGTTCGGGGTACAAAGGTAAAGAAAATATCCCTTTTGATTTTTTCTCTGAATTTCTAAGATTTTTTTTATTTTTAATCATTTGCGAATATGCCTTCATTTCGTGGATAGGGTAAGGATAAATTGATCTTGTTTGTATTTTTTCTTTAAGAAGTTGTCTTTTTATTTTTTTAGCTTCCTCGTGAAATACTGTAAATAGATGAAATACATGTTTACATCTTAAGTTTTCTATTGGAAGAACTAAATTTGTTGAAGATAGTTTTTTAGTATAAAGTTTTGCTAAATCTCTTCTTTTTTTTATAAATTCATCTGCTTTTTTTAATTTAAATCTTAAAATTGAAGCCTGAATTTCATCAAGTCTGGAGTTTACTCCGTTTTCATTTGCATAATATTGATTTTTAAATTTATTTTTTTCTACTGTCTCAATACCGTAAAATCTTATTCTTTTTATTTGTTTATAGGCATTGAAATCGTTTGTTAAAATAAATCCTCCATCTCCATATGCACCAAGAATTTTTGTTGGATAAAAAGAAAAACATCCAAATTTACCCATCGTACCTGAAAATTTTTTTCTATATTTTGCTCCTTGAGATTGCGCACAATCTTCAATAACTATAATTTTATTTCTTTTTGCAATTTTGATAATTTCCTCCATTTTACACATTTGTCCATA
Source organism: uncultured Pelagibacteraceae bacterium (assembly GCA_902522955.1). Lineage (GTDB taxonomy): Bacteria > Pseudomonadota > Alphaproteobacteria > Pelagibacterales > Pelagibacteraceae > Pelagilacustribacter. The sequence goes on from CABYXR010000004.1 coordinate 48,360, forward strand.
AAGGTGTACAGGGATTACGGCCTTTGTTTTTTTTGAAATTTCTTTCTCTAATTTCTTAACATCAATTAAATAATCCTCTCCAATATCTACCAACTTCGGGACTCCGCCAGCATTAATTATTGCCGAAATAGTAGGTATTGCTGTGTTAGCTGCTGTTATTATTTCATCTCCCGGTTTTAGGTTTAATGTTTTTAATGATATTAATAAAGCATCAGTTCCACTTCCTACTGCAATACCGTATTTTGCTTTATACTTTTTTACAAATTCTTTTTCAAAAGAATTAATTTCGTTACCAAAAAAAATGTTGCCTCTTTTTAAAGTCTTTTCTATGTTTTTAATTATCGGTTTTTTATATTTTTTAAACTCTCTTCCGTAAGACCAAAACTTAATCATTGATTAACTTTCTAAATTTGTTGATGTTCATACTAATATTCAAGGGAGCATTTTTGCCTAATATTTTTCTTGCAGAAAACTTTTTAATTTTTGGGTTATGTTTTTTTACAAAATTATAAACAGATTGAGATTTACCACCAATATTTATTATACCTTTTTGATTTATAACCTTTAAAATTTTTGGAACTAAATCCTCGTGAAAAATAAAATTTGTTTTAAAATCATTGAAAGCACCTTTATGAACAAAGGGTTTTTCTGTTACCGAAGTTCTTAATATCAAAGAATTTTTATATAACATCACAGCACACTCACCACCAAGTTTTGACCAAGCATAATTATTAATAGGTTTTAATGGAGAAAGTTCTGAATAATTACCTTTGATACCCGGATATACATAACACGTTGATACATATATCAATTTTATTTTTAATTCGTAACACATTTTAGTTATAGTAGCTGTACCAATTATATTTTTGTCTATGCTCTGATCAATTTTTTTATTATGGATACTCATTGGCCTGGATAATCCAGCAAGGTGAATTAAATATTTAGGTTTTATACGTGTTAAATATCGTTTTATACTATTGACTTTTAAAATATCCAGTTCTCTTCTTGAAGGAAAGTAAAATTTAAACTTCGTATCTTTTTCTTTTTCTTTAAAAATTTTACCAAATCTTCCAGTTCCCCCTGTAAAAACAATTCTATTTTTATAATTCAACATGAGAAAACCATTCACCTTTAAATTCTTTTTCTTTATTTAATATTTCGTTTTTGTGATTCCAAGCAAATAAATATATACAATCTGTGGTGTTTCTGTGAAAATATTCCATATCTTTTATGGGAATGTGCATTCCTGGACTAAATTTTCCTATTTTTTCTTTTGTAGTATCACAAATAAAATCTATGTAATTACTATTAATATTGCAGTAGTTTAAAACTGTTGTGCTTTTTGACGTCGCGGCATAACCACAAATAGTCTTACCATTATTTTTTAATGATCTTATCTTCTTCAATATCTTTTCTTTTGAGATTTCGCAATTTTTTTTAAAATTTAAACAAGACTCTAATGAGTTGATCTTTCCTTTTTCTTCGAAGCTAATTATTTTTTTTATATTTTGGTCGGAGTTATTAGTATTTCTTTTAATAATATACCTCATTGAACCACCATGAGTATCTTGTGGTATTGCATCTATTAATTTTAAATCAAATCTTTTAAATATTTTTGATACTGATGATGCTGAAAACATAAATATATGTTCGTCATAAATTTGATCATATGAAACTTTTTCAAACATTGATCCTAGGTAGGGTTCCTCAAAAATGAAAGTTCCATCACTACTTAATAATAAACTCACAGTTTCAATTAAATTATTCAAGTCTGGGACATGACATATTACATTGGAAGCACATATAAGATCAGTTTGACCTAAATATTCTTTCAAATTAGCGACATTTTCTTTGTTAAAAAAACAATTTAATGTCGGAATTCCATTCTTTATTGACACACCTGCTACATTTTTTGAGGGCTCAAACCCAAGAATTTTATGGGATTTCACATCAAAATTTTTTAGAAATGTCCCGTCATTTGATCCAATTTCAATAACTTTAGAGTTTGTTTTAATATATTTTTTTGCAAAATCTGCATATTTTTTAAAATGTGTTTTCATATATTCTGAACTACCAGTAAAAAAAGGATAATTTTGGTTAAACATTTTTTCAGGCTTGGGATGATCGTTCAACTGAAATAATGATAGCTCATCATTAAAACCTACTTCCATATTAAAAAAAAATTCTCCTGAAAAATTTTTTTTTTCAATAAAACCATTTGCAATTGGCATTTTACCAAAACTCATAAAAGGCTGCATAGGTTTATTAGTAATCTTACATTTCATTAATATTTTAATCCGCTCAATAATTTAATTGTATCTTTTATATCGTTTTGAATAGATGAATTTAATTTTAATCCTAAGTTACTTAATTTTTGATTATCTACATGGTAGCTAAGCTGATTCATAATCTTAGTTTTAACAAATTTAACTGATGTTTTCTTTTTATATTTCTTAATCATCTTTATTATTTGTTTTACTGTATAATTACCACTTAGAGCATTATAAATGTCATTATTAAATACGTCTTTATCAATACAAAATTTGAAAACTTTAAAAGCATCTTTCAAAGAGAGATATGGTCGGTATTGATTATAGGCAGTTTTGTATACAAGGATTTTTTCATTTAAAGACGCATTAAAACAAAATTTATTAATTGCTGTGTGAAATCTAATACCCTTCGATACACCTGCTATTGTTCCAAATCTAAAAGACATAAATTTAATTTTATTCTTATTTTTTTTTAACATCTTTTCTTCTTGCAACTTAATTTCAGCATATGGAGACTGTGGTTTTAACAAACTCTCATCATCTTCATCAACAATTTTAACTTGTTTCCCATATACACTAGTTGAAGAAATATGAATAAGTTTTGATTTATTTTTAATACAATAATTAATAACATTTTTCATACAGGCTATATTATTTCTATACATTTCCTTTTTAATAGAAAAACTTCCTTGGGCATTAGTTAATGAGGCGCAATGAATTAAATATTCTACTTTTTTGAATTTTTTTAAAGAGGTTTTGCTTAAATCAATATTATAAAAGCTAAATTTTTTATTTTTTTTTAAGTTAAACAATGTCGAGTGACGATGAGAGTTGAAATTGTCGATGAGTATAACTTCTTTTATTCTTTTAATTTTTGCAACCTTTTCAATTATAAAAGAGCCAATGTGGCCACAAGCTCCGGTAACAAGTAATTTCATTATTTACTTTTCTTTATTATTTTTAAAAAATCAGAATATTTCTCTATATAATCGCTAAATTGATATTCCATATCACATGCTACTAAAAGTATAGCGTTTTTAGTTAAAAATTTAATTTTGCACCAAGTTTTTGGTTTTAGCAGATAACCTTCATTTCTGTTATGATCTAAGATAATTGTCTTTTTCTCTATTTTACTAATTAATTCTATTTTTATCTTACCTAATATAGGGTAAACAAATTGCGAGCATCTTTTATGAGCGTGATCACCTCTAACAAAATTTTTTTCTCCGTTTATGATAAAAATCCTTTTAACTTTTATCGGAAAACTTTTTCTCAGGGAAAACGCAGTTAACTTACCACTTTTTTTTCTGAAAGATCTAAATTTAAATTTTTTCATTTTAAAAATTTTTATTTATATCGCAATAAACTACTGGCCATTCTAATGATTTTGTGTATTTTTTAAACCAGTAAGGTAAAAATCTTTCAGCTAAAAATGTGTACATTCTTATTTTATTATAACCTTTTAAATTAAATCCAAATATTTTTTCACATTTTTCGAGCCATGAAAAAACTTCTGAGAAATAGTTATTTATTATTTTGGATGACTTTGTTACAAACATATTCCCTTGGTTTAAAGAGTTTTCATTTCTAACGTAATAATCAAAATCTTTTTTATCTTTTTCTGGAAGCATTTTAATTGCTTCATCCAAATAGCCATTTCCATGGAACATATCGAATTGAAATCTTATGCTCGAATTAGCTTTAAGTATCTCTTGAAAATTTCTCATAAGTGCTAATTTTCCGTATTTCAATATTTTTGAAACTCCAGGTTTTTTTAATTTGAATGGTTCACCAATAATTGTCTCGTAATCGTTCCACTCTTCAGGCAAACTTTTCAATAATGACCTTGTCGAATGTTTATCGATTATTTTTTTCTTATCTCCCCAAAGTTCGCGGTATGAGCAAAAGCCAATCCAATCATTTTCTTTTTTATCTTTAAGCAGGTTTTTCCAATACCAGTAATAAAAAGTGTATTCACCGTAATAAGGGTTTTTTTCGCTGATATTGATCAAAGTATCATCTGTGAGCCACTCATCTGAAAAATTTTTATTTTTTAAACCCACAGGTATATAATTATGTTTTTTCACTGCTTCTAAATATTCATTATCTAGACACATACAATAAATTTTTAAATTATGCATATTTTTTGATATAATCTTTAAATGAAATATTTTTTTTATCTTTTTTTGATAGTATAGGTTTTTTGATTGGCCATTTAACTTTAATATCATTATCGTTCCAAATAATTCCAATTTCATGGCTTTTTGATCTATAATTAGTACAATGATAGCTGATAATATTTTCATTTTTTAATCCTAAGAACCCGTGAGCAAATCCAGGGGGTATATATACAGAAACACCATTACTATCTGAAATATTTATTTTAAAATATTTTCCAAAAGTCTTTGAATTTTTTCTTAAATCTACACAAACATCCAAAATCTCACCTTTTAAAACAGTTAAATATTTACCTTGTGAATTTTGAGTTTGCAGGTGCATACCTCTTAGAACATTTTTTTTCGATATCGATACGCATGTAAAAACAAAACTTTTATTTTTAAAGAATCTTTTTTTAAATACTTCTCTAAAACTTCCTCTTTGATCTTTATGAACCTGGGAAAAAATTATTTTTAAGTCTTTGAATTTTGTGGATTTTATTTTCATCAATCAAGAATCATTATTTTGGTAGGAAAATGTTAAGTCTAAAAAATTTATGAACGAAAAATCATTTGAAAAATTCTTAAAATTCAAAAATTTGATTAAATTATTTTTGTTTTGTGATACAAGAGTATAATTATTATCCTTCATAAAAGTAATAAAATTATCGTACTGAAATAGATAGGCATAATTTATTATTGGGTGTATATTAACTTGCTTTAGGACTATATCATTTTTATTTTTATTCGAGATATAGAATGGGGTATGAGATAAAATGATATTTTTTGTCTTATTTTGAAAAAACCTTTCAAGTACCTGTTTATAGTTATTTGTATAATGTAAAGAACTACCAAAAAAAGCAAAATCTATAGGTTTTTCACCTAAAGACAAGTTTTGAGACACGGTAATATTTTTTAATCCTTTTTCCTCAATTAAACTTGAAATTACCTCATTGTAATGAGGTAGGTCATGATAAATGTACTGCCAGTTTTTTAAGTATCTATTTAGATAAATAAAATTATCAATGTTATTAGCTCCAAAGTCAAATAAGCTAAAGTTTTTGTGGGTCTTAGAATATAAACTTAAAATTTCTAAAAGGTAAAAACAAGTTGAAAAAGGACGGTAAAACTGATCATTCTCATTTGCAATTATTTTTGATTGTAGATCTTTATCTAAATAAGTTGGGTGATTATTTTTGGGCAATGAAACTAAATTAGTTTCAACAAAAAATATTTTAAATATTTTGAAAAGTTTTCTGGCTAATAACTTTGGTAATTTATCAAATATATTTGATTGATAAAAATTATTTAAAATTTTATACATTGAATTATACTAATTTTTTGAGATAGCTTGAATATTCACAATTTCCATAAAACTTTATAGCTTCTTTAATATTATTGTTATTTATCCATTTATTTTTAAATGCTATTTCTTCAATACAAGCTATTTTTAAACCCTGTCTATTTTCTATAACAGAAATATAATTTGATGCATCGTAGTAATCTTTAATATTTCCTGTATCTAACCAAGTTCCTCCTCTTCCTATAAATTCTGCTTTAAGTTTTTTTGCCCTTTTATATTTATTCAGTAAATCAACTATTTCTAATTCTTTTCGTTTTGAAGGCTTTAAGGTTTTACTGAATTTAACAACTTTATTATCAAAAAAGTATAATCCAGTTACAGCTAAATTAGAGAACTCTTTCTTTGGTTTTTCTACTATTTTAATGACCTTATTTTTTTTATTTATTGATGCAACTCCATACAAATTTGGATTTTTTACAGGATGTAAAAAAACTTTAGCACCATTTTTAATAGAAACACTTTTTTTTAGAGTTTTCGTTAAACTTTGACCATAAAAAAAATTATCACCTAGAATTAAAGCTACATTATCTTTATCGATAAATTTTTCTCCAATTATAAATGCTTCTGGAAGACCATTTGGCTTAAGTTGTTCTTTATATTGTATCTTAATACCTAAATTATTTTTTTCAGGCAAAATTTTTTTGAATTGTGCAAGTTGTCCCTTATTTACAATTATTAAAATATTCCTTATTCCTGCGAGCATAAGTACGGAAAGGGGGTAAAAAATTAATGGCTTATCATAAAGAGGTAATAATTGTTTATTTACAGATTTTGTCAAAGGACTCATTCTGCTTCCAGTTCCTCCTGCTAAAATTATCCCTTTTTTAATCATAACTTTAAACCTAATCTTTTTTTATAAATATTTTTTGATATTCCTCTCAGATAAATTTTATTATTTTTGTACCATTTTACTGTTTCAGCAAGCCCAACATCTAATTTGATTTTTGCTTTCCACTTAAATTTTTTAAAAATTTTTTTACTATTTAGTGCGTACCTAAAATCATGACCAGGTCTATCTTTCACAAATTTTATTTTCGTTTTTTTTCCTATTTTAATTTTTAGTTTTTTACAAATCTTTAGTAACTTTTCTATTAGATCAATGTTTTTTATATTTATTCCCGACCCAACATTATAACTTTCTCCAGATTTACCTTTTAAATAAAGCATGAATAAGGCTTCACAATGATCCCCCACATGTATCCATTCTCTCGTGTTATGACCTCTGGCATAAATTGGCAAAGGATTATTATTGAATATGTTTGATATCATTTTTGGTAATAACTTTTCAGGAAATTGATAAGGTCCATAATTATTACAACAGTTAGATATTACTGCATCAATATTATAAGTTCTGATATAAGACTTTACTAGATGGTCCGCACTTGCTTTAGAAGCAGAGTAGGGGGAACTTGGTTCGTAATTTGCCTTTTCATTTGATCTTTTGTTTTCTTTTATATCACCATAGACTTCATCCGTAGATATATGAATTAGTTTTGTATTAATTTTATTTTTTTTTAAATATCTGATTGACTCTAAAAGATTAAAAGTTCCCAAAATATTTGTATTTATAAAATTTTTAGGTCCATCTATTGATCTATCAACATGTGTTTCTGCTGCTAGATTAAATATTGCTTTGGGTTTAAATCTTTTAATGATCTTAATTAGTTTGTCTTTATTGTTTAAATCAATTTTATAGAACTTATAAAATTTACTTTTTTTATCAAAGTGAGCTTTTTTATTGGATGCATAAGTTAATTTATCTATATTGATGACATAGTATTTCTTTTTTATTAAAAAATTAACTAAATTACTGCCGATAAAACCAGATCCTCCAGTAACTATGATTTTTTTCATATTATATTTTAAAAGAATATTATGCTTTAATGTTATAAATTAGTAAAATAATTATCTTATAAAATCAAATATTATTATTTTATGGATATAAAAGACATCAGTATAGTGATTACAACTTATAAAAGTGAAAAAAAACTTTACACTTGCCTTAACTCATTACCAGAATCAGTTAGAATTATAGTTGTTGAAAATTCTAATAATGTAAACTTTAAACAAAAACTGAATATTAAATATCCAAAGATAGAATGTATTTTGACTGGTGAAAATAAAGGTTATTCCGTTGCTAATAATATTGGATTGTCTCAGGTCACTTCAAAATACTCTCTAGTATTAAACCCAGATACTATTCTAGAAAAAAATACATTAAATAATTTTCTTAATACAGCAAAAGAATATCCAAATTTTTGGCTAATTGGCCCATCTGAATATCAGGGTACTAAATTTTCCACTATCGACAAAAAAGTTTTTGAGGTGGATAATATTAAAGGTTTTGCAATATTTTTAAATATGGAAAAATTTGAAAAAACTTTTTTTGACGAGAATTATTTTTTATATTTTGAAGAAATAGACTTATGTAAAAGAGTAAAAATGAATAAAGGTAAAATATATTTAGATAAAAGTTTGAAGATTTATCATGAAGGAGGAAGTTCAGTAGATGAAAAATATAAAGTTGAATTGGAAAAAAATAGGAATTGGCACTGGATGTGGTCAACTTTTTACTTTCATAAAAAATATAAAGGATTTTTTGTATCTCTTATAATTATTATTCCAAAATTAATTTCATCTTTTATAAAAACTATTTTTTTTCAAATAATATTTAATAATCTAAAAAAAGATATTTACTTAAATAGATTAAGTGGTATTAGTAATGCAATCTTAGGAAAAAAATCTTGGCGAAGGCCAAAAATAGATTAATTTAAATTTAAGTAATGTTAATCAATTAACTAATATGGTTTTAAAAAAAAAAATTGTAATTACAGGAGGAGCTGGATTTGTAGGTACCAATTTGATCAAGTTGTTACTGGAAAAAACAAAATATCAAATAATAAGTATTGACAATTATTCATCAGGAAAAAAAACTAACCATGTTAAAAATCTGAGGGTAAATTATATTAAAGGGGAAACGGCAGATATTTTTAAGATTTTAAAAAATCCTAAAAATATAAAAACTATTTTTCACTTTGGGGAATTTGCGCGAATTTATCAGAGTTTTTCACACATGAATGATTGCATAGTGTCTAACTCTGTAGGATCCAATGCAATTTTTAGTTATTGCTTAAAATATAAGATAAAATTAATTTATTCTGCTACCTCAGCATCTTTGGGAAATAAAGGCAATGATAAAAATCTCTCTCCCTATGCTTTCACTAAAGCAAAAAATCTCGAACTATTAGAGAATTTGAAGAAATGGTTTAAATTTAAATATGAAGTAATTTATTTTTATAATGTTTACGGTCCTTATCAAATTTCTAAAGGAAAAATGGCAACCGTTATAGGAATTTTTGAAAATCACTATAAAAGAAAAATGCCTTTACCTGTAGTTAAACCAGGAACACAATCAAGAAGATTTACTCATATTTTTGATACTATTAATGTTTGTTACTATGCTTGGAAAAAAAATCTTTGTAGACACTATAGTATTTCAAATAAAAAAACTTATTCAATAAATGCAGTGGCCAAGTTGTTTAAATCGAAAATAAAATATTTACCCAAAAGGCCTGGCGAAAGATATGCTTCGGCTTTAACAAATATAAATTTGTCTAATAAGATTTACAAAAAATTTGGCAAAATAAGTCTTAAAAATTATATTCAGAATTTTATTAATAATAATTAATGACCTGGAAATTCTATAAGACTATGGATTTTATAACCTTTGTCTTTTAGGAGTTTACTTCCCGGTAAGTCAAATAAATTAATTACAAAAATAAAACCAGCGACCTTTCCTCCAGAAATTTCAATTAATTTGGCAGCTGCCTCAGCAGTTCCACCTGTTGCTATAAGATCGTCAATCACAAGCACCTTGTCACCCTTACTGATAGAGTCTTTGTGAACTTCTATAGTCGCATCTCCATATTCGAGTTTAAAATCTACCGAATGTGTCTCTGCTGGAAGTTTATTTTTTTTTCTCAATAATATAAATGGTTTTTTAAGCAGATAAGAAACAGTCGAGGCAAATATAAAACCCCTTGATTCTATGGCTGAAACTTTGTCGAAATCTATATTTTTTGCTAATTCAATAATTTTATCATTAGTATATTTAAATGCTGAGGCGTCTTTTATTAAAGTAGTTATATCTCTAAAAAGAATGCCTTTTTTAGGATAGTCTGGGATTGATCTTATATGTTTTTTTAAATCCATATTTAGCTTCAAGTTCTAGCAAAAAAGCTTTAATAATTAAATAATGAAAAAAAGAAAACTTGGGATAATTGGCGGAAGTGGTCTTTATAAAATGGAGGGTTTTGAAAAAACGAAATGGAAAAAAATCAGTACACCTTGGGGAAAACCTTCAGATGAGGTTTTAGTTG